>CAZRQS010000154.1:0-6941 GCA_964602255.1 uncultured bacterium | reverse complement strand
ACGAACGCGCGCGCCTTGGTCGCTTTTTGTCACCCTGAGCTTGTCGAAGGGTGACTCCGAGATCCACGCTAAGCGTGAGTGGCGCAGTCATGGTTCGACAAGCTCACCATGACACACGAACGCGCGCGCCTTGGTCGCTTTTTGTCACCCTGAGCTTGTCGAAGGGTGACTCCGAGATCCACGCTAAGCGTGAGTGGCGCAGTCATGGTTCGACAAGCTCACCATGACACACGAACGCGCGCGCCTTGGTCGCTTTTTGTCACCCTGAGCTTGTCGAAGGGTGACGCCGAGATCAGGCTAAGCGTGGGTGGCGCGATCATGGTTCGACAAGCTCACCATGACTTAACGCGCGCGCCGCGGTCGCTTTTTATCACCCTGACCCTGTCGAAAGGAGACTCCGCGATCACGTCGTGCGTGAAGGCGTGGCGCGTAGCATTCGGTAGTCGCCGCTGCGTACCGTGATGCCGCGGGCGTCGAACCATTCTAGTAGCGGGACGGCGTATTTGCGTGACGTGCCGATGAGGTCGCGGAACTCGGCCATCGTCATCTTCTGGTTCGCGCGCAGAAAGCTCTCGACGCGCGCGTGGATGGTCGCGACTTGCGAGCCGCGATAGAGTTCGTCGTTCACCTTGACCAGCGCGCCTTTTGCAAGCAGCGTGTCAAACGCTTTTGATATGCCCGCAATATGCGACTGCTTCACATTTGCTACAACCTCAGCGAGCGGCGTGGGCACGAACGGATTGGCTGGATCTTTCACCAGGACCTGATCGAAAAAGGTCTGCTGCTGGGCGGTGAGTTTCGGCGTGAAGTCCGTTGTTGAATAGTAACCCGAACGATGCGCGATCCGTCCTTCTTCCGCAAACGCAGCTAGAATGCGAAGGAGCAGCGTTTCGTCTACCGCGAGTGCTCGCGAGAGTAGCAACGACGTAACGCCCATTGCCCACGATTCCGCTTGTTGCTGCTGTTCCAAATGCGCGAGCGCGCGCGAAAGTAGTCCCTGAGCGGCTTGTGCGTAGACGTACGCGGGAGGACGCAGAACGTGGATCGCTTCGCCGCGCTCCAGAAGCGACGCAAGCGTCGTTTGCACGGCATCTTCGCGGAGATTCGCTTCACGTGCGATTTCGGGAAGCGTGAACGCCACGAGTTCCGCTTTACGCAAAACGGCAAGCACCGCCATTTCATGCGGGCTGTGACCAGTTTGCGCGGCCTCGGAAAACGCCCCCGCGCCTTCTATGCGGCCGCCGCCCAAAAGATTCTTCGGCGAGAGCCGCCGCACGACAAACGCGGTTCCGGGATACCCAACTGTCGCGCGACGCAAAAACAGCTGTCCCCGTACTTCGCTTGCGTCGTGCGGAACTTCATCGAACAGGAGCGTGCCGAGAATTTCGGCTGAACCGATATAAGCCCGTACGGCGTTGCGACGGCGCAGCAAGGACAGCGCGTCCGGCAACGGCGTAAAGCGCACGGCATAACTGTCGGTGGCGGCAAATTGCGGCGCAACCAGCATCTCGCCGCGCGCGATGTCATGCGCGCCTACCGCGGGTACGTTGACCGCCACGCGAGCGCCGCCTTCTACGCGTTCGCGCTTTTGGCCGAACGTTTGCAGGCTGCGAACGCGCACGGATTGCCCCGAAGGCTGCAGCGTCAACGTATCGCCAACCGCAACGCGCCCTTGCATAAGCGTTCCGGTCACGATCGTGCCGAGTCCGGGCAACGCGAAAACGCGATCGATGGGCAAGTACGCCGGCGCGTCGGGTTCGCGCGCTGTCAGCCGCGCGAGCGCCTGATGGATTCCCTGACGCAAAACGTCGAGATTGTATCCCGTCACCGTTGAAACGGCAAAGATCGGCGCGTCGGCCGCGATCGTTCCGGCGAGTTGCTCGTGAACGCGCGAGCAGATCGCTCCGCCTTGCTGCGACGGAATCAAATCCATCTTCGTCAGCACGACGATGACGTCACGCACGTTGAGATATTGCAGAATTTGTAAATGCTCGACCGTCTGCGGCATAACGCCTTCGGTAGCCGCGATCACGAGCAGCAGCAACTCCATGCCTGCAGCACCCGCGAGCATGTTGTGCAAAAATCGCTCGTGCCCCGGAACGTCGACGATTCCCGCTTCGATCCCGTCATCGAAACGCAGATGCGCAAAACCTAGGTCGAGCGTCATGCCGCGCAGCTGTTCTTCAAGCCAACGATCGGGATTGGTCCCGGTGAGGGCGTTGACCAGCGATGATTTTCCGTGGTCGACGTGACCGGCGGTACCGATTATGTGCATGCTTAACGCAGGATCGATTGAAGCGCTGCGATTACCTGCGCGTCTTGCTCCGGCGCAACGGTCCGCAGATCCAAAAGAATACGCTGCTCCTCGATGCGCGCGACGATCGGCGTCGCTGCCCGTCGCAGTCGCGCCGCAACATCGCCCGCGCCTCGCTGCGGCTGCAGAGCCACAGCAACCGATGCAATCGCGTTCTCGGGAAGGGATCCGCCTCCGACATACGCACTCGTCTGCACGGCCTTTGCGCCCGGCACGGCTTCACAGTATCGCTCCGCGCGCGTATAAAGGTCCTCCACGGTGGCACCGAGCATGCGAAAGAACGGAATCTCCGTGCGGCGCTCCGGAACGGTATATAAGCGCACTGTTTCAATGAGTGCCGCAAACGTGAGTTTGTCTACGCGCAGCGCGCGAATCATCGGATTGTTGCGCAGCCGTGCAATGAGCGCGGTCGATCCGGCAATGATGCCGGCTTGCGGTCCGCCCAAAAGTTTGTCGCCGGAGAACGTCACCAAATCGATTCCGTCTGCAACGGCTTCTTGAACCGTACGTTCGTGAGGCAATCCGTACTCGCGCAAATCGACGAGTGCTCCGCTGCCGAGATCCTCAACGACCGGAATGCCTGCGCGCCGTCCTAGCGCGACAAGGTCTTTCGGTTCGACGTCGTGTGTAAATCCCGAGATGCGATAGTTCGAAAGATGCGATCGCAGCAGCAGCGCAGTACGCGGCGAGAGAGCGCGTTCGAAGTCACGCAAGTATACTTTGTTCGTCGCACCGACTTCGACCAGCTGCGCGCCGCTGCGCTCGAGCACGTCGGGTAAGCGGAAGCCGCCACCTACTTCGACGAGCTGATTGCGCGAAACGACGACTTCCCGTCCCTTGGCGAATGTGTCAAGGACAAGCAGCACCGCCGCGGCGCAGTTGTTCACGACCAGCGCATCCTGTGCACCCGTGACCGCACGAAGAATACCGCTCGCCCGCGCGTAACGCGACCCGCGACGGCCTTCGCTCACATCGTACTCGATGTTCGAATAACCGCTGCCGATGCGTTCAATCGCGTCGAGCGCAGCTCGCGCAATCGGTGCGCGCCCGAGATTCGTGTGCAGCAGAACGCCGGTCGCGTTGATAACCGGCAGCAGCGTCTCGTGCCGCTCGTACTCCAAACGTTCGACGACCGATGCGCACAGCACATCATAGGGCGGAATCGATCCGTTGGGCACGGCGCGCACGGCGTCGAGTGTTTCCGTAATGCGCCGCTTTACGGTGTCTTTCCCAAGCATCGTTTCGAATATTGCGATGCCCGGATCAGACAAAAAACGATGCACGGGTGGAATCCCGCGCATCGGTTTAACCGGCGCTCCGACATCCGTGTCTGCGCGCCCCCTACGGGCAGAGCCCGTAGGGCTCCCCCGTTTCATACCTTACGCGACGTGCTTGCTGAGCATCGAATTGATCGTCTGCTCCGAGACGTATCCAACGATGCGATCTACCGGCTTGCCGCCTTTGAACAGAATCAGGCACGGAATACCGGACACCTGATACTGTCCCGCGAGGTTGGGATTCTCGTCGGTATTCAGCTTCACGAACTTCGCGCGATCCGCGTGTGAGTTCGCGACTTTCTCGACCACCGGCCCAAGCATCTTGCACGGGCCGCACCAGGGTGCCCAGAAATCCACGAGCACGGGTTTGCTCGAGCTCAGGACCTCCTGTTGAAAATTCGATTGTGATACGTCGGCTAATGCACTCATGCTTTTGGCTTGCTCTCCTTCTGGACTTTAACCGGACGAGGGATACTAGGGGTTTCAGCCGCCGCCACTACGACGGCAACTCGGCCGGTTCTCCTGTGATCTCGGTGATCTGCTTGGCTTGTTTGCCCAGGTTCGTGATCGCAATCACTTCGTCACCCTCTCCAAGACGCTGCAAACGAACGCCCTTGGTCGAGCGGCCGGCTTTGCGAATGTCGCAGACGCGAAGGCGAATGACCTGGTTCGAGGACGTCATCATTAAGATCTCGTCCTCCGGCGCGACGAGAATCTGATCCACGACCTTGCCGATGTCCTCGCGCTCCTTGGCGAACGCCTTGACCCCCTTGCCGCCGCGCGACGTGTGGCGGTAGTCGTCGATCGGCGTGCGTTTACCGAACGCCCGGGTCGTGACGAGCAGCACTTCGCGGCGCTGGTCTTCGAGCACGTCCATCGCGACGATGGCGTCGCCCTTCTCGAGCGTCATGCCCTTCACGCCGCGCGCGTTGCGGCCCATCGGCCGGACGTCCTTCTCGTTGAAATGCACGGCCATGCCCTGAACCGTTCCAAGGATGATGTCGCGCGTTCCGTCCGAGAGGTCGACCGCGAGCAGTTCGTCGCCTTCATCAAGGTTAATCGCGTTGAGACCGTTGCGGCGCACGTTGGAGAACTCTTCCAGCTTCGTCTTCTTGATGACGCCGCTCTTGGTAACCATCACCATGTAGCGCTCGCCGCCGAAGTTGCGAACCGGGAACACCGCCGTGACGTACTCGCCGGGCGGCAGCGTAAGCAGGTTGACCAGCGCGGTTCCGCGCGCTTGACGCGTCGTGTCCGGAATCTCGAAGCCGCGCAAACGATACGCGCGTCCCTTGTTCGTGAAGAACAGGACGTGATCGTGAGTCTTGGTGATGAAGAAGTTCGTGACGACGTCTTCACGTTTGAGGTTTGAGATGCCGATGACACCGCGGCCGCCGCGGTTTTGCGTTTTGAACGTGTCCACCGAGACGCGCTTGATGTAACCACCCACCGTGTACGTGACGACCACGTCGATGTTCGGGATCAGCGCTTCCACGGAGAACTCGTCTTCCGCCGGAATGATTTCGGTGCGGCGCTCGTCGCCGTGTTTTTTCTTGACCTCTTGGATCTCGGTTTTGACGATGCCGGCGATGCGGCGCGGACTCTTGAGAATGTCTTGCAACTCCGCGATCAGCTTGATGAGCTGGTTGTACTCGTCTTCAATCTTCTGCCGCTCGAGGCCGACCAGCGTGCGCAGACGCATGTCGACGATCGCGTTGGCCTGAACGTCCGAGAGATTGAAGCGCGCGGTGAGCTTCTGCCGCGCTTCGTCGGTCGTCTGACTGCCGCGCACGATCTCGATGACTTCATCGATGTTGTCGAGCGCGATGCGGTAGCCTTCGAGAAGATGCGCGCGTTCTTCAGCCTTGCGCAGGTCGTACTGCGTGCGCTTGGTGACGACATCTTTGCGATGCGCGATGTAGTGCTCGAGCAGCTGCTTGAGCGAGAGCACTTGCGGCTCGATCGCGACCGTCCCATCAGAGCGCGGATCGCCGACCGGCACGAGCGCCAGCATGTTGAAGCCGAAGCTGGACTGCAGCGGCGTGTGCTTGTAGAGCTGGTTGAGCACGACTTTGGGCGTCGCACTCTTCTGCAGCTCGACGACGACGCGCATACCTTTGCGGTTCGACTCGTCATGCAGCGCGGAAATGCCTTGAATACGCTTCTCGGCATGCGCTTCGGCAATCGCCTCGACGATGCGGCTCTTGTAGACCTGATACGGAATCTCCGTAATCACGATCTTGTGGCGGCCTTTCTCTTCAACGATCTCCGCCTTGCCCCGAATGGCAATTGAACCGCGTCCCGTCTTGTACGCTTCACGAACCGCTTCTTGGCCCATGATGATACCGCCGGTCGGAAAGTCGGGGCCGGTCACGATATCGCAAAGCGCATCATCGCTAACTTGCGGATCGTCGATGATGGCCGCAATCGCATCCGCAATCTCGTTTAAATTATGCGGCGGAATGTTCGTCGCCATGCCGACGGCAATACCGCTGGAACCGTTGAGCAATAGCTGCGGCAATTTGCCGGGCAATACCGCCGGTTCGCTTCCCTGATTATCGAAATTGGGGACGAACGGCACGGTCTCTTTATCGATATCGCCCAGCACTTCCAGTGCCGGACGCGCCAGGCGCCCTTCGGTATACCGGTACGCTGCCGGCGGATCGGGATCGATCGAACCGAAGTTTCCATGGCCGTCGACGAGCGGATAACGCAGCGTAAAATCCTGCGCCATGCGAACGAGCGCGTCGTACACCGAACCGTCGCCGTGCGGATGGAACGACTTGAGCACTTCGCCGATGATACCGGCGCACTTGCGGTGCTGTTTGGTCGGCTCCATTCCCATCTCGCGCATCGCGAAAAGGATGCGGCGTTGCACGGGTTTGAGTCCGTCGCGAACGTCGGGCAATGCCCGCGAGGCGATGACGGACATCGCATACGAGAGATAGCTCTCCCGCATTTCGTCTTCGACGTTGATTTGCGAGATAATGTCGTTGTTCACTTAAGTCGTTTCAATCTTTCCAAATAGCCTGCGGCGGCACGTCAAACTCGCGCGTCATGAAGATCGGGTCATCCACGAAGCGCTCCGGGTCGGGCACAGGTTCATCGACGTGCGCCTGCGGGTGCAGACGCATGGTGCCGGCGCAGAGACGATCGTGGGCGGCTGCCGTGGCAGCTCGTAAATCTTCGAGATACGCTTCGGCCTGCGCGATGAGTTCAGTCCTGGGGTCTGTCAGGAGTGCAGACCTCAGCGCAGAAACTTCGGCGACCGACGCTCTTTCACGAGGTGGATACTTCGCCGAACCTATGGATCGAACATTTTATAGCGAGCAAGAGTTTCGCTTGTTTGC
>CAZRQS010000153.1:0-6997 GCA_964602255.1 uncultured bacterium | reverse complement strand
CACGTCCGGTGGTGTGGGAGGACGGGGCCTTTAGCGGCCCCTCCTACCCGATTCCGCCCACCTTTTGTCACTTATCCACAACATATCCGCAATAAAGTGACTTTATCCTCAGCACGACACAGGTTGTGCCCAAGGCTGGCGAGCGAAGGCGCAAAGAATCGTCGTGGTGTGGAGGAATAGGGCATGCATCTTTTCGAGATGGTCCTAGTCGCTTTTGTCGAGTCGAAGACCCTGAAGGTCGTCCGCGACGGAAACCACGTCTGGCTCAGTAACGGGGACGGGTTTCCGCTAAACCTCGTGACCGGCCAGATAGAGCGCGTTGACGGCGATCGGGCTAAAGAAGCGCAGTCCCAATCAATCCATTTCGAGTAACGCGTGCCGCGAGCTCGGGTTCGGTGAGATCCTCAGCACCGGGCGGACGTTCCGGCAGCACCATATAGCGTACGTCCGCGGTGCTATCCCATACCGTTACTTGCTTTTCCGCTGGAAGGCTTACGCCGAATTCTGCTAGCACGCCACGCGGATCGCGAACTGCGCGTGCGCGATAGGCGTCGCTCTTGTACCATGCCGGAGACGGACCGAGCAGCGCAATGGGATAGCACGAGCACAGCGTACAAACGATGAGGTTGTGCACCTGCGGCGTGTTTTCGACAACTTGCAGCCGGACCGGAGACCAGTGGCGCAAATCGACACCGAGTTCTGCTACTGCAGCATTGGCATCGCTGAGTAAGCGCGCTTTGTATTGCGGATCCGTCCACGCACGCGCAACGATGCGGTAGCCATTCTCCGGCCGCGAATGCAGAAGGTACGCTTCGACGAGCTTATCGAGCTCAATTTCGCTTGTTAGTCCGCTGCTCTCCAACGTTGCGACAAGCTGTTTAACCCGTTGTGATACCGCAGCGCTATGCTCGTGGTCGTGAACGCTCATTGCAACGGCTCCAAATACTCTTCAAACAGATCGGCGCAGATCGTCCCAGTATCTACGTCGTCGCCCCAAACATCACGCGATGCAAAGCATACCGTATAGAGCTCGCTGAAGCGAGCATTCTTCGGTTCACGCGCGCGATCGTCCGCAAGCGGAAACTCACCCAATGCTTGCACGACTACTCCGGCCTTGCATTGCAAATAGCCGGGAAGGCGTGTGTGGCCATTTTGGCGCTGGGGGCGCGTACGTACGCGCGCTCCGGCTTCAAACCTCATCCTTGAAGCACGTGCTTCTCGGCAAGCAACGTTTCTATCGCATGTAGCCAGCGCTCGTAATACGAGGCATTTCGGTACTCTTCGGGCTGCATGCGTTCGATAGCGTAGCGGAACTCGTCCAGGGTGTAGATGCCCCGCGCGAGCAACGTCCGATTGATTGCAAACACGCGCGCTTCCCATTCGTGATGGAAGGGTTCCGCGTCGTCATGCGTGTCGATAGGCCCAGTCGTGAGGGAGCCGCCTAAGTCATGCGGGCGCTTCATGGTAAACTCAACAGTAACGGAGGTAATTATGGAAGTCAAACCATCCTATTTAGGCACCATGATCGCCCTGGCAACCGCGGGGTTCGGCTTGATTGCGGCGCTCGCTTGGAACAAATTCATTACGGACATCATCGCCCTGTTTCTCAAACCGGGCGCGGGCGTTTGGGCCGAGTTGGTCTATGCTATCGTCATCACGATTGTCGCCACAGTGGTGATTCAGACCCTCGGAAGAATCGCCGAAAAAGACGTCGGACCGCACACCGGCGTGAAGAGTTAGATCTTCAGAACCCCGCTTACGTGGTTGCCATATCCCGGAATACGCTCGATGTGCAATTCGCGGGTCAGCTGCGAGATGATGTACAGACCGCGGCCCGATTCGCTCAGCACGTCCGCGGGGAGCGCCGGGTCCCGGATGAAACCTTTGCCGCGATCGGTCACGTGCAGAACTGGATGCGTTCCCGACCACTCGAGCTGAACGTCGATCGGGCCCGGCGCATGGCGCACTACGTTTCCGACTAATTCGCCGAATACCAACTCGGCAGCGCTAAAATCGGACCCAGCCGGCGCACGTTCACGCAGCGCCGCGACGAATTGCGCGCGCGCATCGTGCGCCGCTTGCGCATTCTCGGCATCGAACGACCAATGTGTGCGTTCGCCGAAAAGTACGGTCAGTACGGCGGTGTCGTCTTGCGATTCGAACGGTAAACATGCATCGCACAGTAGGCGCGCCGGGTTGCGCACGAAGAGTATGGCTTGCGATAATATGACCTGTCGCAGCCGCCGTTCGCCAAATGCGAGATCGCGCGTGCCTTCAACTAATCCATCCGTATACAGTGCTAGAAGCCGCGCGTCTTTGAGCGAGACGCTTTGCGAGTGCTCGGGTTCGGCACTGTCGCGCAGTCCGAGCGGTAATCCGCCGGTATACAGCGAGAGCAGTGTCCCGTCGCCGCGCAGTAGCGGTGCGGGATGGCCTGCATTCGCGTACATGAGCGTCTTATGCGTGGGGTCGATGACACCGACGAAAGCGGTCGCGATCGCTTCCGTGCCGCGCGATCGCAATTGAAAATCTAACGCGTCGAGAATTCGCGCGGGGTCGCGTTCGTACATGGAAGCCATGCTGATCGCTTGCCGCAGTTTGCCCATTAGCCCAGCCGCGGCAAGTCCGCGTCCCGTGACGTCGCCAACGCTAATCATAATCGATCCGTCAGGCAACGTTACAGCGTCGTACCAATCACCGCCAACGTCTGCTTCATGCGAACTCGGTCGATACTCCGAATCGAATGAAAGGTCCGAAGGCGCGGGCAGCATGTCGGTCGAGGGCAGCAGCGTCTGCTGCAGCGCTTCGGCGATGCGGCGTTCGCGCTGAAGCGTGCTTGCGTGTTCCATCGCGATCGAAACTCTGCGACCTAAGTCGAGAAATACCGGGAGATCGGCTTCTGTGTAGTCGTTCGGCGAATCACACCGGCATACGACCAGCGCACCCAGTGTCTCTCCGCGCGAGTAAAGCGGAATCGTGATCGCGGAGTGAATGTTCAGCGCTCGAACGTCTGCCGACAAATACTCCCACATTTGCGGAAGGGACTGTTCGGGTATCATTTGGGAGTGCAGCACCGCCTTATGCCGCGAAAGCATTTGGATAGCGCGTTCTTCGGCGTCCGGGCGTAGCGTTCGCTGGCCTCGCAAGCGCGCAGCAATCGCGGCTTTTGCGGGATCGTGGTGCGCGCACGACGTCGTGCGCAAAATCGTACCGTCCTCGATCTGCATGACGTACGCGAGGTCCGCCCACTCGCTCACGATGAAATCTGTCAAGCTGTCGAATGTTGACTGCAGATCTAGCGATTCGAAAACGAGCTCGCTTGCCCGCGCAATGAATCGCGAGCGCTCCGACCGCTGACGCTCTTGCTCGAACGCTTTGGCCGTATGGATAGCGGCCGCGGCTCGCCGCGCCACCATCTGCAAAACCTCGAGGTCTTCGGTCGTGAACGTACGGCCGGATTCCGACGAGGCGAGTGAGACCGCACCGTAAACCTCACCTTTGTCCGTGGACAGCGGAACGATCATTGCCGAGCGCATCTGCAAGCTTTCCAGGAGCTGCAAATGTTGCTCGTTCTGAGCGGTTTCGGCGATTTGTTCCGTCGTTACATGAGGTACGAGCAGCGGCGTATTGCGGCGCACCGCTTGATCGAGGGGACTGTCTTCGCGTGTCGGATATTGATCGCGGAACTGCTCGATATAATGCAACCGTGTCGGGTCGCGGTGCGCGATTGCCGCGGTCCGATATTTACCGCGTCCCTCGGCGAGCGATATGAAGCACCAATCCGCGACGCGATTTACGGCAAGGTTTGCGAGCATTTGACATATCGCGTCAACGTCATACGAGGTTTCGAAGGCCACCGATGCGTCGATGACGAATCGCAGATTCGCGTTCGCGCGCTTTTGCGCGTCGATATCGGTGGCGGTACCAATCCAATGCTGGATCGCTCCCTCAGCGTTACGCACCGGCATGGCGCGTGCTATGAACCACCGGTATGAACCGTCGCTCTTTCGCCGTAAGCGGTATTCTTGTTCGTAGGGACTGCCCGTGGCGAGCGCTTCGTTCCATCGCTGCCACGTCAAACCGAGCTCGTCCGGATGAACGATGCCTTTTGTGCCCTTACGGCGCATGTCGTCAACGGAAAGACCCGTGTATTCAATCCAGGGCGTATTGTAGTACTCGATGGTGCCCTCAGAGTCCGCGACCCATGCAAGCTGCGGCATCGCCTCGGTCATCGCGCGAAACTGCTCTCCGGCTTGTTCGAGGATTGCTTCTTTTTCAATGAACGCCGTAATATCGGTGACCGAAGCCGCAAAACCCGTAACCAGTCCCGCGTTGTCCAATAAGGGCACGAGTAGCAAACGCGCGTGAAGACAATCCATCAAGCGCGAGAACCGGAAGTGCAATTCCGACGGCACACCGTGCGAAGTGGCGTCGTTCCAAGCCTGTTCAACGCGCGCGCGGTCCCGCGAATCGACGCCATTAAACCAGCCGCGCCGCAGCGCGAGGTCTTCGTTGATGCCGGCCAACTCGTAAAAACGCGCTGAAGCCCACGTCAAATTCCCGTGCGCGTCGGCTTCCAAAAAACCAACGGGCACACGAGATGCAATGCGGCTGAGCCGCTCATGGTCAAGCGGCTTGACGGATCCGGCCGACTCCCCTAGGGCCATTTAAACAGGTCTACCCAGTTGACGGCATGGATACGCCTGGTCGCCCGGCGAAAGTCGCTTCATGCCGATACCGCTGCAAGACATCCGAGAACGTACTTTTTCCGGCACGCGGCGCCGTATCTTCCAATTATTGGTCGACATGGGTACGTCCAACGATATTGTGTGGCCGTTCCCAGCGCAGCCGTTCATGCGTTCCCCCGGTCCACTGGTACCAGGAAAAACGGAGGAATGGCATCACGGCTTTCATGCAATTCTTGAAGAGGTGGTTCCGGAAGAGCGAATCGTGTGGCGAATTCAAAACGAAGGTTTTGAGGGCACGCATGGATTTTACCTAAGCGGCGACGCGAAAAAAACAACCGTGCAACACCGAGTCGATGCCACCCTGAGCGATACCGAAGGACGGTTACTTTGGCGGCGGCTAGAGGATGCCAACGAACGTTCGATGGAAGCGCTCTTCGACAAGATTGCTCGCATTCTGAAACGGTAGGATATGACTACGACCCAAGCGCGCGTTGCAGCGCCGAACCCCGTAGACTTCCTGAACATCGACGCTTTGCTGACGGAAGAAGAACGCTTGATCCGCGATACAGTTCGGGCGTTCGTTCGCGATCGTATTCTCCCTAACGTTGCGCAATGGTTTGAGGAAGGCACGCTTCCGCGCGATCTCGGGAAACAGCTCGGCTCGCTCGGTTTATTAGGAATGCACCTGCAAGGCTACGGATGTCCGGGTGCGAGCGCGGTGGCGTACGGCATTGCATGCATGGAATTAGAGGCCGGCGATTCGGGCGTGCGCAGCTTCGCTTCCGTACAAGGATCGCTTGCGATGTATGCGATTCATCGCTGGGCGAGCGAAGAGCAAAAACATTTGTGGTTGCCGCGGATGGCGAAGGGCGAAGCGCTGGGGTGCTTCGGTCTGACCGAACCGGACTTCGGAAGTAATCCCGCCGGCATGCGCACGTTCGCAAAGCGCGACGGCAGCGACTGGGTGATTAACGGCACCAAAATGTGGATCACCAACGGCGGCATCGCGGACGTCGCGGTCGTCTGGGCGCAAACCGGCGACGGCATTCGCGGCTTCGCCGTACCAACGGACACAAAAGGCTTTTCCGCACATCCGATCGAGCGCAAACTTTCGCTCCGCGCGTCGGTTACGTCCGAACTCGTGCTCGAAAACTGTCGCGTTCCGGACGAAACGGTGTTTCCGGAGGTGCGTGGCCTGGCCGGACCGCTTGCGTGTTTGAATGAAGCCCGATTCGGCATCGTTTGGGGATCGATGGGAGCAGCGCGTTCGTGTTACGAAACCGCGCTGGACTATGCGAAGGCCCGCGTACAGTTCGATCGTCCGATCGCCGCGTATCAGCTCACGCAGGAGAAACTCGTCAACATGCTGCTCGAGCTCAACAAGGGTACGCTGCTGGCTTTGCATATCGGTCGAATGAAAGACGAAGGGCGCGCTCATCCCTCGCACGTCAGTTTCGGAAAACTCAACAACGTACGCGAGGCACTGCAGATCGCGCGCGAAGCGCGCACGATCTTGGGCGCCAACGGTGTCACGCTCGAGTATCCAATCATCCGGCACATGAACAACCTGGAGTCTGTGCTTACTTACGAAGGCACGAACGAAGTTCATACGCTCATCCTGGGCCAAGCGATTACGGGACACAGCGCCTTCACGTAAGCATCGTACGGCTCGCTTGCGAACCGTCCCGGAGCCGGTTACGTTTCCTCACTTGACGACCCAAACTGGGGAACAAGCGAGGACACGATGCACTACTCCCAACTCGTCAAAGCATTCGCGGCGAGCAGCGCCTCGGCCGCGATCCTCATATGCTCCGCACTACCGGCCGCGGCGCGCGGCAACGACGCCAAACCTGCACGCGCAGCGACGGCTGCGCCTCGCGCGGTGGCCGCACCACGTCCAGTGGTCGTGCCGCGTCCGGTGGTCGCACCGCGTCCGGTCGAACGCACATATGTTGCGCCACGACCCGTTGTTCGAACGTACGTCGCGCCGCGACCGGTTGAACGCACCGATGTCGCGCCACGTCCGGTTGTCCGCACGTATGCTGCTCCGCGACCGGTTGTCCGCACGTATGCAGCACCACGTCCGGTTATACGAACGTACGTAGCACCACGTCCGGTTATACGAACGTACGTAGCACCACGTCCTGTCGTACGCACATATGCACCTCCGCGTCCGGTTGTCCGCACGTATGCAGCACCGGTCGTTCGTACGTATGCAGCACCGCGACCCGTCGTCCGCGGGTTTAGCGTTCCCCGTCATGAGCAGGCCGCTCCCGCGCCCTATGCCCGCAACATAGCGCCGGTTCGTT
>CAZRQS010000152.1:0-7031 GCA_964602255.1 uncultured bacterium | reverse complement strand
TGAGCCCGTCGAAGCACGAGCCCGCCACTCACGCTTAACGTGAGCTCGACGTCACTCTTCGACAAGCTCGGGGTGACAAGACCGAGGCCGCAGAAGTCCAACACGTGGACCGCACGCTTAGCGTACAAACTCCTGAAAGTATCGCGTTCTCGTATGAATTGGCGGGGCTCGGCAGTCGCTTTTTGGCGGTCATGATTGACCTCGTCATTCAAATCGCGATCCTCGCGGCGATCTTTTTTGGACTCTTGCTGCTTGCGGCGCAGAACCCGCTAGGACGCACCGTCAGGACCACGGCGAGCACGAAGTACGCCGAGTCGTTCGCTATCGCGTTTATCGTGGCGATCGTCTTCCTCGTGTTCTTCGGCTATTTCATTCTCTTCGAGGGGTTTTGGAACGGCCGTACGCCCGGTAAGAAACTCATGGGTTTGCGCGTGGTGCGTGACGGCGGATATCCAATCGACTTCACCAGCGCCGCGGTTCGCAACCTGATTCGTGTCGGCGAGGCGGCGTTTGGTTTTTACGCGATCAGCGCGGTCGCGAGTATCGTCTCCACTGAAAATAAGCGCTTGGGAGATATGGCCGCCGGTACTATCGTTGTGCGCGACTCTGCCGTCGCGTCGCTGAATGCACTGCTCGCGCAGTCGCAGGAAGGTCCGCGCACGTCCATGCTCACCGAGAAAGAACATGCGGTCGTCAACCAGTTCGTCGCACGCCGCAAGTCGCTGGCACCGGCGGTACGGGCGCAAATGAGCTCCCGCATAGCGGCGCAAGTGCGTCCGCGCGTTTCGTACGATTTACAGCGGCTACCGGACGAGGAATTGCTGACCCGGCTCGCCGGTTCTTAGCGTTTCGAGAAGCGTCCTAGAAGATCGCGTGCAAACGAGAGCGCTTCTTTTTTTGTGCTCTCGTAGAGCGATTTGGCTTGGCCCGAGCTCATGTGACGCCCGTGTTCGTAATAAAACGTCACGCCCTCGCCAACAACGATCGTACCGGCGTACGCTATCGCGCCCTTGATACCGATTCCCGCGATCGGAATGAATCCCGAAAGTTCGCGCGCCAGTGAACGCCATCCGAAGCCGCCGCCGATAACCGGCAGCAGCTGCCACATGCGCTGAAGGTCCGGGTCTTTTCCGTACGTCGCCTCAATCTGCAGCATGAGCATCATCTGAATGCCGGTAATCGCGACCATGTCACCGGCCGATGCGAAGACGCCCATCACCAGGCCGACGACCGGAATATGATCGACGACCGCACTCGCAAGTGCAACTTTGAGTGCGTTGTTCGCTGCGTCGCGAGTGAGCTTTGCCGCAACCGCCTCGCGCATCGACGGCAAACAACGTCCTACGGCGATTTCGACGCCTTTCGAAACCTCGACGATATGCGGCAACACGCGCCCACGCAGAGCATCGCGTGAAATCGCCGTAACCGTGTACTCGGCGAATGCGCCGCGCGGCGGAGGCGTTGACGGACCCGACGGCTGCGCCTGTTCGTCGACGGTCACCGCGATAATCGGCAGGTTGAGAGCGCGCAGCGGCGTCATCGCCGCGCTCGAAACATCGCCGCCGCGGCCAAGAAACAACACGACGCGCGCTTCACTCAAAATCGTGGGTTGCGCAACGCCGGGAGTAATGGTTTCCAAACACGCCGCGGCGTCTTGCGGCACCGCGTCCTCCGTATGTCCTGAGAGTAAAAACGAGCGCATCTCGGCAACCAGCGCGGGATCGCCGCACAGATAGAACCGGAACGGTTTGCGCGTATGCGCGTGAACCGTTTTTACGTCGATCCCTTTGCGGACGAGCCGCAGAATATCACCAGTTGCCGTAGCCATGCGTTTCTCCCTAGACGTTGCCCGTCTGTCCGGGTGCGCCTCCGGTCGGATGCGCTTCTTTGATTGGGTCATCGGTATAGTCGAGATAGATCAGACCCATGAAGATCTCGAGCGCTTCGGCATGCATGCCCTTCGCATTCGCAACGTCGACGATGCTGCGATGTGATTCATGTGCTTCGCGAATAATCGCTTGCGGCGTCGTGCGGGTATCGGCGGCGACGATGGACGCGGCGGTCAATTCGCCGGGCGTGACGTCGTCGTGCAGCATATCGATGTAGCTCAGATCGTCGATATTCCAGCGCACGTTAATCGCTTTTTGCAGCGTCGCATACCGCTGCGGCGAGGAACCCATGCCCAGCAGCGTGATGCGAGCCGAGAGCTGATGCACCCTTGCCATATTGTAGAGCTGCGCGCCTTGGGATGCCGAGACTGCGGCTTGGTCCAGCGACGACTTCGCCTTCTGCATATACGGAACGAGCGAATTGTAATCGACCTCGGAGATGTCGTTGAAGTAGTTCAGTTGCATCTGCTGCAAACGCTTCACGAGCATGTCGAGATCGCCCAAGCCCTGATCGAGCTGCATCGCCGACGCGCGGCCCGCGTCTACCGCGCGAACCATGTCGCCGTCCGCCTGCGAAAGCTCGCCGAACATCTGCGGGTACGAGGGCAGAATGGCGATCGAATCCGAGGGAACCGGCGTCATTTTGAGCGGTGCTTGCATCTCGCTCAAAATGTCGCCGTTCTCTTTGAGCAGCCCGCTGGGCTTATTGGTCTTGGTGTCCACCGAGCCGACTTGGTCGATAGCCATCGCGGCGTCTTCCAGAGCGCTGTTGACCGAGCGCGCCATGCCGTTGAGGTTCTTCTCGATGGCTTCCAGACGCGAACCGTGCTTGACGTCGATGCGGCTGAAATCCGGTAGCTCATAGGTGATTGCATCCAAACGCTGCTGCAGCGATTTGAGTTGGCTGCGTCCTTCGTCGTGGCGCGCGCCGATTTGAGCTACGGCTTGCGTCTGCACTTCCAGCGCCTGCTGCATCTTTTGATCCAGCGAGGCCAGGTTAGGACGCGTGAGATCGACTTTGTGTACCTGCATTGCACGCAGCGCATTGATGTGCGCTTGCGCGGCCGCTTTTACTTGCGGCGAAGAACTCTGCGAGAGCTCGCCGAGCGTCTGTTCGCTCTTGCTGGTCAGGCCCATGGCGAGCTGCGATTGACTGAGTGCAAGACGCGCCTGCGCGTTATTCGGATCCGTCTGTAGAATCTTGTTCAGTTCCATGCTCGCGACGCTATAGCGCGCTTGGTCGAGATCGTGAAGTGCCCACACAAGCCGTTGATCCGAATTTGTCTTTGTGGGATCGAGCTGCGGATAGCCGAGCAGATGCGCTACGCGATTGCTCGAGCCGGGGTGGTCCTGAAAATACTTGTTGACCAGGTCGTTGTGTTCGCCTTCGAGTGCACCCAGGTGCTGCTGCATCGAGAGCATCGCCTCAGGATCGTATCCGGCTCGCGACATGAGCAGCAATCCGTACTGGTCTGCCTGCAATTCATCGATGCGTGACATCTTTGCGAGCGCACCGGCTTGCAGCAAATTGCCGAAATTGTAGATGAACGGCGAAAATAGCGATGCGACGCCGAGCAACAAGCCCAAAATCTGCGACTTGGTCTGCATCGTCACCGCGTGGCGCCGCTCGATATGTCCCGTTTCGTGTCCGATCACACCGGCGAGCTCGTCATCCGACTGAACGAAGTCGAGTAGGCCTTCGTTGAGATAGACGTAACCGCCTAACGTCGAGAACGCGTTGATGTCGTTGACTTTGAGAACTTTGATGTTGTACGGAACGTCTTTACGCGCGGTCTCGGACCAGAGTTTGTTCGAAACGGTTTGCACCCATTGCTGAATCAACGGGTCGGTCTCAACGACGTTCGTCTCGACGATCTGCTGATCGTACTGCCGGCCGATTGCGATTTCGGTCTGCGTTGACATTGCTTGCGCAGGTGCCGGGCATATGGCACCAATCAATGACAAGATGACCGCTAGCGGTATGATACGGCGAAACATAACAGACTCAATTCCTCTACCCGCCCCTGCGGGCCGATGTTGCAGAAAAGGGCACTCCAAGAACGCAGCCGATCCTTCCTTTGTTACCCATTGTACGCCCAGAGCTTGGCGAAGGTTTGAGAGACCTTGCACATGTGTAAGGTCTGTGGATAAGCACAAGAACTTGTGCAGCCATTGTGGACGGCGAAGGTCCGGCACCCCGGCCGGCGTCGAACGCCCGCGCTGATGGCGGTATTGCGCGGCAAAGGCTTGGGCCTCGAGATTGCTCTGGGAGGACGCGATTTCGAAGAGGCCCTGGCCGAACTGCAGGGCAAGCTCGACGAGCGGCCCGGTTTTTATACCGGGACGTCCGCTACTGCTGCGCTTGGTGGGACAAGCGTCTCCGAAGAGCAGCTCGAGCGTTTGCGCGGCGTCCTGCACGACCACGGTATCGCACTCGATGCGCTTTGCGGCACGCCCGATGCGGAGCGTCTCGCGAGTGCATACGGGTTGCGTTTCGTGGCGGCGGACGACGGCGGAGAAGAGCTTGCGCGACGGCGCGCGCTGCGTCCGAAACATGAAGTGCAACTTTCGGATGCGGCACGCTCTTTGGTCGCTGACTTTGCGGGAGCGCGATCCGACATTGCAGAGCGGCGGCGGCGCGGCGAGTCAAGCGTGCGTAGGGTCGTTCTGGCGGGACCGGCCAAGCCGCGTACGGCGCAGTCTGGGACCTCTGCGCTCATCGCGGCTGGGCCGTCAACGCTGTATCACACGGGCACATTGCGCGGCGGACAATCGCTGCACAACGCCGGCAACATCGTCGTCATCGGCGACGTCAATCCCGGTGCGGAGCTTGTCGCAACGGGCAACATCGTCGTTTTCGGTTCGTTGCGCGGGGTTGCGCACGCGGGCGCGCAAGGCGATGCGAGTGCGCGCGTGTATGCAATCGAACTTGCGCCCACGCAGCTGCGCATCGCGACGTTCATCGCCGCCGGTGCGGGAGATCGCAAACAAACGGCGATAGAACCAGAAGCGGCATGCGTGCAAAACGATCGCATCGTGATCTTTACAAGGGAGAACATACCGCAGTGAGCGCTCGCAAGATCGTGTTTACATCCGGAAAAGGCGGCGTTGGTAAAACTACGACGACGGTAAACGTCGGCGCAGCACTGGCCAAGCGCGGACATCGCGTCATTCTCGTCGATGCGGATATCGGACTGCGCAATCTCGATCTCGTGCTGGGACTAGAGAAGCGCATCGTTTTCGATCTCGTCGAAGTCGTCGAAGGGCGCTGTCAGCTGCGACAGGCGCTCATCAAGGACAAGCGTTTTGAATCGCTCTCCATACTGCCCGCAGCGCAAACGCGCGACAAAGACGCCGTGAACGAAGAGCAGATGGCCAAAGTCATCGACGAACTCGCCGAAATGGCGGACTACGTGCTCATCGATTGTCCCGCGGGCATTGAAGGCGGTTTCCGCAACGCCGTGGCGGGTGCGCGTGAAGCGATCGTCGTGACCACACCTGAGGTCAGCGCCATTCGCGACGCCGACCGCGTCATCGGCAAACTCGCGGAGCGCTCGATGCCGGTCCGTCTCATCGTCAATCGCATTCGTCCGGAGATGGTGCGCAGCGGCGATATGCTCTCGGTCGAGGACGTCTGCGAGATTCTCTCGGCGGAGTTGCTCGGCATCGTTCCCGACGACGAAGAGATCATCGACACCACCAACAAAGGCGAACCGGTGGTCCTGAGCGAGGTGAGCCGTCTTCGCGCAATTTACGAGAAGATCGTGCGCCGCCTTGACGGCGAACTGGTTCCCTTCACCAACCTTGACACTCCCGGGTTTTTGGGCCGCATCTTCGGCGCGTTGAAAGCAGGCTAAGCATGCACGTTCTCCGGCAACCTCAGGACGACAACGAGCCGCACTCGGACGCGGCTTTTGTCAAACTCGGGCGCTCAATCGTCATTACTTCGGGCAAAGGCGGCGTCGGCAAGACCACTACGACGGCGAACCTGGGCACTGCGCTTGCGCGCCGCGGCGCCAGCGTCGCCGTGGTCGACGCCGACGTCGGATTACGCAATCTCGACATCGTCATGGGTTTGGAGAGCCGCGTAAAGTATCACGTGCTCGACGTGCTTGAAGAAAAGGCGTCGCTCGACGAAGCGCTCGTGCGCGACAAACATTCATCGACGCTGTATCTGCTGGCCGCTGCGCAAACGCGCGAAAAGGACGACGTCGACACGCAAAAGATGGTCGAGCTCGTGCAAACGCTGCGCGAGCGGTTCGACTACGTGCTCATCGACTGTCCCGCCGGCATCGAGAAGGGCTTTCAGAATGCGGTCGCCGGCGCGCAGGAAGCCATCGTCGTCTGCACGCCGGAAGTTTCCGCGGTGCGCGACGTGGATCGCGTCGTCGGACTACTGGGCAATCAATTTCAGCCGCAGCTCGTCATCAATCGCGTGCGCGCGCAGCTGGTGAAAAAAGGCAAGATGCTTTCGGTCGACGACGTGAATTCGATTCTGCGTCTTCCGCTGCTCGGCGTGATTGCCGACGAGCCCGACGTCATCGTCTCCACGAACAAAGGCGAGCCGTTGGCGTTGCGCACCGATTCGCAGACCGCTGCGGCTTACCACGCCATTGCGGCGCGCATCGCCGGCGAAGACGTTCCCGCGCCGCGCGTCGAGTACAAAGAGTCGTTTATGTCCAAACTGGGTTCATTCTTCGGGGGTCGCCGCTAAACGATGATCGAGTTTCTCAATCGCTTATTCGGCCGGCACACTTCAGGCGCCACGGCCAAAGAGCGGCTGCGTCTGGTGCTCATGTCGGATCATCTCTCGCTCGCGCCGGAGATGATCGAGTCGATGAAACGCGACCTCGTCGACGTGATCTCGCGCTACGTCGAAGTCGATCGCGAGAAGATCGACGTGCACTTTGAAAACCAGGACAACGCTCTAGCTATGCTCGCGAACATTCCGATCACGGGCGTCAACCGAAACGGCGGAAGTTCGAACGGCGGAAACGGCGACTCGGGTAACGGCGAGGACCATCGCGACGCTGACGGTTCCGATCAATCGCCCAAACCACCGAATGCGGGTGGTTCGCGTAGACGCCGTAAGCGCTCGGGCGGTGGCGGCCAGCCCGCTTCGGGGACGCCGGCTCCAGCGAC
>CAZRQS010000151.1:0-7077 GCA_964602255.1 uncultured bacterium | reverse complement strand
GCTCAGTAGGCAAGCGGGGGGCAGGACGAGTGCGAGGCCGTTCTCTGCTGAGCCCCAAAGCTCTAAAAAGATAGCGGACCGGTCATTGCGTTGGCGCGCGGGGAGGTGGCCGGTCCGCTATCTATATGAACGACGGTTTCCCGTGCTTCGCGCCGTTCATCAAAATAATAGTATCTTAGAAGCCGTTCACGTAGGAATAGTCGAGCGTCAAAGTTTTGTACTCTCGCGTTACTCGCGAACCGGTACGGGATAAACAGCCGGACTACGCAAGCCGGTTGAATCAACCGCGCGAACCGCCAAAATGTAATCGTCTTTGCTGACAGGAAGCGTCGCTTCAGTGACGTTTCCAACGTTTTTGGCGTGCTGCCAGACCGGAGAACTCGTTTCGCGCCAAACAACCTCGTATGAAGCGGCGTGAAGCGCCGGGTGCCAACGCAGGGTTGTCGTATAAGCCAGTTGTTTCGTGAGCATTTGGACCTGCGACGGTTGTTCGGGTCCTAACGCAAGAGCCGCGAGCGCGGCGATGTTCATTTGTGTTACTCGCGCTACATAGTCGAAATCGACGTACGGCAAAAGGTCGCCGAACTGGACGCCGCGTTCAACCCGTACGTTCTGGTGCTGGTGGTTGTAGTTCTCGTACTTCTCGACGAACCGCATTGCAGGATACTCCTGCGCGGCGAATGATTCCTGATCGCCGCCTCGGAGAAAGCGATCGGCACGATAGATCAGCTCGCCGTCCATCGCGGGAACGTACTGCTCGCCGACGCTTTTGACGAAGCGCGCCAACTCGCGCGAAGGCGAGTCGTTCTCGGAACCGACCAGGTTCACCGTACGGACTTGCGCATCGCCCGGGAGGGCTTCGCTGAAGATCCGCACCGTGAAGGGGGCACGCTCGCCGTGGGGACCGGTGGAAGAACCCATGATGTCGTTATTGAGGTTGCCGAGCACTTTCACATTATGGGCGCGCAGCGTCTGTGCGTAATGACCGGAACCGAACAGTCCCTGCTCCTCGCCGTCAAAGCACGCGAAGACGATCGTTCCATGGAACGGGGTCTTGGCCATGATCTTTGCCGCTTCGATGACTGCGGAAGTACCGGAACCGTTGTCGTCGGCTCCCGGTGCGTCCAGCTTGGGGTCGTTGCCGTCGCTGTTGCGCGAATCGTAGTGGCTCGACATGACGTAGGTGCGGCTGTCCGGGTCGTCACCTTTGAGCACGGCGATGACACTCGAGATCGTTACCGCGCGGGGTGTGCGATCGGTTTTCGGCTGAACGTAGGTGTCGTACGTTACCGTCATCCGGCCGCCGGAAGACTGCGCCGCTGCTTCAAACTGCGAGCGGATCCACTCGCGTGCAGCTATGACGCCGCGCGTTTTGGATTCAAGCAGCTCTGAAAACGCGCTGCGCGTGCCAAAGGCGACCAGGTGAGTGTCAATCGCTCGCAGATCGGCCGTCGAAACTGCGCGGGTCAATGCTTGGATGCGAGGATCGGGCGCAGCTGCGCCGAGCGTGAATACGAACAAGGCCGGCAGTAAAAGAAAACGGCGGATTTTCATCTCCGCCGTATTTCACGATGCAAGGTCACTTTCCTGATCCCCGCCTTTGCGCCGCAAGTACCTCCCGAGGACCACTGCCGTTCCGCGTCCGGGCACGGAATGAACGGCAAAAATATCCGTGCAGCGGCGCATGATTGGCAAACCGCGTCCGCGTTCCGTGAACGCGTCGGGCAGGACGACGTTCGCAATCGGATCGATGTTGAAGCCGGCGCCGGAGTCGATGATTGTGGCCATGATCTTGTCACCGTCCACCTGGCAGCGCACTTCGATGACATCGCTGCTGCGAGAGTGTTCGATAGCATTCGCGAGGGCCTCACCGACGGCAAAAATAAACTCTACCAGCTCTTCGTGCCGGATTTCGAACTTGCCGGCAAAAGAAATGACTTCCTGACGAACCTCCCGGCTAAACCGGGCGTTCGGCGGAATGCGCACCTTGAGCATCTGCCGGCGCGCGGCAGAGCCCCCGCTGTTTAATGTGAGGCCATCCGAACTCATATCGTGGTACCGCCAGTGATTCTACCGCAAATCATAGGTTTTTAACAAAGTACGATGACGACTGCTAAGGCTGCCTACGTTTATATCCTCGGATGTGCCGACGGCTCGCTCTATACCGGTTGGACCGGCGATCTAGCGCGGCGTCTGACGGCTCATTCGCGCGGCCGCGCTTCCAAGTACACCCGATCGCGTTTGCCGGTACAGCTCATCGCTTGGTTGCTGTTCGAAGACCCGGGTGCGGCACGGAGTTTCGAAGCGCACTTTAAGAGGATGACGCGCGAACAAAAGCTGGCCGCTCTCAAGCAGCGCCAGGCCTTAGGAATGCCAATGCACAAGCCTCCGCTTTTCCCGGAACCACCGCTTGGAGGCGACATGGCAACTTTGACCGCTCCCGTGGGCGACGAACTGCGAACCCTTATCGACCGCGCCAAAACGTCGCAAGCTCGCATCAGCACCTCGAAGGGCGACATCGTTTTCACGTTCTATCCGGACGACGCGCCGCAGCATGTTGCCGCGTTCATAAAACTTGCCGAGGCCGGGTTTTATGACGGCCTGAACTTCCACCGGGTCGAACCCGGTTTTGTCATTCAAGGCGGCGACCCGTCAGGAAACGGCACCGGCGGTCCGGGTTACAAATTAAAGGCGGAATTCAACGAGCGTCCCCACGTGCGCGGCACCGTCGCGATGGCGCGTGCCGGACATCCGGACTCTGCGGGCTCGCAGTTCTATGTGTGCTTGGACGATGCGCGTTTTTTGGACCGGCAGTACACGGTGTTCGGGCAAATGACCGACGGCTTCGATGCGCTCGACGCTATTCGTGTCGGCGACACGATGAACAAAGTAACGATCGAAACCAAGTCATAGGTCCGTTCCCGCCACCGCGCCGTAAATCGCGCGCGAAAGGCGCGCGATTCCGTCGTACGCTTCGTTCGGCGAGCCCAGACCGCTCGTGTACACCGCTAAGACATATGGCGAATCGCCGAATGGATCGACGATCGCGACGTCGCTGCGCGAGCCGCTGAGCTCGCCGGTTTTATTCGCGACGCGAACGCCGGCGGGAAGCAGTCGAGGAATCGTGTCGCGATCGGTTTGCCCGAGCATGATCTCGATCATGCGGCGGCACGACATCGGCGAGGCGACCGTCGGAACGCCTTCACGCGCGCCGGTTTCGATTTGGTACAGCAAGTACGCCATGTCCGCGGGCGTCGTACGGTTGTCGTGGTGGTGTACGACTGCTACGGTATCCAAGAAATGCCGGCGCAGTTGCGTGTGGCGCAGGCCCGCGCGATGCGTTACGGCGTTGATGAGATCGAAACCGAAATGCGTGATCAGCAAATTGCTGGCGGTATTGTCGCTCACTTGAATCATCGGCACGATAAGCTCGTGCACGGTGAAGCGCTCACCGTCCGATGCATGGGCCATGAAGTCTGAGCCGCCGATCAAGTCTTGCGAGCGAAAGCGTATGTGCTTGCCCATGACCTGCGGATCTCGCTCGGCAGCTATGAACGCTGTGAGCATGATGAGCATCTTGATCGTCGACGCGCTCGGGAATGATACCGCAGCGTTGTACGTATAGAGCGGCGGCCCTTTGGTCATTGTGCGCGCGTAGACCCCGACATTACCTGGGATACTGTCGATAGCGGCGCGCACGAGAGCGGTCCGAAGGAGCTGCGCACGTGCGATTTGTGGTGTGGCGAATGCTGCAAGAGAGCCGGCAATGAACAGCGAGCGTTTCATCAATAGCTAGGATCCCGTTCCTTTGTAGTGCTGCAGGCCGATTCGCCAAAACACGTATGACACCGCCAGCCAGGCAGCTCCGACCAGCGGTGTAAGCAATCCGATCTGCGGCGAGAGCGAGAGTCCCGTTTCCGCTTTGTGCAGTAGAAACGTCGCGGGAAAATAGTTCATGAATGCAAACGGGAAGACGAACGCCAGAATCACGCGGACGCCGCGCGTGTAGATGCTAATGGGGTAGCGCGTAAATTCTTGTTCGAGCGACATCACCACCCATCGCAGTGTGTCGACGCGAACGAACCAAAACGAGAGCGTCGCCACGGCCAGCGAAATGCCCAGGTCGATGAGCGCGCCACCGATGACCACGAGCGGCACAAACAGAACGAATGCCAAATCGACATGGACGGCGCTGTAGCGCGTCGCAAGGATGAAATAGATGATCGCCAGCATGAGCCCGTCCGGGAAAATTTGCGATGGTACCGTCAGCACTTGAAAGAGCGTATCGAGCGGACGGACCAGAAAGCGATCGAAACGGCCTTCACGCACGTAGTCGGGGACGGAAACGACGGTGAAGAAGAAGGTGTTGTGAAATTCATGCCCGAGCATCCACAGCGCGTACAGGAACGCCATTTGCCGGAAATCCCAACCGTTCATCGACGGGAATTGCCGAAGCGTTACATACAGCGCGGCAATAGCCGTGCCGTGGTACACGATCGTGAAGCAGAACCACATGAAGAAGTTCGCCCGGTACTCCAGCATCGTGAGCAGGTTGATGCGCCAGTATTGGTAGTACGTCGCGAGCATTGCTTATGAAATTCACGTTCGAAACGGAACTTTCCGTCCGGCAGCCGTACCGTCTTGACCTTACTGCGGAAGCGCTGCGGCGCTTGGCCGCCAATGTCGTCGACATTGTCGACGAGCACGGCGCGTACCGCCGGGCGCTTTCAGATGCTCGTGGCACCAACCTGATTGAGGTCACGCAGCCAAGCGCGCGTTCCATACGCATTCGCGTTGCGGGTCGCGAAGGCGCGCGCTGGGTTCCCGCCGTGGAACGCATGCTGGGCGTGCACGCACAACTCGACGAATGGTACGAGCGGGCGCATCCCTTTCCGTGGCTCGCAGCACTTACGCGCGAATTAAAGGGCTTGCGGCCGCCGCGCTATCCGTCATTGTGGGAAGCGCTGGCGCACGCCATCATTTTTCAGCAGATCAGCATTCACGCGGCCGCATCGATCATGCGGCGCACGATTCAAGCGCGCAGCGAGCCGCTCGAACACGACGGCGGCTTATACTATCCGTTCATGAGCCCGCATGCGCTACTTGCAGCGAGCGAGGCGGAGCTGCGCGCCGTGGGTTTGAGCGGGAACAAGGTCGCCCATCTTCGCAGTGCCGCTGCGGCGGTGCTCGATGGAATGGTCACCGAAGATTCGCTGGAGTTGCTTCCGAGCGCGCAGGCCGCGCAGCGATTGACCACTGTGCGCGGCATCGGCGCATGGAGTGCCGCGGTCGTGCTGCTGCGCGGTTTCGGCCGGCTCGATGTTTTCCCGATGAAAGATTCCGGCGTGGCGCGCACGATCAAAATATTGTCCGGAGATCCCGAGATCGATGCGCAGGCGTTACTGGAGGCGCTGGGGCCGGTGCGCGGCATGCTCTACTTCCATTTGCTGCTGGGACGTCTAGCCGCCTTGAATGACGACGCGGCGCGACGCCGCCTGCCAGACCGCCCACGATAGTCCGGAGAAAAGCACCAACCAGAGCGCTTGCACGGCTAAGTATCGCGTATAGTCTTGCGGTTTTATGACGCCGACGTAAATGAGCAGCGGCGTGGAGTAGATCGCCGCAAAGGGCAGCGAAAACACGATACGACCGAAGATACCCGGAAAAAATGTGAGCGGAATCACTTGTCCGCTAAGGAGATCCGAAACCCATCGCACGATGAGTTGGACGGCAAACGTTTCGAGCGTCCAGAACGCGACCGCGTTCATCAGGAAGTTCACAAAGAAATTCACCAAATAGCCGAGCATGAACGAGATGAGGAACATCCCGATCACCGGCAACGTGGGAAGATCGATGTGCACGAGCAGCAGCGCAAAGAGCACCGAAGGCACAACGAGCAGCGCGTGCAAAACCGTTTGGCCGAAACCGTCGCTGAAGAAGTAGAACGGTACGCTGATCGGCTTCATCAAGTCCGTCGCGATGGTCCCTTCGCGCAGTTTCTCGCGAATGAGCCGCGTGCCGTCCACTTCCAGAATGAGCGACATCAGCAGCGCAACGGTCGCGTAGGTGATCATCGAATGCAGCGGAAGGTTCATCGGCGCAATATTTTGCGCGTAAAGCGCCGTCCAGAGCGATCGCAATAGATAGACCCGTACAATGAGTGAGCCGACTTCGGTGAACACCTCCATCCGGTAGGTCGCCTCGCGCGCGAAGGCTTTCTTCGCGAACTCGATGTACGGGCGCAGATTCATGTCGCAGGGAAATGCAAAGGATGTGCTTCATACGTACCGTCGGGGTGCTCGAAGCGCAGCTCGAGATTCGGCGTTTGCGGCGCGCGAAACGTCGCGGTAAAACCGGCGGATAGACTGGGCCCGATCGACGGCACGTCACACCACTGTGCGGAAGGCGCATACGCATTGCCGTTCTGGTCGACGAGCAAAAACGACGTCGCGCGGCAGCGCAGCGGAGCGCTGCCGGTATTCGTAATCGTTCCCGAAACGACGAGCGCATCGATGGGCGCACCCGATCCGTTGCGCACGGGCGAAGTTGTCGCCTGAATGGCCGACAGGTCATCGCTGGCCGAACGCCGCGCCTTGTGCTGCGTGTTGCCGCTCGCACAGCCGGCAAGCACAAATGCAGCGGCAAGCAGCGCGGCGGCAGCGCGCACTATTTCTTGCCTTTCTTCTCGCGTTCGATCGCGGCCTCACGCCGAAGCCGCGCTTCTTCCAACTCGACGAACATGACGTCGACGACTTTCTCGACTTCGACAGCTTGCGTGGGCGCCGGTTCCTCCGTTCGTTTTGGAGGCGCCTTCGGCGCCGCTTTCTTGGGCGCTTCGGCAATTGGTGTGTCCTGCGCGTGAACTTTTCGCAAGAACTTGGAGTACGCTTCGGCCGCCTGCGAGCGCACTTCATCGGACGCTTCCAGGTTGAAGACGTCTTGGAAGAAGTTCATCTGTTTATGAACGTCTGGAGCTTTGTCCGGCGGATAAATCGTCGCAGGATTACCGAACGCGATATGCTGCATCGGTACGTGCTGCCCTTTCTTCAAGTGCGTGTTCACGTGCACGATGCCGCC
>CAZRQS010000150.1:2846-7090 GCA_964602255.1 uncultured bacterium | reverse complement strand
CTGGCAGCAGCTGGAATCGCAACCGCGTTCATCGCTTGCGAAAAGCCACCGGCGACGCGTTCAACGGTCGCAATGCACCTCTCCCCGCTACCTACAACCACACCAGCGTATGAAACGTACCCGATCAGTGAAGCGTTTTCCAAGGGCGGTCGAGTATTGACGCCTAAGCAGCGAGCGTGGATACGTCGTATCCTCCACTCGCGCAATTATGGTAAGTTTCGTTCGCGCCTGCGCTTTGCCGACATGGCGGCGTTTCGCACGCCAATCGTTGTTTACGTCAACCGCGCAGAACCCGGCGGTGGCGGTCACGTCATAGGTGAAGGTTGTAACGTTTGGTTCGACCCGTGGCTACGTGGACTATACGTTGGGACTGGGGTGCTCTGTTCGCCGCCAACGCCTAAACCCGTGGAATAAGCGCTCCAGGAGCTTTACGGAAGATCGATTCGATACAATTCGAAGGCGTCAAGTTTCATGCGCTGCATCGCGTCGCCTGCAGGCGTGTCGAAATGAATCGTTGCAGTACCCAGTTTAAAACTGCCATCCGGTTGCGGCGTGAGCGGTGCGCCGTCTACGAGCAAACGCCCCTTTAAAACGAATACACGGCTCGCGGCGGCGATACCCCATACGCCTAAGCTCTCATAGCGGCCGGTCAAGGCGTCCCAGCTGTGCGGATATGAAAACGTTCGCGGACCTGTGTAGGCTGCGCCCGCAAACCACCGGCTACCGGAAAAGACCTCATCGATTTTGCCGGCTTTGTTTCGAACAAAGTTCAAGCCGAATACGGCAAACCGGGGATCGTCCACGTAAAACGTATTGCTACCGCGCGGGTAAAGTGGGTTTGAACCCTGCGGCGTTTGCAACGCAAGTGTATTTCCGTTCGCAATAAGCGTCAGCGCCGAACCATCCGGTGCTGTATAGGTTCCGGCGTAATCGGCGGCATTTGTCACTGTAGTACGCTGCAAATAATAGCCAATCGATGCCGGAATGGGCGGCAGCGGCCGACCGGCGTTTTGCGCTTGCAATACGCTGATGGCGTAAAGCACGATTGCGCATGGATGCAACGGTGCTTCCACGAGATTCGACATCGCGATCACGCCGAAGCCGCGCGTGACGTCGTTTTCCATGCACGCAGAATAACCGGCGATGCCACCGGTGTGCGCGACGATTTTGTCGCCATTTTCCTCGTGTACCGCAAGCCCGAACGCGTAATGTTCGTACAGCAGCGGCGCCTCGGCCAGTTCGGGAGATGTTTGGCCCGCGAGTTTTCCGTTGTTGGAATCCGGCGTCGTCCAGAGCGCGTAACTCGACGGCGAGAGAACGTGCTTCCCAGCAGCATTCACACCCGCGTTCAAAATAAACCGCATGTACTTTGCCATGTCCTCGGGTGTCGATATCACCGAGCCCGCAGGATCGACAAAATCGCCGGGCACCGAGGCAACCAGACGCGGATTCGTCGGCGTCAACATATTCGGTTCTTCGAAGACGTAGCCGAATGCCGCATCGGAAAGTGTCGCCGGTGTAAAGACCGGGCTTGTATGCGACATCCCGAGCTGATCCAGCACTCGTGATTGCACCGACTGTGCCCACGTCTTGCCGTCGAGCGTCGATAAGATCGTTCCGGCTGTCGAGATACCGTCGTTCGAATACGACCAACTGGTGCCTGGTTGAAAGATCGTGTGTGCGTCGCGCAATGCCGCCACCGTATACAAGTGTCCGGGCGAAATCGAAAAGTCGTCCGGCAGCCCCGCGGTGTGTGAGAGGACTTGGTGCGCGTAGATAGTCTTCCCACCGGAGTCGATTGAAAACCAGGGCAGATACGCGCGTACAGGACGCGACGGATCGAATCGCCCTTCATCGCGCTGCTCCATGAGCGCAAGCGTAGTCATGCCTTTGGTAATCGAGCCGATCGGAAAGCGGGTTGCCGCCGTCACGGGCGTCTTTGCATCGAGATTCGCGTAACCGAGCGTAAGAATGCGCAGCGTGCGCGTGCGGTCGGTGATCGCAACCGACATGCCCGGAGCGCCCTGTTCTTGTAGCGCTTGACCGGCATACGTTTGGATCTGTTTGAGCGCGTCGTCCATACTTGGTGCCTGCGCGGCAAGCGCGTGAGGCATACCGGAATACAAAGACGCGGCGATAAGCGCCGCAACGATTTTCGCGCAACGGAATCTCGACATACTTCTCCTTAGTTGACGTCTGTGGCCGCAACGGGGGTAGTGACGGCTAAACCGTTCCGGCGCCACAACAAATAGACGGGCGCGCCGGAAAGGAAAATGGCTAATCCAATCAGCGAGTCTTTAGGGAACGCCGCATAGGCGTTTATGACAAATGCACCGCTGACTGCAGCGAAGAACACCGTGCTCCACGGGTGGCCCGGAATCCGAATCGCTACGCTGCGCGCGAGTGTGTCGCGCCGCCGGAAAATCCAAATCGCGATCGCGGCGAGCACCATGTAAAGAAAATCCATCGGCGTGACGTAATTGAGAATACGCTGATAGTTTCCCCATCCGACGATAATGCTCGAAGCAACGCATTGCAAGGCGATTGCGACGACCGGCGTTTGCGATTTTGGATGCAGGTACGCAAGCTGCTTAAAGAACAGGCCGTCTTTCGCCATACGGTAGTACAGGCGCGGAACCGTGAGCGCAGTGTTACCGAGAAAGCCGAGTGTCGAGAGCGCGATAAATGCGCCGACGACGCCCTCGCCCGCGCGGCCGATGACGTGACGAACCATGTCGGTCGCCGGCGTTGATGTTGCAGCCAGTCCATCCGGTCCCAGCATGCGCAGGCCGCCGAGCGTAACCGCAACATAGAGCAGGATCACGCCCAGCACACCGGCCACAAGGCCGACCGGCAGCGCGCGTTCGGAATGTTTCATCTCCCCGTCGATAAACGGCGCGGTATGCCAGCCGTCGTACGAGTAGAACACCGGAATGAGTGCGGCGCCAAAGGCGGCAAGGGTTGCCATCGCTGTAAGGGAGACGCCGGCCGCGGCAACATGATGCGGCGATACCGGACCAAAGAACCCCGCCGCAATAATGAGTGCAATTGCGCCGACCTTCATAATCATCAGCGCGTTTTGGGTCAATACGCCCTCACGCACGCCAAACATATTGATGATGCCCGTCGCCATGATGGCGGCTACCGCAAGTATGCGGATGTCCACGGGAATCCACAGATGCGCATAGGTTGCAAAAGTCACGGCGACTGCAGCAATTGCACCGCTGTTGCTGACCAGAAGCGACGTCCATCCCGACATGAAGGCTAGCCCAGGATGGTACGCGTCACGCAGGTAGCCGTAAAGGCCGCCCACGTCCGGACGTCGCGAGGCAAGCTCTGCAAAGACAAACGCTCCGACCAGCGCGATCGCGCCTCCCAAGAGCCAGGCGAACAGTATGAGGCTCGTCGAGTGCAGACGCTGCGCCACGACCGAGGGATTCATGAAAATGCCCGAAGCGATAATGCCGCCCATGACGATGAGCGTTGCATCGAACGCGCCTAGTCGTTTAGCGAGGCGAGGCCGCTTCACCGGGTTACCGTTACGTGCCAGCCATCCGGTTTCCTAGCAGCGCAGGCAAAATTTCGTCAGAGGCAACAGTATATCGGTGCGACGCAGCGCACACTCGCTTTATGCGAGCAGTGCCAATGGTAATGGGAAATATTGTTCTACAATGGTATAGCCGGGTGACGATTAGAGTGGAGCGTTAGTTCAATGACGACAATCGGGCCAGTAACGGCTGGTATAGCGGCTGCGCTTCTCATCTTCCGTCTCGTCGTCGGCTTAGGCCTCGCCGCTCACGGAGCCCAAAAAGTATTTAGCTGGTTTGGAAGCCCGGGCCGCACGGCAACAGCCAAGGCCTTTGAGAGCTTAGGCTTTCGGCCGGGTGCGTTTTTTGCGATGAGCGCGGGACTAGGCGAGCTCGCCGCAGGCATCTTGACCGCGCTCGGGTTTCTCGGCGCTTTAGGTCCAGCGCTCATGGTGATGGTCATGATCGTTGCGGGTTCGGTGCACGTGAAGAACGGTTTTTTTAGTATGCAGAACGGGTGGGAACTTTCGGGACTCTACACTGCGAGTGGCTTGCTTCTAGCGTTCATTGGTTTCGGGCCGTACTCGCTCGATAACGCGATCGGATTCACAATGCTTTACGGAGAAAAGGTCGCCGCTATCCTTGTCGCAGCTGCAATCATCCTCGCGCTCGTGAATGTTTCTTTGCGGCGCCCCGTACAAACGTCCCCACGATAGA
>CAZRQS010000150.1:0-2746 GCA_964602255.1 uncultured bacterium | reverse complement strand
GAAAACGCTTGTTCTACTGGAACGCGTCTCGCATGATTCCGCGGGCATCTAACGACATGCGTCTTCTCTGGAAGCCTTATGTGTTCACGGTACGTGCAGATTAGGCATTGAACGTAGTGGCCGCCTGAGATGTCTCATCGTCGATCCTTTCCTCGTCTCTCACGAGGAGATTCTGAGGTTGCACGAACAGTCTGTACCTTGTTCCGTCGTACGCGAAGATCCACACCATGTCAAAGCGCTCACGATTCCAATGAATCGGCGCCGCACCCGGCTGAAGCGCCGATACGATGTCTGTAATCCTCTTGTGCTCCCATGCGATGAGAACCGGATTGGTCAATTGTAGGATCTTGGCGACCAGATCTGCTTCTTGAGTTAGGCCGTACGTGTCTAAACCTTCGGTTAAACCAAGCTTCTGGGCGAGTGGAAGGACTGTCTGCAACGCTCGCGCTCCGAGGTGAGCCTTGCTATCGGCGAGTCCCTCTTCGTCACCCGGCGCGTGTTGCTCGTCATCCGCGAGCCGTTCCTTGTTCTCGCCTTCGTAGCTCTGCTTGGCGGCGTAGATCGCAGCCGGCTTCTCGATTGAAGAATCGCTCGAAGCTGCGGCATCAGGCTGAAACAGCTTGATGAGTGCACCGGCGCGCTGCCAGCCCCGAACGGTTAGAGAGTGGAGATCCAATCGTCCTTCTTCGTCGAAGCCCATGGGCGGTTCGTATTTTATGCCAGGCTTTTCAGCGTGACGAATGATCATGACTTTCGGATGAGACATTGTAACGGATTGCGCTCCGCGTTTAAGCGTGGATCCGATCGCGCATGCCGCCGTACAAAATCGCTTTGGGCCCTTCGTGATCGTAGAAGTCGTGCGGAAATCCGAGCGGCACGGCGCTCACACGGTCGAGGCGTTCGCGCTGCTCAGGTGACAACACGACGTTAAGGCTGCGCAGATTGTCTTCGAATTGCGTAAGTTTGGTAGCGCCGACAATCGGAATAACCTTTCCCGGACGCGAGCGCAGCCACGCAAGGGCGACCTGCGCGGCGGGCACGCCCAGTTCGTTCGAGACAGCGACGGTTTCGCGCACCACCGCGTCCCCACCAGCGTCTTCGTTGCCGAACGCTTTCATCATTGACGCGTTCAATCGGCCGTCAGCCGAGCGGTTTGCGTTTTCCGGGAGATACTTGCCCGTCAGAACACCGTTTCGAAGTGGCGACCAAGCGAGTACCGACATGCCGTAATCTGCAGCCATTGGCACGAGGTCGCGCTCGACCGTGCGTTCGAGCAAACTATACTCGATCTGCAGTCCGACGTACGGCGTCCACCCGCGCAGCTCGGCCATCGTGTTCGATTTTGCAACGACCCACGCCGGCGCATCGGAGATTCCGACGTAAAGCACTTTACCGGCGCGCACAAGATCGTCGAATGCGCGCATGACTTCTTCTACCGGCGTCATTTTATCCCAAATATGCAACCAGTACAGGTCGATGTAGTCGGTACCAAGTCGCTTGAGACTCGCCTCGACCGCGCGCACCATGTTTTTGCGTTGATTGCCGCCGGCGTTCGGATCGGTGTTTCCGCCATTCAGCCCTGCGGCCGTGTTCGTGTACTTCGTCGCGAGCACGATCTCGTCGCGGTGTCCCGCAATGAATTCGCCCACGAATTTTTCGCTGGTCCCGCCGGTATAAATGTTTGCCGTATCGATGAAGTTGCCGCCGGCGCTGCGGAACGTCTCGTAGATTCGGCGTGCCTCGTCCTTGCCTGCACCCCAGCCCCAGTCTTCGCCAAACGTCATCGTGCCAAGGCACAGGTCCGATACCCGCACGCCGCTGCGGCCCAGGAGTTGATAGTTCATTTCTACGTCACTCATGGGGAGAGCATACTTTCTTCGGAATAGTGGAACCAGACGCAATGCTGCCATGTTCTTGCCTAAATAAACCATGTCGAACAATCTTCGAGCGCTCATCGAGCGTCATTGCCGCGCGCCGCTTACACAAACCCCGATCCCCCGCTTGACGCTCACGCGTTCCGAGGCCATGACCTCGTTAGAACCGGCAGTCTTCATGCCGCTCTTGTGCGTTCTCGCGAGCGGGAGCAAGCGGCTCATTCTTGGACAAGACGAATATAGATATGATCCCGATAACTATCTGATCGCGTCGGCGGAGCTACCGGTCCGCGGCCAAGTCGTCACGCCGCCGTGCCTCGCCCTCACGCTGACAATCGATCCGGCAGTCGTTGCCGATGTGTTGCTCACCCTGCCATCGGTACATGCTGTCCATGCCACACCGCCCGCGCTCGGCGTGAGTCCCCTCGATCCGCATCTCGCCGGCGCGCTCGAGCGGATGATAAGCTTACTCGATCAACCGGCGGACATTCCTGTACTTGCAGGACTCATCGAGCGCGAAATTATTTATCGCCTGCTCTGCGGCCCCCAGGGAGAGATGCTACGCCAGCTCGCGGTGCCGAACAGTCACATCTCGCAGATCGGCCGGGCGATTTCCATCATGCGCACGCGATTCGACGAGAAGATTCGCATCGAGGAACTAGCGCGCGCCGCCGGCATGAGCGTGACGTCGTTCCACCGGCATTTCCGCGCCGTGACCACAATGAGTCCGCTGCAATTCCAAAAGCGCATCCGCTTACATGAAGCGCGCCGCATGCTGCTCTCACGCGGCGTCGACGCAACGCACGTGAGCCTCGACGTTGGATACGAAAGTGCGTCACAGTTCAATCGCGAGTACCGCCGGCTCTTCGGAA
>CAZRQS010000149.1:0-7147 GCA_964602255.1 uncultured bacterium | reverse complement strand
AGTTTCGGGTGTGCTCCACGGGCGAAATGCCGATAGATGTTAAGTATGAAGCACGTCCGCGGTTTCTTGTTGCCCGCAGTCCTCGTAGCAGGACTGTTGGCGCCCATTCCATCATCCGGGGCGCTCGGACTTGAAGTAGCACCTGCAAAGATCGAACTGGCCATGCCGCCGGGGACGACCTACAACATGCCGATTACCGTGCACAACTCCAGCAGCGATCCAACGCACATTCAGGCCTCGATGGTCGATTTCGCGGTGGAACGCAACGGCGATTACAACTTTCAGCGCGTCGGCTCTCGCGAGAACTCTGTGCTACGCTGGGCCTCAATCAATCCCCGTCAATTCGATCTCTCTTCGAACACCACGCAGATGGAGCGCGTGACGTTTTCGTTGCCCCACGACAAAGCGTTGACGGGCGAGTATGCGGGTATCGTCTTCTTTCAAACGCGGCCGCTGCGCCGTGCCGGTGCGTTCGCATTTTCAGAGCGCATTGCCACCAAAGTCTATTTGACGATTACCGGCACGCTCAAGATTGCCGGTGAAGTTTCGAAAATGTCGGCCGTGCAGTCATCGAGCGGCCAACTCTACCGCGTGCTCTTCCGGAACACCGGAAACGCGCACGTGTACCTCAACGGAACGGTAAGCATTCAACGCGACGGACAAGTCGTCGATCAGCTTGCGGTTCCCGGCGAACAATTGGTCGAGCGAGGCGGAGAGCGCCTTTTGGAGATTTCCGGCAAACGTCTGCCGCCTGGAAAATATCAGGCTCTGGCGGCCATCGATTATGGCGGCAAGACGATGACCGGCGGCGAGATCAGTTTCAACGTGCACTAGGGTGCACACGACAGGATGTCGTTTACGACAAAGGAGTGTGTGAGCTTGCGAGCGTGGTGGACAACGTTCATCTTCGTCGCAGCCGCAGCAATCGCAACGATTGCACCTGCGGGTGCGCAGTCGACCGGGAGCGCTGTCGTCAAATGGTACACGTCCGCGGTCGTGCAGATCGCGCTGACGCCGAATTACGCTAACGGTTACGGTACCGTGAAGGCGGTATTCGGCACGCAGCCGACCCCTTCACCGGGCACGGGCGCGTGCCTCAGCGGGTGTGCCGTTGACTTCGGAATGGTGCAAGCCGGCGTGCAGTATTTGTACAAATACGCTGCGCACCTGAACGTTACCACGAACGACACCGCGGGCTTCAACGTGTACGCCGAAGGCGCTGCAAACTTTACCGACGGCGCCGGCAACGCCATGACGCTCAATCAGGCACTGTATTACGTTCCCTCGGTCGCATCGGGCGATACGAACAACGGATTCTCCGCCGGATACCCTTTTCAAGTAACGAGCGGCACCACCAGCGGTCCGCCGAATCCGTCTACGCCGCCGACGATCGCATATATGACGTATCCTGCGGCCGTGTACTCATCGACGACGCAAAACGGAGACGTCTATCAAGATTACGAGATGAAGGTGCCGCCCAGTGCGAACGCCTCCAACTACTACGTTTGGATCGTCTACACGGTGGTGGCAAAATGAACCGGCTCCAACGATTGCTTCTCGCGCTCGGGTTGGTAGTCGGCGCACTGATTTGTCTCTCGCCGCATTCGCATGCGGCGATGGGCCAAATGCAACGCGACCAAATATCCGTCGCCGTTGTGGTGAACGTGACGCCGGCTCCCATCGTTTATGCACCGGCGGCTGGGCAAACGAGCGCCGTTGCCGCCAGCGTAACGCTGCGCGAGGCAAAGGGATCGGCGCAGAATGTCGACGCCTTCGAACTTCGCGGCGGAGATCTCATCGCGCAGACGTCGCAGCAAAAGGCGCTCAAAGTGACGGCGCAAGTAACGCCCAACCCGAACGCCACGCTGCTCTACAGTAATTTGCCGAGCGTCACGATGACCGGCACGGCGGGCACGACGATCACGCAGTCGTGCATTTACACCATCACCGTGCACACGACCATAACGACGTGGACCTTGCGCCATGGTTTGGCGTCCGACTTCACAACGAGCTTTGCAGGAACGAACCTCGCCAACAATTCGTACATTCAAGGCGCGACGCCGCAGCCGACGAGTACGCCGTTCGTCGTGTATCCCACGGGATGGGCCGTTCTGGATTCAAAGGGCGGAATTCAAACGTACTGCGTCGATCTCACACTCTCAATTCCGTCGTCGGTTCCCGGGGGAACGTATAGCACCAATGCGGTCTATACGTTGTACTATTGATGCTTCGCACGAGCGCACGTTACGCGCGCGCGGTTTTTCTTCTGCTTTTTGCGCTGGCGGTGACGCTGAGCGTGGGCTTTGCGCAGCCGCCGATTGACGATGGTGAAGGGCTGCCGCGGCCCCATCCGATCGGACCGCGGCCGATCCCGACGCTCATTCCGATGCCGGGTTCTCCTGCGTCCGGAACGCAAACTGCGGCACCGTCCGGATCGCAAAACGTTTTGCAACCCGCCGTGCACGGCTCGCTCTTCGACAGCATTCTTGGCCCGCGCGAACGGCTCAGCGGACCGGCGCTCCCGCCGATGACCGAAGCGAACACGCTGTACGTGTCTCCGGGACAGTCGTTCGATACACGCCACAACCGGCGCAGAATGTCGATCGAGGGATCGATCACCGTGACGCCGTCTGCGGCGGGTTCCTGTTCGGGGACTGTCGGTACGATTTACAACGTCAACTGTCAGGTGACGTGGCAGGTCGTCAACATCAACAATAATGCAACGCTGCATCAGGACTACTTCATCGACGCTGCCGGCGCAAACGCGGATACGGATCAAACGATCGGCAATACGTATCAGCCTGCTAATTGCAGCGGAGCGATATCCGCGACCGGGTCTTGCGGTCCGACGCACAACCAAACGCTGAACAACGCCGGCGTCTACGTATTGGCGAGCGCGCTTTGCACGAACGCAGGCGGCGGTTCAGGTTCGGCTTGCGGCGGTATTGCGAGTTGGGAAACGGTCGAATACATCGTCGTCACGACGAGCTCGACCTCCATCAAAACCTTCGCCGATGCCGGGCAATCGATTGAAACGACAAACTATTTCATTCCTAGCACCGGTACGACCAACGCATATGTGCTCATCAATGGTCTTACCGTAAACGACATTTACGTCGTATACATCGAATTCACGTCGTTCAGGCCATCGTGCGTGTATCTTGCACCCTTCGGCGCCGCTACCGGAGCGCAACAGAAAAACCAGCTCTGCGATCCGAACTCGGTTACGGGTTTCAAAGCGAACCAGCTTTCAGGTTCGTTGACTTGGCCTATCGGAAACACGTACAGTCCGGGAACATACTCGCTCGTCGTTTTCGATCGAACCGCGCAAAAGCGCGTTGCGCAGCGTCAAGTCTCGTTGGATCCGCTCTCCGGCGGCAGCAACGCAACGGTCAATCTTGTGCCGGTTGCAGGCTCCGTAGCATCGCCCACGCCTGCGCCGCAGGTGACGCCGACGCCGATTTCCGGCCCGGCTCCGCCGATGCAACGTTTTGCGTATGACAACCCGACCGAGGCGTCGGACTCAGGCGCGCAAATCAACATGAGCGGCTTAACGCCAAATGGATTTTATGCGCTCAACGTTTCGGACCCGAACGGCTACAACGCGCCGGTGAACTTCGCGCAGTACGGTGCCGACAACGCAGGAAATGCTACCATTACGCTGACCTTCGATAACACTACCGAACCGCAGAACTACGCGCCGAATACGTATACTGTCAACACGATGCAGTACGGCACGAGCAATATCGTCGGGTCGGCCGGTTTCCAAATCGTCGGTTACAACGCGATGACGCAGTTCACGAACGCTGCCGGCACGAGCGTGACCGGGACAGCGCTCACGATTCCGAAGAGTAGCAGCGTTACGGGCGGCATTCAGTTCGTGAACGATGGCGATTCGGTATACGGCCCCTCAAACGGCGACGCGCTTCGCGGCATTTTCTTCACGTCCAGGTCCAGCGGCATCGGCATCACGGCTGCGTGCGGTTCACCGTGCGTCATTAACGATTCTGCGGGAAATCAGTGGAACGTTACGTTCACGCAGACCGGCGGTGGAACGAATAAGAACACCGACATCTTGATTTTGCCGGTCAGCAACACGACCTCGCTTGCGAACGGCCAGTCCATTACACTGGCCAATCTCACGTTCACGAACACTGCCGGTAACAGCGGCTGCCAAAGCGGTTGTCAGGGTTACACGCAAGTATTGCCCGTCGACGGGCAAGCGTGGTCGGGGTTCAATAGCTCCGCCGCAAGCAACCCCGTGTACTTTACCAATGCTGCCGGCAACACGTGGTCGGCTACGTCGAATATGACGCATCTGGGCACGGTGCCGACGGGCACCGGTTGGGGCGGCGGCGGCACGAAGAGCGGATACGAAGCGCACGGCTATCAGCCGGGACTCGTGCAGCAGCAAACGGTTTCGGGCGTAAACTTCACGACGCAAGCGCTGTACGCGCTGAACGAGCCGTACAACGCGACGAGCGGCACCACCGACGTCTATTCGTTCAGCGTAACGAATAACTCATCGCAAGGCGGTGGAGGCGGTGCGGTAACGTTCACCGGTATCGAGATCACCTTCCCGACGTATTACATCCCGTCCGCATCCACGACGACGCTGAGCGTCGACTCGAACAGTCCGACGAAATGGGCGAAGGTAACCGGCGGTGCCGGTGTACCGGCTTCGTGCGCGAACACCAACGTGATCTGCCTTGCAACCACGGGCGGCAACTCGGGTATTGCCGGCGGCGGCGGTTCTCAGACGATCTACGTCGACGTAACGGGTCTGGCTCCGAATTCGTTCGTCGCTCAAGAAGTTCTCGTGCAGGCGTACGCGCCGTCGAACGTCAACGCGCCCGCGGCAGTCACGGGTATCACGATGCCCGTGGGCAGCGTCAATCCGTACACGATCGATTCACTGGCCATCGCGGCGTACTCGCTCGACGGCTCGCTGATGTCCGGATATATCGGGCCTTCGAGTGTCGGTACGAGCACGAACTATCCGGTGACCTTTACGATCAAAAACACCGCTTCTGCGCAAGATGCGAATCCGGATTATCTCGACGCGATCGTGATCGACGATCCGAGCAACGTGCTCAACGGCGGTTCCCTCACGACGCCGGCTCCGAGCCCGCCGCCGAGTCCATCGGGATGGTCGTTGCTCGCGTCCAAACCGGACGGCAACGGTGGAACGCTATACTGGTTCGGCGTGTGCGCGGGGAATTACAACTGGTCCGATGGGCCGCCGACGAGCGGACAACCTCCGGTGAATGCCTCTCTGCCGAAGTGCGGTACTGCATCCAGCGAATACAATTCGATCGCGCCCGGCGGTTCGTTCACGTTCACCGCAAACGCTCAAGCGCCGGCGGCAGCGGGCACGGTCAACTTCAAGATGTGGGCGCACGGTGCAAACGTCGACGGTTGGTCGAGCTCGCGAACGATACCGCTCAACATCACGCCGATCTCAGCCGTGTCAGGCTTTACCAACGCAGGCGGCGCGAGTTTGCCGGGCTCGACCATCACGCAGCCCAACGAACCTTCGCTGGCGGGCGATAGCAGCACGACGTACGGTAACGCGTTTACGTACATCATCAAGAATACGAGCTCGTCCGGGGCTAGTAACAACATCACCTCCGCACAGATCACACTGCCGAATCAAACCGTCACGGGATCCGCGGGCTACGACAGCACGAACTTCTACTGGACGCTCGAGCCTGCAACGCCGAGCATCACGGTGAACAAGATCCCGTCGGGCGGCGGCGCCGGTTCACCGTCGGGCTGTACCGTTGCGTCCTTGAGTCCGTCGAGTGCGGGTAACGGCTACATCAAACTCTCGGGGTGCACGCTGCAACCCGGCGAGACGTGGCAAGTGCAGTTCTATATGAAGATGCCGTATTTGCCGAACAGCGAATTCCAATTCTCCTCGACCGTGAATAACGGTGCGATTCAAGCTGCTGAAAACTGGGGCGGCGACACCTACGTGAAGCTGCTGCTCGGCGCGAGCTTGGTCGTCACGGTGAATCCGACGCCCGACGCGGCGAACGGTGGTAACCCTGCGCCGGTTTGCACGCCGTGCACGTACAACATGAGCAGCAATCCGCCGCAGATCAACTTCGGCACGGTTCCGAATCTCTCGTCGGCGACGGGAACGGACATCGTCATGCTTCAGGTCTATACCGACGCTGCTTCACCGTACGGTGGCTGGAGTTTGTATGAAAGCATCGACCAGAATCCGGCCAACACGGGAACGCCGACGAACGAGTTTCTCTCGAAGATCGATTCGGCGAATTCGACGCAAGGCGCCGGCATGACGTTCTCCAACAATACGGCCTTCACGGTCATGCCGACCTCGAATCCGGGTATGATGATTGCCAACACTGCTTCCTCAAACAGCGCGCGGCGCGCACCATTCGACATCGTAACGAGCTACCAAGTGAACATTCAGGGCGGTACGACCTCCGGACAAACTCGCACGATTACGTTTACGTATATCTCGAACTAGGAACAGGGTCCTAATGGCGGATCCGCTTCAATCGGCCCTTGCTGCGGCCCAAGAGGCCGGTGCCGTACTCTTGCAGCATCTGCACCGGCCGCTGCACATTCAAGAGAAGGCACAACGTGCCGATCTCGTGACGGAAGCCGACAAGGCGAGTGAAGCCGTTATCGTCGCGCGTTTGCACGCAGAGTATCCGTCGGCAACCATCCTGGGTGAAGAAGGCGGCGAGCGTAAAGGCACGTCGCAAGAACGCTGGATCGTCGATCCGCTCGATGGAACCACGAATTTTGCGCACGCCTATCCGCTCTTTTGCGTCTCGATCGCATACGAGCGCGACGGCGAACTGCTGGCTGCCGTCGTCTACGCGCCGCTCATGCACGAGCTGTTCGCCGCCGAACGCGGTGCAGGCGCGCGGGTGAATGAGGACGCGTTGCATGTTTCATCGATTGCGAGCATCGATAACGCCATGCTGTGCACCGGCTTCAAACCGTTTGACTATGAAACGAATGCACCGTACTTCGCGAAGGCCTCCCGCCGCGCGCAGGCGGTGCGCCGCGACGGTGCGGCGGCACTCGATCTGGCATATACGGCGATGGGCCGGTTCGACGGTTTTTGGGAATTCGATTTAGCGCCGTGGGATACCGCAGCCGGCGT
>CAZRQS010000148.1:0-7153 GCA_964602255.1 uncultured bacterium | reverse complement strand
TCGTTACGTATGAAGAATTCCAGCATGCGGAACTCCGTTGCGCCCAAACGCAGCGGTTTCCCGCCGCACACAGCCTGACGTGCACTGGTGTCTATTTCGATCGGGCCCGCTTTGAGCGTAGAATGCACCGGCCGGTCGGCACGGCGCGTGAGCGCGCGCAGCCGCGCGACCAATTCTTCTTCCATGAACGGTTTGACCAAATAATCGTCGGCGCCCGAATCCAAGCCCCGCACGCGATCTTCAACGGCGTCGCGCGCCGTCAGCATGAGCAGGGGCGTCTTTATGCCTTGTGCTCGCAGCGCGGAAGCGATGTCGAAGCCGTCACGCTTGGGCAGCATGATGTCGACGATCGCCGCGTCATACGTCTGGCGCATCAGATGATCGAGGCCTTCGTCACCGTCGCTTGCCAGGTCTACCGCGTAGTTACGGCGCTCGAGCATCGTTTGCACGGCGGAAGCAACCGAAGAGTTGTCCTCGATTACCAAAATGCGCATATCGCTATTTTACAACCTCCGAGGCCAAGGCGCTGCAATGGTGAGCGCCGCACCGAAATGACCCGTCCCCCCGATGGGCTGCACCTGCTGGAAGAGCAGACGTATATGCGGGGTGACGTGGAACGCGAAATAGTAGACAAAATCCCGCTGGACGAACGGGTTCGCGGCAGCGTCATAGCGGATCCCCAGATATGAATGAAGCGTCGGATAGTACTTGACCCGGACGTAGCCGCCGCTGCTTGCGACGAGCGAACCGAAGCCGTCCGCATTGGAATCGGATCCCCACCATTGCTCGGCTTGAAGATCCCACTTATCGCGAAGTATGCCGTGAGCGAGAAGGCCGTAGCGCCGGTACGCATCTTCGAAGCTGGGGCGTCCGGCCGGCACGATATGCCGCACCCCTACCAGACCTTCAGCGCCGGCCTGAACGCCGTGGAACGGCGTCGTTCGTACCCACAGTCCGGTTTCCGGGGCGTCGGCCCACGTCGTCTCACCGGTAGCGATGGGTTTACCGCCGTAAGCAGCGCCCTTGAATTCACCCGTCGAGAGAGTCAGATCCAGGCGCGTCGCTCCCACCGTGCGTTCAAATTGTGCGCCCCAGCGCGGTGAAGACAAAGCCAGATCGTTTAACCCGACGTGCGTGCCGTAATATCCGTACGGAGCCAAGTCATCCAAACGTTGTCCCGGCGATTGCGCGAGCGGTAATTCGAACAAGCCCGCACGGTACAGCGAGTGCGTATGCGCGTTGTAGGTCGCAAGATAACCGAGAAATAGTGCCGAGGGTCCGCCACCTGCGCCTAAATTATAATGAACGAACGCTGTAACGGCGCCGATGTCGGCGTTCGAAAGCACGATGCCGCCGGGCGAAAATCGCCTGCTGCCGGGCGCCGGATCTTTCTCGTACTCCATTTGATAGCGTATCGCGATGCCGGTCGTGCCATGTTTCGGAAGCGGCAACCGGTAGCCGTGCGCGCGAAAAGATTCTCCGAACGCATTGAGTTCGGGCAAGACGGTGTGGCACGCGCCGCACTGCAACTCATAACGCTGCGCGAAAAGCGGAATCGCTTGTGCGCGACTGCAGCTCAGCGAGAGCGCGAGGACGGAGAACAGCGCAACAACGGCGCCGTAGATCCATTTATTGAGCAACGATCGTTCCTCGCATAGGTGCACCGTAATGAAAGAAACAGCCGAACAAGTACGTGCCGGGCGCATCAACGGTGATCGTTTGCGAAGCTGCGCCGGCTTGCAATGTCCCGCTGCTCCACGGCGCAGAGATGAGCGTACCGCTTTGTGTCTGCGCAGACACGGCAAACGGCGAGCCGCTTGGAAAGCTCGTCGCGCCCGGAATGAGCGTTGCGGTGTGCGCAAAACCGTCGCTGTTCATAAAGCGTATGCTGCTCCCGACGGGAACGGTGATCGTGTCGGGCAGATAGCCGTCGGGATGTAACGTCAAATTTACGTCGATGGTCGTCGTATTCGCGCCGCCGCCGTTTCCCGGCGGCGCCGATATGCCGCCGTTCGTGCACGCTGCAAGCAGAATCAGGACCCCTAAAACCTGTAATTTCATTGGCCGAGCTTGCGCCAGTGCGACGATACTTCGTCCGCAAGCTGCGCGCCCAGCATCGTCGACGCAAGCATCGTCTTACGAAGAATACCACGTTTGTCGAAAACGTATACGAACGTCGTATGCACGTCGGCGTAGCCGTCTTTTCCGCGCTGTGTTTGTACACCGAAGATTGACATCACGGCGTGCACGTCACGAACATCGCCGCTCGCAACGAGCCATCGCCGCGGATTTGCATCGAAGCGGTGCGCGAGATCGCGCATGACGGCGGGTGGGTCGTGTTCAGGATCTAGTGTGATGGTGAGCAGTCGTACCACAAGGTGCCGGCGGACGAAGAGTTGATCGGCTTGTGCGAACTGCGCGTTGACCAGTGGGCATGCATCGGTGCAATGCGCGGCGACGAACGACACGATGAGCGGCTCGCCGTGCAGCGATGCAAACGTGAACGGTTTACCCGTCTGATCGATAAGACGAACCTGCGTGTTCGAGTGGGCCGGCGTTGCGAGCGCGGCGATCGCCGCGAACAGGATTGCCGCGCTCGCTTTGAGGGCAGTGGACATTAGTAACCGCCGCCGCCGCCACCACCGCCGGTTGAAGGCTGCGGTGTGGCCTGCGGTCCCGGTGTCGCGCTTGCACTCACCATCACAACGTCACGCATGCCGTTGCTCGTGTAGTGAAAAGCGCAGCCGAAGTAATAGGTCCCGGGTGTTGAAAGCGTGATGCTCATCGTCGCACCCGGCGCTATGGCGCCGCTCGCAAAATTCGTACCGAGCGACGTGCCGCCGCTCGCCGTCGTGGAAAGCGGCGGATTGCTGGGGAAGCCGGTGGTGCTAAGCACGTTCAGCGTATGCGGCGTGTTTGCTGAAAGATTCTTCAGCGTTATCGTCGTGCCGGGCGGGAACGCGATGACTTGCGAGTAGACCGTTTGGGTATAGCCGCCCACCAGTCCGAACGGCGACGTGTTCACCGTGCCGATGGCGCCGCTGGGTAGCGCCATGCCAATGGTTTGCGCGCCTACGCCGGGTGGCGGAGTGCTGCCGCCTCCTCCGCCTGGAGGTGGCGTGGTGCCCCCGCCCCCGCCGCCGCCGCATGCGGCAAGCGACGCAATTCCAGCGATGAGGAGCGCAGCAAAGCGTGTGTTCATCAGAAGCCTCCTGACGTCTCGCGTCACCGAGAGCGTAGGGCGGTCTAATGAAAAAAGTTTGAAAGTATGAAAAAGTTAGGGCGCGTGGATGGAGTCGCGCAGCGCCAGCGCCAAATTCGCGAGCGCCGGATCGCCGTTCGGATCGTGCGCTACGCGATCGAATGCATCCCGGGCCGCAGAGCGCTGACCCTGGCGCAGGAGCACGGTGCCGAGCGCAAAGCGAGCGCGCGCGTACGAAGGTGCAAGATCCAGCGCCACGCTCAGTTCGCGCTGCGCCGATGCATATTCGCCCGACCGCGCTTGCGCGACACCCAGGTTGTAGTGCGCGAGCGCGTACTGCGGATCGTTACGTAATAACTGCGAAAAATCACTCTTCGCCGTGCTCAAATCGCCGGTGCGCAGCGCGACGATTCCTCGCGAATACAGCGCGCGAGCCGAATCGGGTGCGGTGGCTACAAACCGGTTGGCGACCTTACGCGCCTGCGCTGCGTCCCCGCGCGCCAAATCGACGGCGATCAGGTTAGCCATCGCTGCAAGGAATCCGGGATCGCCCTGCAGAGCCGCGCCGAACTCTCGAGCCGCATCGTCCAGACGCTTCAAGTTCGCATACGCAATTCCAAGGTCGTAATGCGCCGTCGAAAATTGCGGCTCGGCCGGATGCAGTGATACGATCCGCTCGAGTTCCGTGGCGGCGGCCGCCCAATTGCCGTGCTGCTCTGCCTCCAGTCCTAGACGAAAACGCTCATGGATTTCACGCTGGCGCGCCAATTCGTGTAACTGCGGAGCAGAAGTCGTACGGGGCACGGGAACCGCCGACGGGTAATCCTGTGCCCGCACCGCTGCCGGCGCCGCTAAGGAGAAGATCGCGAGCGCAAGCAGGCAAGCGCGCATGGTCACCGGGTATCGTGCGGGCTGGGCAGTTCAGCGGCCGCAGCGCCTTTCGCGGCTGCGGCTTGTTCGGGTTTACATGCCCAGCCGGTCCGGCCGCTCTCGGTAATCGGTCCCAAAAGTGATGGCGCCGAGGAGGCCTGCAAAGCCCCGTCCAGCATGCCCTCGATCGAAGATGCGCCGGCAAAGCCGGCGGCAGCTACCGTAACGGTGGCTGCGGCAACCAGGGCATAGAACACTGAGCGGAACGTGCGACTTGACATTACCTACAGTATAAACGAATCTCTGAAGAATCCGTGAAGCACTGGTTCGCGCTTTGTTGCTTGCCTTTATTGCTGGCCGCGACCGGACCGGTACCGCTCGTCACGGGCGCGGTTCGCGATCAGTTCGGTGAACCTATTGCAGGCGCAACCGTTTCCGCCGGCGCGCAAACGACAGTAACGGATGCCGGCGGCACCTTCGCCCTCCAGTCGGTTGCGCACGCCGTTCGCATAAGCTGCGCGTATTGCCGCACGAGCGTCGTTGCGGTTTCCGGCGATCATACCGTCGCGGCCATACTCGAGCGTTATCGTGCCGTGCAAACGCAAACCATTTCGCATGCGGATCTTCAACAGCTGCCCTACGCCCACTTCGAATCAGCTGTTGCACTGCAGCCGTTCGTGGTGCTCAACGACAGCCAAAACGTATTACCCGGACCACATCTTACGTTTTACGGGCTTTCGCAATTCGGTGGTCTGCTCGTCGATAACGGCGTACCGTCCTATGATATTGCGGCGGGTGCTACTCCGCTGCGCGCGATTCCGGCGTTCGACACCGAATCGGTGACCACGCGCGATCAGCGTGACGCGTTCCGGTATGGCGACTTGGCTTCGGGTGGCACGTTTTACGTGCGAACGCAACCTGCGAGCGGTTGGGAGGGTGTCGCGCTTGAAGGTTCGGAGCGCGCTTTCGAACTCGCGCAAACGGCGCCCGCCGTTTCGTATGCGTTGTCGAGCTCGGCAGACGGCAGCGACACACGCACACGATTCGACGCGGGTACGCAATACGCGCAAGCCGGCAATACGCTCGCTGCAAATATTTTTGGGGCGCGCGACCGCTATGACAATTCTCCCGACGGCACGGCCGACAGCAGCGCGACCGCTCTCCGGTTGCATCTCGATCGTGTGCGCGCCGCGCACACGTACGCAGACCTCATCGTCGACCGCAACGGGTACAGCGCGACGGCAGCCCCCGGCCAGGAGATCGATGGCGAATGGAGCGACGTCTCGATACAAACCGGAATCAACTCGCTTTCCCCGATTTCAACGTTCGCGGATCTGGGCACGCGCTTTTCAACCGGATACTACAATGCTACAGCTGCGGGCGGATCCCGCGTTGCCGGCACCATCCGGCTCACACACTTGAGCTCCGGTGCACAGGGTCGCGCGAAGAATCTCGCGTGGCAAGCCGGCATCGGTGCCTTCGACGTTACTTTTAACGGCGGACTCAGTGGTCAGTCAACGCCGCAGTCCACGCAGATACTCGCGCCGTCCGTGTCGGTCGCGTACGACATTGCACCGCAATGGAATCTTGCGATTGACGCAAACCAATCGTTCCGATTGCCCACGCTGATCGAAGCATACGGCTACGGTGCAGATCTTACGACGCTGCATTTCGACCGGTACGGCACGCAGACCGCGACGCTCACGTACACCGATCTGCAACGCGTGCGCGCATCAATCATCGGCATGAATGCGCACGTGTCTTCACTTGACAACGGGACAATACGCGCCGCGGGCGCATCACTCGCCTGGCAGATTGCGCCTACGATCTCGCTGCGCGCGTGGACGCTGCACGTCGGCGATACGTCGCGCCCCTACGCCGACGTCTATCGTTTTGGTACGCAACCGCAAGACGCAACACCGGCCGCGCTTTGGTTGAGCTATGAAAATCCGCACGGCATTCGCACCGATGCAGTGTGGCGGCGCGACCTGATCGATTACAAGCCAAACGTGCATTTCGACGCATCGGTTTCGGGGCCGCTTGTTCGCGATCTCCGCTGGATAGCAGGCACCGAGCAGCGCGGAGGCACGCGCTATGTCTTCGGTGGAATTCGATTCGAACGCCCGTGACGCAGGATTAATACCCCGCAGCCGAGCCCGACGCATGCCGGCGATCTGAACCGCCATAGCGTGCGCCCGTCTTGGGATCGATGACGATGGCTTCCGCAGATCCCCACGACGCGATCTCTTTGAATGAATAACCTTCGTTCTTTAGCGCGTCCATCGTGGAATTGGAGAATGCGCCCGGCTCATATTGAATTTCATCGGGAAGCCATTGCATGTGAATGCGCGGAGCGTTAACGGCTTGCTGCACGTTCATGCCGTAGTCGACCGTGTTTTGAATCGTCGCAAGTACGATGGTGATAATGCGTGAACCGCCGGGACTTCCCGTCACCATAGAAAGCTTGCCGTCTTTGGTGATGATAGTGGGCGTCATCGAGGACAGCGCACGTTTCCCGGGCTCGATGCTATTGCGCACGTCTTGCACCAGCCCGTACATGTTGGGCACGCCTGGTTTGACCGTAAAATCATCCATTCCGTCGTTGAGGAAAAATCCGGTATCGCCGGCGATCACGCGCGCACCGAACCAGTCGTTGATGGTGTACGTCACCGCGACCGCGTTACCCCAGCGATCGACGATAGAAAAGTGCGTCGTATTCTCGCCTTCATGCGCGACGGCTCCCAGTCCCGGATGCACCTGAACCGACGGCGTTGCGCGCTGCGGATCGATACCGGCGCGGAGTTTGTCCGCATATTGAAGCGAGAGCAGCTGCGATACAGGATTGCTCACGAACGCCGGATCGCCCAAATACGTGTTGCGGTCGGCATATGTCCGGCGCTCTGCCTCGACAACGTAGTGCGCACTTTGCACGGAATTCCAACCCCACGAGCCTAGTGGATACGCCGAAAGAATGTTGAGCGTCTCGCAGAGCGTTACACCGCCGGAGCTCGGCGGCGGCGCCGAAATGATGTCGTATCCGCGGTAGCTGCAGTGAATTGGTTGCCGCTCTTCCACGTTATA
>CAZRQS010000147.1:3351-7154 GCA_964602255.1 uncultured bacterium | reverse complement strand
CAACACCTCTGCTCGCTTTCCAAGCGAGTGCATTCGACCACTCTGCCACCTCTCCGTGGTCTTGGTCGCGTCGAGGGCGTCGATTAGGCGTTAGCGGCTGAAATGCCTTGAAGCGCGGACTGTTCCTTGCCCAGCCGTTCTTCTAGGTCCGAGGCCGGGAGCGGACGTCCGAAATAGTAGCCTTGCGCGTATTGCGTACCGCAGTCGCGCAAAAAATGCCACTGCGCGTCCGTCTCCACACCTTCGGCGATCACTTTGAGGCCGAGCGCGTGCGCCATGGCAATGATTGCCGATACGATTGCGAGATCGTTCGCGTCTTCGGGAATATCGCGCACGAATGATTTGTCGATCTTCAAAACGTCGATCGGAAAGCGCTTGAGATAGCTCAGCGAGGAGTATCCGGTTCCAAAATCATCCAGCGAAAGGCCGACGCCCATGGATTTGAGCTGACGCATAACGCCGACACTTTCTTCGGCATTGTGCATGGCGATCGTTTCGGTGATTTCAAAGTCCAGGTCCGACGGATCGAAACCCGTCGCGCGAAGCGTATCCTCGACTTGTTTGACCAGATTGAAGTGCAAAAACTGGCGTCCGGAAAGATTGACCGCCAAACGCAAACGGCGATTGAAGAGCTGCTGCCATCTACGGACCTGCGCGCATGCGGTCTTCAGTACCCAATCGCCGAGCTGAATGATGAAGCCGGAGGACTCCGCGTGCCCGATAAACGTTTCGGGCGTAGTGAAGGTTTGGTCGCGTTGTGGCCAGCGGCACAGCGCCTCAACGCCGATGATTTCGCCCTCGCTTATGGTAACGACGGGCTGATAGTAGAGTTGAAACTCCCCATAGCTTAGCGCGTTTGCCAGACGCTGATGCATCGGCACGAGGCGGTAGCTCACAGCGGGCTTACCTTTGCTCCCCTTGCTCGTCCGGCCTACTGCCAATCAATAACAATTTGGTCAAGCAGGCGATGCGGGCCGCCTCCTCCGCCAGATCCGTTCGGACAAACGCATACTCCAGGTCCGGCCCCACCGCCGAGACGCCGTGGCGCTCCATGAGAACGGTATCGATGCCGCGGGAGAATTGCTCGGAGGCTACCTCGGCGAGTCTTACAGAACCGGGTGGGGCATATGGCGTCCACGCGACCTCGCCAAGGGTTTCGCGCGCGCCGACCGTGTCGCGCTCGAAGATGACGCCGGTTTTGGACCAGACGACGCAAAACGTGGGATGCGTGTGAATGACCGCGCGAACGTCCGGCCGGACCGCGTATGCGGCGATGTGCAGCGGCAACTCCGATGTCGGCCGGCCCTGACCATCGTAGGGCGTGCCCTGCGCGCCGGTGCGAACGAGTTCGTCCGCTTGTACCGCGCGCAGCGAAACAAGAGTGGGTGTAACGATTATGTCGCCGTTGCTAAGACGAACGCTCACGTTGCCGCTGGTGCCCGTGACAAGACGTCGATCCCACAGGAGTCTGCAATAACCTACGACTGCCTCCCGCGCTTGTTGTTCGGTTAAATCCCCGCGGGGTGCCAAATTGTTTTGATCTCGGTGTAGGCGGCGATTTCATCCAGGCTTTGCGACTCGCCGTCGAACCATGCGCTGCGGCTGCGCTGCGGTAACACGCGCGTGCGCTTCATGTTTTCCGCAGCGTCGGTTTGCAACTTCGCGGTTTGCTCCCCGTCGACGAACGCGATTGCATTGACGTCCATGTGTTTGGCTAGAACCGGACCCAGTTCGTCGCGATAACCGGTAATGATATTGACCACGCCTGCGGGAATGTCGCTCGTTGCAAGCGCTTCCGCGAAAACGATCGCGGTTCTTGGATCCTTCTCTGAAGCGACGAGCACGACGGAGTTTCCCGCCACGACCGGCGGAAGAAGAACCGAGACCAAGCCTAACAGCGACGGTTCGTCCGGCGCGAGAATACCGACGACACCGGTCGGTTCCGCGCTCGAAAAATTGAAGTGCGGACCGGGAACGGGGTTGCGCGTCGAAAGCAGCGCGTTGTATTTATCGCACCATCCCGCATACCACACCGTTCGATCGATCGCCGCTGCGATTTCATTTGGATCGCCGAGCAGCTCCGAGAATTCTGCGCGTCGCGCTTCCAGCATCTCCGCAAGGCGGTAGAGCATCAGGCCGCGCGTTCCAGGTGCGGTTTTCCACCATTTTGCTTGCGCTGCGCGCGCTGCAACGACGGCGTCGCGAACGTCCTTGCGTGAACCGCGCGCAATGTTGGCGCCGAAATCACGCCCGTCCCAGAGCGGATCGCTGCGCCCCGATTCCGAGCGCACAAACGCACCATTTATGAAAAGCTTGTACATTTTGCGGACCGCGAGGCGGTTCCGGTCGTCTTTCGGCACGCCCGCAGCTACGACGCAAGGGACGGGCCGCCCTGGGCTCGTACCCCGCGAAATGTCCTCACGCGTCATTATTGCCGAGCCTTTCGCGTCCAGCGGGCAAAACGTGCTGCACGAACGCGGTATCGACGTGGTGTCATGCGTCGGCTATTCGCGCAGCGATCTGCTCGCCGCGCTTCGCGACGCCGACGGGCTTATCGTTCGCTCGGAAACACGTGTCGATCGCGATTTGCTTGCGCATGCGCCGCGTATGCGCGTCGTCGGCCGCGCGGGCGTCGGCGTCGACGCGATTGACGTCGATGCCGCGACAGAAGCGGGAATCGTCGTGGTCAACACGCCGGCGGCAAACACCCTCGCTGCAACGGAGCAGACATTTGCGTTACTGCTGGCGCTCATGCGCCACGTTCCGGAAGCGACGGCATCGATTCGTGCAGGCCGCTGGGAGCGCGCACCGTTCGTCGGTAACGAGCTTCACGGTAAGACGCTAGGTATCATCGGTCTTGGACGCATCGGCGGCGCGGTTGCGGCGAGGGCACGCGCGTTCGGAATGAACGTGATCGCGCACGATCCGTACATCCCGCAAGCGCGCGGCGAAGCGCTGCAGGTTGAGCTGGTTTCGATGGGCGAGCTGTTGGAACAGTCGGACGTCGTGACCTTGCACGTACCGCTCACGCAGCACACGCGCGGCATGATCGATCTTCGCGCGCTTCAGCGCATGAAGCCTTCAGCGGTCCTGGTGAACTGCGCGCGCGGCGGCATCATCGACGAACAAGCGTTGATTGCGGCGCTCGATAACGGCGTCATTCGCGCTGCGGCGATCGACGTCGTTGCACAAGAACCGCCTTCACCCGATTCGCCCGGCGCACTGCTGCACCATCATCCAAAAGTGCTTGCCACGCCGCATCTCGGCGGATCGACGCATGAAGCGCTCGAGCGCATCGCCGTCGAGCTCGCACAAGATGTCGCGGACGCGTTGCGCGGACGTCCCGCAGCGGGAGCGGTCAATGCCCCGGCGCCGACAGGCGCCGATGCACAGCGCGTTCGCGCATTCGTCGAGGTCGCGGATCGCTTGGGACGGCTTGTGCCGCAACTGTTCGAAGACGTCATGCAGCTGCCGCTCCGCATGCACATTGCAGGTGAGATAGCGGACGCCGACGTGCAGCCGCTTCGCACGGCGTTTTTGGCTGCGCTGCTGCAGACAACGACGGAGCGGCGCGTTTCAATCGTCAACGCGCGGCAAATTGCCGAGGAGATTGGCGTCGCACTCGACATCGTTGGGGAGCCCACGCCGCCCGCGTATGCATCGCTCGTTTCGATTTGGGCCGGTCCGCATCGCGTGGGTGCGACGGTACTTTCCGGGGGTCCGCGCATCGTGCAGATCGACGCATACGAGTTGGATGCCATTCCGCAAGGCGCGTGGATCGTCACGCGCCATCAAGACGTCCC
>CAZRQS010000147.1:0-3251 GCA_964602255.1 uncultured bacterium | reverse complement strand
ATCGAGATCGCTCACGGCACGTGGGAAGGCCGTTACCGCGACGAAATCGCGCAAAGTGAACCCGAGTTGTTCAAGGCATGGCGCGAGCATCCCGAGATGGTGCGGTTCCAAGGCGGCGAGAGTCTACAAGATGTGCTTGATCGTTGGAAGGCGTTCCTGAAGAATTTCGACGCGTCGGTAGACACGCTACTCGTGACTCACGACGTGGTCGTGCGGCTTGCGATACTGGAGAGAACGGACCGAAGCATCAATGATTTGCGCCATGTGCGCGCGCTCAACGGCGCCTATGCCGAATTCGAAGTGGAGCAGGGGACGTGGACCTTGCTCCGGCAGTGCGTCAGCGACTATCTCGCCGGGCGAACCGCCGACATCGAACGCCAGGCTTTGTGATGGAGTGGGTAAAGGAGGCAGCATGAGTACAACGCCGTTTCTTTCCGACGTTCAGGAACTTCGCCGTCGTGCGCGCGAGAATATGATGCGAGGACCGATCACCAGCGATTATCGCGGTGACGTCACGCAGGCCGTGGAAGTTCTCAATCAAGCGCTCGCAACCGAGATCGTGTGCGTTTTGCGCTACAAGCGCCACTATTACATGTCGCGCGGAATCTATAAAGATGCCGTTGCCGCCGAATTTCTGCAGCATGCTAATGACGAGCAAGGTCACGCCGACATGATCGCCGAGCGCATAACGCAGCTTGGCGGCGAGCCGAACTTCAACCCCGAAGGCATGGCAACGCGCAGCCATTCGGAATATAAAGAAGGCACGAGCATGATCGACATGATCAAAGAGAATCTCGTTGCCGAACGCGTAGCTGTCGAGTCGTATCGCGAAATGGTTCGTTTCTTCGGCGAAAACGATCCCACCACGCGGCGTATGATCGAGCAGATTTTAGCTGTTGAAGAAGAGCACGCCAACGACATGGTCGATCTGCTCGAGCAACACGATACCGGCACGGACGGGAAAGCATAGAAATTACGTTTGTCCGTCACGGGACTACGGACTGGAACCGGGACCGGCGTTTCCAAGGGCAAGTCGACATCCCGCTCAATGCACAGGGCCGCGCGCAAGCGAAGGCCCTCGCGTTTACGTTGCGCGGCACGCCCTTCGATTATGCGGTTTCGAGCGATCTCTCGCGCGCGTATGAGACCGCGCGAGCTATTCGCGGAAAAGCGCCCGTGGAACGTGACGAGCGGTGGCGAGAGTTCGCTTTTGGCGCGTGGGAAGGTCTGACGTGGGAAGAGATCGCTCGGCGCTGGCCAGATGTTAGCCAACATGGAGATACGGCGGCGAAACTCTACGCGCCACCCGATGGAGAAACATTCGAGCGAGTTTGCGAACGGGTCGCGAATGCGCTGCGCAGCTTGCGCGAGAGTTCTCATGAGCGAGTACTCGTTGTCACGCATGCCGGCCCATTGCATGCTATGCTCCACACGCTCTTTGGGGATCGCGCTGAGATGCAAGAACTGTTGGGCCTGCGTTTTTCGCCGGCAAGTATCACACGGATCGAAATTGCGGCTGACGGCTCGCAGGTCGTTTCGCTGAACGAGGTAGGGCATCTCGATTAGCCGCGCCCAGCGTTTGGGTAAGCGTTCGGCAGTATGCAGCAAAGAAAGCAAGCGGAGCCGGCGCGGAACAAAAGCGAGCGGTACCGCGAGATCCTCGCCACGCTCGCGCGCCATGGAATCGGCGCAGTGGGCGATCAGTTCGGTAAGCATGAAGAAGAACGCGACACATCGCGCGCCGAGCACCTTCGCCAGGCTTTCGAAGAGCTCGGAACGACCTTCATCAAGCTCGGACAAACGCTTTCCACGCGCGGCGATTTGCTGCCGGATGCGTACCGCCGCGAACTCATGAAGTTGCAAGACGATGTGCCACCGGTTTCGGTGCGTGTCATCGAGGAGACCATTCGCGAAGAACTCGGCGCGCTGCCGAGCGAACTATTCGCGTTCTTCGATTCGCAGCCGGCCGGAAGCGCTTCTATCGGCCAAGTGCATGCGGCGCGACTGCCCGACGGCCGCGAGCTCATGATCAAAGTGCGCAAGCCGGGTGTTGAACAGTTGGTCGAGTTTGATCTCGAAATTCTTGATGATCTGGTCGAAAAATGGTCGCCGCGTTTTCCCGTGCTCGAGCAGTACGATGCTCGCGGTCTGCTTCGAGAGTTCGGCGACACGTTACGCGCCGAGCTCGATTACCGCCGCGAAGCGGCGAACGTAGCGTTTTTCCGGGACGCGTTTTCGAACGAGCGCGGCTTCAAAATCCCTGAAGTCTTTGAGCGTTACTCCACGGAGCGCGTGATTGCGCTAGAGCGATTAGAGGGACGCAAGACTACGGATATCGGCGATATGCCGAAGCGGCGCCGTGTCACGCTTTCCCGCCGCGTCGCACGTTTTGTGCTCGAGCCGGCCTTCGAACGCGGCGTTTTCTACGCGGACCCACACGCCGGAAATATGCTCGTGCGAGAAGACGGCACGCTCGCCGTTATCGATTTCGGAATGGTGGGGCGCCTTACGCCCGAGGCACGGCGTCGCGTTGCCGATATCTTCATCGCAATCGACCGCCGTGATGCACAGCGTCTATCCGACCGCATTATCGAAGTAACGGCGCCAACGCATCCCGTCGATCGTGCGCTCATCACCAGCGACGTGGACCGTATGCTGGAACGCTACGTCGACGTCTCTCTCGAAAACGTACGCTTTGGCGATGCACTCGGTGAACTACTCGAACTCGTCCGGCGCCACGGTCTGCGTTTGCCCGGCAACCTTGCGCAGCTCTTCAAAGCGCTTGCGATGTGTGAAGGCATACTCCAGAACATCGATCCGGACTCGAGTCTTTCAGACTTTCTGGAACCGATGGTTGGAAAGCTCGTGTACGAGCGCTTCGCCGGCGATCAATGGGCAGACCGGCTGCGCGATTCGGCGGTCGACGCCGCCGAATTGAGCATTGAACTGCCGCGGCGAATCGACCGCGTCTTGGGCGAGATCGAGCGCGGGAATCTTCGCGTATGGACCCGCGTCGAAGATGTGGATCGGCTCGTCCAGCGCTTCGAACACGTCGTGGAACGCGCCAACGCCACGATGCTTGCTGCTGCGTGCATCGTGGCGATTGCAATTGTTATGCTCTTTTACCACCCACAGGGCTGGCAGCAATGGATCGGCGTTGTCTTCTGGATAGCGGTGGCGGCCGCAGTAACCCACGCCATCCGAACGCTATGGGCGCTGCGAAAGTAATTCTCTGTCACCCTGAGCTTGTC
>CAZRQS010000146.1:0-7177 GCA_964602255.1 uncultured bacterium | reverse complement strand
TTAACGCACTATCGGGCACAATTCAACTTACGCTACGTGCAAAGCGTCAGCTTTGCGCAGCCGTATTTGAAAGCCAGCCGGGTTTCCGCATCTTCAAGGGACTGCGTAGAGCCGCGAGGCTTATCCGCATCAAGCACCCCCGGTTGAGCCAAATGTTGCGCTGCCGTTGGCACATCACGCGCGTACACAGCTCGTGGAGCCGGGCGTAGAATAAAACGCCTACGATGAAATGAAAGAGCGCCCGGGCAGAACCCGGACGCTCTTTATTTTGTCTCGCTGTTAGATTACAGCTTGACCTGCACTTGCAGATAGGCTTGGAACGGCAATGCACCCCAGAGCGGCGCATACGGTTGGTTCATCCAATTCGGATAACCCGCCGTGCCGTTTGCCGGATCGACGCCCGAAGCGCCGTAGAAGAATCCGGCACCGGGTTGCGATCCGATGTACCCGCCGCCGTTGCCGGCCCAGCCACAATCGTAGTGGTTGGGCTTGTATGCCTTCGTCCACGATCCGCCGGTGCCGCCAAAGCACGTAGTGTATGCATTCGCCAGCGTGAGCGTCGCATTCACTTTGGGCGAGATCTCGTACGAGAGCTGTCCGCCCAAGTTGAACTGCCACGGTTCGTGATACTGGCCCATGCCATCGAACGTGCCCGTCTGCGGATTCGGAATCGCCAGGTAACCCGACGGATTGTAAGCCGATGCGAAGCAGCTTTGGTAGTCCGCGTTTTGCGCGTACGGCGAACCCGCCGGCATTACGCCCGCACCGGAGTAGATCGGATTGCCTTTGCTGTCAACTCCGATTTGAAGGGACGGGCCCTGATTCTGCGAGCAGAAACGAGGATCGAGCCCGACGATCGCGGTGGGTGAACCGTAGTTCGCACCCTGATTGAGCTGCGCAGTAAGCGTTGCCGAGAACCGGTCGTGCTTGTAGTTCAGCCATCCTGCGAATTCGTTGGGACCGAAAGCACCGGCACTGACATTGTCAGGAGCGGTGTACGGAGCAGCGTTCGCATAGGTTTGATACCACCCGTTGCGATCGAGCAGACTCTGCACGGGCGCATTGTAGTACGGGTTCGTGATATCGCTGGCGCTCGAGCAGGTTGCCGGTGAATTCGCCGGCGCATTGCCTGTACCGCTCGCCGCATAGCACGGCGAGATGTTCGCGGCCGCAGTCGACGTCAAATTTCCACAGCGTGCGTCGCTGGGATTGTTGTGACAGAAGCTCGTGAGCTGATTGTACGAAACGATATAGTTGTTCAGCGCGTCGACGGCGTTGGTGCCATTGGCGAGCGTTGAGTACTTGATCTTCGCGTTGGTATAAGTGTACGAGAACTGTCCTGCCAGACCGTTGCGGTTCGGATCGCCTTTTTGCAAGGCGAGCTCGACGCCATACGTCCTTTGCGTACCGGCGTTGATACCGGAAGCAAAGTTTGGTCCAAGCGACACCGTTACGAGTTGGTTGGTCGTATAGCGATAGAACGGCGAGAGCTTGAATGACATGTCCGTACCGCGGAATTGATGTTCGAGTGAGAAGTCGGCGTTATTCGACGATTGCACCGGATTCGCGTGGACCGGCGTGTTGAAGCCGAGCCCGAAGAAGTGCGAGTAGTCGAATTTCGCAGCGCCGTACCCCGAGAGGTTGCTATACTGCATGAACGCGGTTTCGGTCGGCTGCGTATAGCGGCCGAGCGAGAATCGGAGTACCGTGTCGTGGCCGAGCGTGTAGGTCCCGCCAATACGCGGCGACCACTCCGTGAACGCGACTTGCGGCACGCCGGCGTTGGTGAAGAGCACCGAACCGTTTTGTCCGTTCGGATGCCGGTACTGATGACCCGTACCATTTAGCCACGCGTTACCGTTGGAATGGTAACAGAGACCGGCTTGCTGAGCTGAAGGGTTGCTGTTGAAGGCAACCTGCGGTCCCGCAAGATACGGCGGGTATCCCGGGGGCAGCTGTTGCATGAGCGGCTGTCCGGTATCGGGATCGTAGCAATACGAATTTGCTGCCGCGTTGAACCAGAAGTTGAACTCCGGATTCGTCGTGCTCGCCATGTCGTATTGATACCGTTCAAAACGAATGCCGGCGTTCAGGACGAGTTTGTCGTTCGGACGGAACTCATCTTGAAGTGCGACATCCGAGAATGCGGGCTTAACCGTGTTGTACGGACCGTAACCACCCGGACGCGTAACGATCCACTGCGCATTTGCAAGCGCAGCGGGGGTACCGGCAGGAGCTGTGAACGGCGTGAGATTAATGCCGCCCTTGGTCGAGTTTTGCGTAGAAGTGCTCAGACACGATGCTAAGAAGCCGCTCTTGTTGTAACAGTTACCGTTCGCATCCGCATAGCTGGTGAACAAATTCGGCGCGGCGTAGAATTGATTGTTCGTACGGGCCGCGCTTGCGTTCGTGTAGTTTGCGGTGAGCGTGAGCAGGTGTTGAGCGTTAAGCTGATCGCCGAGCATGAGCGTTATACCGCGCGAGTGCGTTGCAAGCTCATAATCCGGCGACGGGTACCCGCCCCCCACCGCTCCCGGAAGATACGCCGTGAGACCCGCACCAGCCGAGTTCGGACTTGTCTGCAGCCAATCCGAGTAGAACGTGTAGCCAAGCACACGGGCGTACGCGTTAGACCCGAAGTTCTTTTGATATTGGACTTTGATTACCGAGCCGTTGTTCCACAGCGCATCCCGAAGAGTCGCCGGAATGTACGAGTTCGGTGAGCGATTCGGGTCGCTGCCCGGCTGATAGTACGGCACGACTTTCGCGTTGGACGCCGACGATCCAAAGCCGGCACCGGGTGCGAGAGTGTTCGTGTCGTTGTAACCCAGGAACGTCGGACCATTGACGCACGACCAGCCTGTGTTGACGTATGCGTTATACGTCGCTTGGAACGCGCAGAGATTGGCGTACTGTCCCGTACCGCCGACATACGTGCTCGGGTCAATGCCGAAGTACGTATTGGCATAACCCCCAGGCCCGCCCCAGCCGTTGAAGGCATTATTGAGGTATGCAAGGCCGCCGTTGTCGTTCAAGCTGTCGCCGAACACCGACTGATAGCCGAAGTTGTCGAACAGCAGCTGAACGTCGTCGCGTCCGCCTCCGTTTTTGTGCGGAATGCCGAAGTGCAGGTTGACCACGCTTTCGCGGTCACGAATGTTCGTGGCAAAGCCGAGATTGGTGACCGCGATTGGCGAATACCAGTTACACGCGGGAATACCGGCAAACGTTGAAGATCCCGTAGGCGCGGCGCCGCTCGAGAGATTACACGTCGACCAGGGTCCCTGCGAGTAGAAGTTTGACGCAAATGACGTTACGGAATTGAAGGAGTAGCCCGCAATTCCGTAGGCGTTGCTTCCGTCAATGGCAAGATCTCCGCCGTTTTGGTTGTTAATCACGCGGAAGTCTTGGTTTGCACCATAGACGCCCGCATAGTATGAAAAGAGCCGGTTCGGCGTAGCGCCGCCGACTTCTGCGGAAAACTTGTGGTAGAACGTCGGCGCACCGACGCCCGCGTTGATGATGCCGAAGCCGGGGTATGTACCGGTCTTGATCACCTGGTTGATGTAGCCCGCCAGCGTCGCCGAAGAACCGCCCGCCGGAGAACCGCCGGTGTACACCTCGGTTTGCTGCGTGCCGAAGTTCGAGAGCGAATTGGCGTTGTAATTGTCAAACGCGCGGTTGACGGGGATACCGTCAAACTCGTAGCCGACTTGGCTGTACGAAGAGCCGCGAACGTAGAAGACTTGGCCGAAGCCGTAGTCGCCAATCTGCGATTCAACACCCGGCTGCGAGTAGATCGCAGAATAGGCGCTATCGAGATTGTAACCGCCGCCGAGGCCCTGCACCGCTTTCTGCGTTGCAGCATTCACGGAATACACGTCGCTCGTGGTACCCGCTTTGACGAGAGCACCAGCGGCGCGCGAAGTGATTTTGGCGATGGTCTTGAGATCTACAGGTTTGGTGGTAAGCGCGACCGTTTGCGTTTGGTCTGCAAAGACCGTTACGCCAGCCTGAGACGTCGGGGCATATCCGTCTTTCGTTGCCGACACTGAATACGTGTCGGGCGACAACGTCAGAAAGGTAAAATGTCCCGAAGCGTCCGTTTTGGCGCTCGTGGTCTCTGAAGCAGACGACGCGACAACGGTGGCGTCTGCGACCGGCTTGCCGGTCGTGCTGTCCGAAATCGTTCCCGTTATCGATCCGGTCGTGCCTGCCAGTGCCCATGTTCCCTGGCTAAGAACCCCGATCGTTAACAGTACGGCGAACAGCGGCTTAAAGAAGCTCAGCTTCTTCAATTCGTAGCCGTCCTTTCAGAAGTGTAGATATGCGGAAACGCGCACGCTTCAAGCGCACGCACTGCCGCTCATACACCCTCCCATATCAGACGGAGAATGTCATAATGGGAATTTAATGCGCAGTTAAAAAGCTATGATGTCAGACGGAGATCGGCAAGCAGACGCGGCCACATGCGATGGCTGTGCAGCGGCGCAAGCAGCGGATCGGGTACGACGTTCGCCACTAGCGCATCGCGATTTTTTACCGCGAGCTCGATGAAGCGCATCGCCGCGTTCAGATCGCCGGCGCCGAACGAGGCGACTGCGAGGCAAACGTTCGATACGAAACGTGTCGCCGCGTACGCGCCGAGCTCCCGCGCCGCTCTTCGCGCGCCGGCGTAGTCACCGGATGCTTTGAGAATAACTACAGCTAACGTCATCGCACGCTCGCGAACGTGAGGCTGGCCCGGACGTAGCGGATCGTATCCGCGGCGCAGGATTTCATCGACGTGAAACTGCGCCTGCTCGTAATCGCCCTTTCCGAGAAACGCCTTCGCGAGCATGTACCGCGCGAGCGCATAGGTTGGATGATCGCTCACGAGAACGCTGAGCTCGGCGATCGCCGCTCCGTACGAAGCGGAATAGTAATGAAGCGAACCACGAAGCAACGGTAGACGCGGAAATGGGTCGTCGGCGGCTGCAAGGGACTGCGCGTGCGCAAGCGCTTGCCATGCGTTCGGGAGCTTTCCTTCGAAAATGTACTGCTCGACCAAATGCACATGCGCCCACAGAAGGTCCGGACGATGGCGGATTGCGCTGAGCAGCAAATGCTCGGCTTCGCGCCACGCATAGCGAAGCTGTGCGGCGCACACGCCCAAGACCACGTGCGCGAGCGCGTGATGCCCATCGATCTCGAGCGTTCGAAACGCTTCGCGTTCCGCACGCTCGAGCGATTCGCTTTGCGGCTCGAACATGTACTCCGCCAAAAGGTAATGGCACGTTGCCAAACCGGCATATGCGTCGGCACACCGCGGATACTCTTGCAACGCCTGCTGATAGAGTGATATCGCCGACGAGATCGATGCGTGCGTGCGCATCTGCCACAGATGTTCTGCATTCGCGCAGTAGTGGCGCGCGATCACCTTGCCGGCGGATTCGCCTTCTTCATGGTCGACCGACGCGACAAACCGGTAGCCCACGCGCGGAACGGTGAGAACGTACGCGTCTTGTCCGCCCGCATCACCGAGCGCATCGCGCAGCATGAAAATATGCTGCGAGAGATTGTTGGTCGTCGTACCGTGCTCGCCCCATACGGCAGAGATCAACTCTTTCTTCGTGACCAGTTCGCCGCGACGCTCGATAAGCGCGACCAGCGCCTGCACCGCTTTGCGTTTGAGCGGCACCTGAACGCCTTCGCGAAGGAGCTCATAGCGCTGCGCATCAACGCGAAACGGGCCGAAGTCGTAGATCACGCCGCCTGCATGCCCGCGACGACGTGCAGCAGACGCGCAAACCGCGAATCGCTACGCAAATCATCCATGAACGGATCGACGGCGATGTGCATCGTCCAAGGATCGCGACGCGATACCGCCTCCTCGACAAACGAGAGCGCCGCATCCCGCTCTCCGAAGCCGGCGTGTGCGATCGCTCGCGCCATCGGCGAAACGTACCGCTCTTGACTCAAGCGTGCGAGATCAACGATGCCCCGGCGCGCGGCAGCAACGTCGATGCCCTTCGCGTTGGCATAAATAAGGAAGGCGAGCGCGTAATGGCGCACGTTCGATTGGCCACTGGCGCTTACGTCGATTTCCTGCCGGTAGAGGGCTTGAAAGTCATCGCGCGCGGCGACCACGTCGCCTTCAAAAAAGCGGCAGGCCGAATAGAACAGGCGCACCAGCGGGTCGTCCAATTGCTTGCCGAGATCTTCCCGCGCACGCGCGTATTGACGCGCAAGATAGAGCAGCGCACCGCGAAGTGCGCCGGGACGATCGCCATGAATGCGCAGCGCTCCGGCGACGTCGCCATGCATTAAATGAAGAGAGGCGCGCAGTTTCAGCGCTTCGGGATGGTCCGCGTGACGGCGCTCGGCACTCAGGACGTGTGCCGCGGCGGCGTGCAAATCGCGATCGTACAACGCGCTTGCGTAGGCCGCCTCAACCAGCGCATCGACATTGCGCGGGTCGCACTCGAGTGCCGCATATGCATCGCGTCTTGCCGAAGATAGACATGCCAACGGATCGGCATACATCAACTGAGCGAGCAAGCGCAAGCATGCCGCTCGTCCGGCATAAGCGTTTACGTTCGTGCGATCGAGAGCAAGCACTCGTCCGTAGAGCTCGATTGCCGATTGTAATCCCTGATACGTCATGAGCGAGCGAAACGTTGAGGCACCACGCGCATATTCTTGTAGCGCCGTGGTTTGCGAGTCGCGCGTTACGTTGACCATGCCGGTAAAGCGATATCCGACCTGCGGCACGGTTCGGATCCACTCCGTTCCATCGCCTCCAAGTGCGCGCCGAAGCGTAAATACGTGTTGTGCAAGCGTCGCGTCCGACGCTGCGGGATCGTGCCAGGCAGCTTCAATCAACTGCTCTTTGGTGAGCGTTTGTCCAGGGTGGCGCAAGAAAGCGATCAGTAGCTCGACGCATCGAAGCGTCAGGCGAATAGGAGTCTCATTTTTCAGAACGACTCTACGCGCAGCATCGACCGTGTACGGGCCAAAAGATAAACGTGCTTCGTGTAAGCGATCGTACGCGAAATCAAATGACATGCCGAGTTCCAATTGTAGTAGTTAAATGCTTAACGGTTTATGTGAAAAGCGGCTCTACATATTGCGTTGTGACCGGCGGCCAAGCGAACCAGTGCCCCTGGGCCGAACGTTTTATCCGTGTTAGGATGCC
>CAZRQS010000145.1:0-7204 GCA_964602255.1 uncultured bacterium | reverse complement strand
TGTTTACAAACGCTTGATGTCCCCGTCCACCGGTTCCGTCATGATCTCTTTGGACGCAAAGATTCCGTTCGCCATTCGCGTCGGGCGTGACGTCGCCGATATCGATTCGAAGGCAATCGACGCGCGTTCGTAGCGATGCTCACCAACGCCGACGGGAGCTTGCGCTACCTCTTGCGCGATGTACGTTGCGCCGTTGATATTTTCGAACGTAACCAGCCACGGGACGACGGAGCCCGTGAAGTTTCCAGCGTTGACCAGTTGATGCGTTTCAAACGTCTGCGTGTCGACCCATACCTCGCGTAGGCGCCGTTGCTTCGGATCGCCGTTGGGTTGAAGCGACAAGTGGTAGCAGTCGCGGCCTGCAACAGGCTCAATGCCGAAAAGCCGAATCGTATATGCCCGTGCGCGTGAAGTCACGCTGGCAATAGATTTGAGTTTTCCTTGCGACGTAAGTTCCTTATCTTTTGCGGACGGCATCGGATCGTTGAACTCTTGGCGTATCTGCGCAATGAGCGCGTCGTCGTCACGGCCGCTCTCGGTTCCCGCATGCGCTTTGAGGCCGAACGAATACGTCGGTGCGAGTTTCGGTACGCCCAAATAATCGACGGCCTCACCCGGATTGCCGACTTTCTTGTCAAACAGCACGCGGCCTTGGCGCCGGGGCTGCAAGTGCCAAATAAAACCGGTAACGACGGGCGGTGCAGCGTGTTCTTCGTCACTGACCGGATTTACGTCGATCGCCTCGTTCTGCGCATCGTACGTCAGGTGGTAATGCTTACTCTTATCAACGCCGTGTTCGGTAACGTGCACGGCGATGGTGTATGAAAGATACTGCGGGTAGTGCTGCGCCGACCACACGGCCCGGGCGCGCGCAAAAATGTTATACGGGTCTTGCTCTTCCGTCGCACGTGCCGGGGCGGAGACCTGAGTTACAGTTGCGAGTATTCCAAGCGCGGCCAGGACAGCTTTCATTGCCAGACCGTTATACCCTGACCTTCGCGCACTTCTCCGATCACCGCGCAAAGAGTACGCTCTCCCTGCATATTGTGCCGTAGCGTGTCTAGGTTCTCCGGTGCAAGGCTGATGAGCAATCCGCCTGAGGTTTGTGCGTCGGAAAGCGCAATACGAAGCGACGTTGGAACGCCGGCGGAAAATTCTGTGAAATGTGCGTGTAATTCGGCGTTTTCTTTGCTGCCGCCGGGAACGACGTCGCGTTCGATGAGATCGATAACGCCCGGCAACAGCGGCACGCTGGAGGCGTTGACGTGAAGCGCGACTTGCGACGCGTTCGCCATTTCAGCCGCGTGACCCAATAGACCGTAACCCGTAATATCGGTAGCTGCATGTGCGTGAGCCGCCAGCATTGCCGCGGCCGCACGATCGTTGAGTGTGGTCATCCAATCGACGGCGTCTTGCATGTCACGCTCCCGTATTGCTTCGCGCTTTAGCGCGGTAGCGAGAACACCCGTCCCGAGAGGCTTGGTAAGAACGAGGATGTCTCCAGGTCGGGCATTCGCGTTCGTAACGATCTTGCGCGGATCGATGGTTCCCACAACGGCCATACCATACTTGGGCTCGCTATCTTTGATCGTGTGTCCGCCCAAAATTGCCACGCCCGCTTGCTTGGCAACCGTTGCGCCCCCTTCCAAAATGCGTTCCAAAATACGCGCATCGAGCGTTTCGATTGGAAACGCGGCGATGTTCAAAGCGCTGATCGGGACACCGCCCATGGCGTACACGTCGGAGAGCGCATTCGCTGCAGCGATACGTCCGAAGTCAAACGGATCGTCGACGATGGGCGTGAAGAAATCAACGGTCTGCACTAGTGCTAGATCGTCTCGCACTTTATACACGCCCGCATCGTCGGCGGTACTGTAGCCGACGAGGACGCGTTCGTTCGTCGTGACGGGCAAGCGGCGCAGGACCTGCGCCAGCTCGGCAGAGCCGAGTTTACTCGCTCAACCCGCGCAGGACGATAATTCCGTCAACCGGACTTTCTTCAGGTCCATGATGCCTTAGTTATATACCATCAAATAAGCGAGCCCCGCTTTATACGGGCAGGCTCAGGACAGGCTACGCCCTTTGGCGAAGCGCCTGTCCAAATGAAGAAGAATCTGCTGTTCATACCGGGCCCCGTTACGGTTTCGGAGCAAGTCCTCGCGGCAATGAGCAAGCCGCTCATCGATCATCGCGGGCCGCAATTCGCGGCACTTGCAAAACGCATCGACGAGGGACTGCGTCCGGTTTTTGGCACGCAGAACGCGGATATTTTGCTGCTCGGCTCATCCGGAACGGGCGGTCTGGAAGCGGCGGTCGCGTCGACGTTCTCGCCCGGGGACTCGGTTCTCGCAGCACCGGTCGGCGTTTTTGGACGGCGCCTGATCGCAATAGCGCGCACGTACGGCGTCAACGTCGACGTCCTCGACACGGACTTGGGTTATGCCATCGATTCCGATGCGCTCGCGGAGCGGCTCGCCGCCGACACGTCGCGCCGTTACAAAGGCATTCTTCTGACGCACAACGAGACGTCGACGGGCGTACAAAACGACATGGCGCGTCTCGCACCGATCGTGCGCGAACACGGCGCAATCAGCATCGTCGATTCCGTCAGCGGTTTGGGCGCGACGGATTTCCGGATGGACGAATGGGGCTACGACGTTGTCGTCAGCGCTTCGCAGAAAGTGCTTGCAGCACCGCCGGGTGTTTCAATGGTCGCCGTAAGTCCGCGCGCATGGAAGGCCATCGAAGAGTCCAAAACGCCGCGCTTCTATTTCGATCTGATCAAAGCACGCGAATTTGCGCGGCAGGGGCAAACCCCGTGGACGCCGCCCGTTTCCATCTGCTTCGCGCTTGACGCTGCGCTCGCGCATTATCACAACGAAGGCGCGCAGCAGGTGCGGCATCGCCACGAAATGTACGCGCACGCTATCCGTGAGGCGTTTATCGCGCTCGAATTCGGGGTCTTTTCAAAACCGGGCGCGCATTCGGTCACGGTTGTCGCTGGGAACGTGCCCGAGGGTGTCGATGCCGCCACGTTGCTGCGCAAGCTGCGTGAAGAGCGCGGCGTCTCGCTTTCAGGCGGTCAGCTCGAACTCAAAGGCAAGATCATTCGCATGGGAACGATGGGCGAGATCTCGCAAACCGACGTGCTCGGCGCACTCGGTGCGATTGAGATGGCGCTGCTGGAGTACAACGTGCCGGTGCGTGTCGGTGCAGGCGTTCAAGCGGCGCTACGCGTGTTCTTGGATATGGCCAGCGGAACTAAACACGATGCCGAGCAAAGATCGGCTGCGTATATGGGCGTGCAAACCACGGGAGCGTCGCGCTAAGCCGCTCGTCCACCATCGCGTTGGGCTTCGTAATATATTGCGCGAGCGCCGATCGATGCAGATCGGCGCGGATGTCGCGTGAGAGCGGGAAGAAGAGCGCGATATAGAGCACGACCCACACGCCGACAAGGGCTTTGAGTAAACCAACGGCGCCGCCGCCGAGCGCGTTTCCAAACCCGAGTACCGGCAAGCGCGCTACGGCGTTGAGCACTCGCGCGAACAGGAGCACGGCAAAGTAGGTGGCTATGCCGACTAGAAACATCGCGATGACGTGAGCAGCGCCTGCGCCCATATGGAGCGCGTTCTCGAGCATCGGGTCGAACGCGCCGTTGTAGAACCACGGGGTGATGAGTGAAAGAATGAGCGCGACGGCGCCGGAAAGCTCCATCACGAATCCGCGCTTATACCCTTTGAGCGCCGCGAAGAGCAGAATCGCTCCGATGAGGATGTCGGGCCAAACCATCGTCTAAGCCCGCAGCGTCACATTCAGCTGCTCGCGCAGTGCCGTGAGAGCGCGTTCGATCGCCGCATCCGCTTCTTCATCGGTAATCGTCGCGTCGGGCCGTTGCAACGTTACGCGCAACGCAAGGCTCTTTTTGTTCGGTGGAATCTGCGACCCGCGATATTCGTCAAACGTGCGAACGCCGGTACAGAGGGGTCCGATGCTTTGCGCGATCACTTTTTCGACGCGCGCAGCTGGGACGTCGAGATCGCACACCAGCGCGAGATCGCGATACGTCGACGGATACTTTGAAGCGGGCCGGTACCGCGGCCAGGTGTATTCGGGAATGCGCTCCAAATAGATCCAACATCCGTACACGGGCATAGGAACATCGAACACAGCTTGCACGCGCGGATCGAGTTGGCAGAGCACGGCAACTTCGCGTCCGTCGAGCAGCATCGCCGCAGTCTTTCCCGGATGCCCGCCGGTCCGCAAATCGGCGGCGTATTCGAAGTCCCGCCTTCCCGTGAGTTCGTGCATCAGCGTTTCCGCATGACCCTTGAGGCGCAAGAAATGCGAATCGCGCCACGCCGGTTCGTCGAGCGGCTGCGCGGAAAAGGCGAAGCTCACCATCGCGTTCTCGAGCGGCTGACCGTCCTCACGATAGAAGGTGTGGCCGCTTTCGAAGACGCCCACCGGTTGCGGGAAGCGCGCAAAGTATTCCATGAACGCCGGCCAGAGCGCGAACCGCAGATAGCGTTGATCTTCCGAAAGGGGATTGAGTACTTCGACCGGTTCGACCGGCGGCGCGAGCCCGACGCGACGCAAACGCTCGAAGACCTGCGCGCCGTGCATGGCGACGGTCATGATCTCGTGATAGCCCAGGCCGCACAGCGTCTCTGCGATGCGGGTTTCCATCTGGTAATCGGCGCTGCGAATTTCGTGCTGCGCAACTGCGGGAATCGCGCTTTCAATGCGGTCGTAACCCGCCATACGGGCGATCTCCTCGACGACGTCGGCGCAGACGCTCACATCCCGGCGCCAGAGCGGCGGCGTAACGAGCAAGTGCCGCGGGTCTCGCGGTTCAACCGTAAATCCGAGGCGATCCAAATACTCACGCACCTCTTCGGCAGTGAGCTCGTAGCCGAGAAGCCGTTTGACGTCGCGCACGGCGAATGCAATCGGCGGCACGGCACGCACATCTTCCCCGAACGTTTTATGCGGATGCGCAACCGCGCCGAACCGCGTGAGCAGATGCGCAGCCCGCTGCTGCCCGAGATCGGTAAGCGCAAGCGGGAGGGCTTTCTCGTGACGCGAGCTCGCTTCGGTGCGAAACGCAAGCCGTGAACTCATGCGGCGCACGCGCGCGCCGGTGAAATTTGCGCTCTCGAGCAGAATTGCATTCGTCGACTCGGTAACCTCACTCGACTTACCGCCCTTGAGTCCCGCGAGGCCCTCGGGGCCGCGTACGCTTGCAATCACCAAATCTTTCGAGGTAAGTTCATGCCGCTCGTCGTCTAGCGTCAACAAAACCTCGCCATCAACGGCATCGCGCACGATGAGGTGATGATTCGGAATCTTGGTATCGTCGTAGAAGTGCAGCGGCTGGCCCGTCTCGAGCATGACGTAGTTCGAAATGTCGACGAGGTTATTGATAGGCCGCTGTCCCGCGAGCGCAAGGCGAATGCGCATCCACGCCGGCGACGGACGCACCTGTACGCCGGTAAAAATCTGAGCAACGAACCGGTGACAATCCGGCGTCTCAATGGTAATCTGCGGGACGTACTCATTCGGGCGCTCGTTGTACTCAAGCGAGGGCATCCGCAGCGCAACGCCTTGGTATGCCGCCAGTTCACGCGCAAGACCAATCATGGACATCGCGTCGACCCGATTGCTCGTCACATCGACGTCGAGCACCGCTTCATTCAACCGGAAATACTCGACCGGATCCGTACCCAGCGCAAGATCGGGATCGAACTGCATAATACCGTCTTCAAACCAGTCACCCGGCAATGCGAGCTCGTCGGCGGAAATCATCATGCCTTCCGACTCGACGCCGCGCATCTTGCGCCGCTCAATCTTCAAATGCGGAAGTTGCGCACCAATAGTAGCAACGGCTATAGTCTGCCCTTGCTCAACATTGGTAGCGGCAGTCGCTATCGTCAGCAGCGACCCATTACCAACATTAATCTTCCCGACTTGCAACCGATCGGCATTCGGATGCTTTTCGAGCTGCTCGATGCGTCCAACGACAACACCGGTGACTACGGGCCGCTCTTCAATCGCATCGACGGGAAACCCAATATTTGCAAGCATATCCGCAACGGCTTGCGGATCGCCGGGCAGCTCCACATACTCCCGAAGCCAAGCTAAAGGTACGCGCATATTTCTTTCTAGACTAAGCTAACTGATACAGAAAGTCGGGATCGTTTTCATACAACCGCCGAATATCATCAATGTCGTAACGCACGAGCGCCATACGCTCGACGCCGAACCCGAACGCCCATCCCGAATACACCGCCGGATCGTAATCCATGTTGCGCAGCACATTCGGATGAACCATACCGGATCCGCCAAGCTCGATCCACCCCGACCCACCACACATACGGCATTCACCGCCGGAACCACGACAGAGCGGACACGTCGTATCCACTTCCGCACTTGGTTCGGTAAACGGAAAGAACGACGGCCGGAATCGAACTTGTTGATCGGCCCCAAACAGCTCACGGCACATGCCGGTCAGCATGCCTTTCAAGTGCCCCATATGCACATCTTCACCGACGAGCAACCCCTCAATCTGCGTGAACTGAAACAAATGCCGCGCATCGACAGCATCTCGTCGATAACAGCGCCCAGGAACAACCACCGCGATCGGAGGCCGATGCTGCTGCATCGTCCGTATCTGCATCGGCGAAGTATGCGGCCGCAGCAACAAATTATCCGTAAGCCAAAACGAATCAAACCCTTCCCGCGCCGGATGATCCGCCGGAATATTCAGCGCATCAAAGTTGTAATACTCAGGCTCAATCTCAGGCCCCAAGACGACGGCAAACCCATGCTGCCCAAAGAACCCGCAAATATCTTCAATGATCCGGCGTATCGGATGAATCGACCCAACGGGCGCGGGAATTGCCGGAAACGTAACATCAATCTTCTGCGCAAGCTCAGACTCAAACGCAAGCGACTGCAGCGCCCCCTCAGCATCCCGAAGCGCCGTTTCCATCCCCTCAACGGCTTCATTAATGACCTTTCCGGCATTCGGCCGCTCACCCGCGGGCAGCTGCCCAATGCCACGCCGCAACAACGTAACTTCACCGCTGCGCCCAAGAAAGTGCACGCGCACATCTTCCAGCGCTTTCTCATCCCGCACCCCAGCGAGCGCTTCATCAAAACGCCCACGGAGCTGCTTCAAATTCTCGTCTAATTCACTCAT
>CAZRQS010000144.1:4099-7290 GCA_964602255.1 uncultured bacterium | reverse complement strand
CCGACAATAGGCGAGACGCTGGTGGCTCAAGGGCTGGGCGAGGGTGAGGGCCCTGCCGAAGGTGGCGTGAACGGATCCAGATGTCCCGCGCAAATGTAGCTCGTGTTCTCCTCAATAATCCAGTGCGCGTTGCCCGCGACGGGCGCGCGCACGAGCCATCCAGTACACCACTTTATGAAGCCGACGCGCTTGACTGATGTTACGTACATTTTGACGTAGCGCTCTTCGGGTGCTGTTCCAAGATAGGACTGCTTCCAGCGCTCGCCTGCAACGTTCTCCACGAACAAAAACTTCGTCGCGGCAAGCACATCAGGCGGCGGTGTCGGCTCCGGTTCCGGCGTCGGCTTGAGGTTCGTAAGGAACGAATATTTTTTACCTGGCGCGGGCGAGACTGACGGCGTCGCGGTCGGAATGAGGTTTCGCAGGCGCTGATTTATCGTCTGGCCGCGCTTCGATGGCGCCCCGCCTGCGGGAGCCGGACGCGGCGTCGCCGGTACTGCCTGAATCGGACGGACGACGGAAGGCCCTTTAACCGGCGCGATGGGTTTGGGGCCTGGGGAACCTGCGGGCTTGGGACCCGGGCTTGCTGCGAGTGCGTGTGAAGGCGTTGCAGCCGGGGCGGCGATTTTAATTTGTGAGGGACTCCCCGGCGTGACTAACGGCTGCGGCGTGGACACGGCGACAAGCGGAGCGGCTGAAGCGGCGAGAGCCGACGGCTCGGGAACCGGCGTGCTGACCGGTGCCTTGGGCGCCGCAGTCGGCAGCGGCGCGCGCGAGGGGACTGGCGATGGGATTGCGCTAGGACGCGGTTGAGGCGCGGCGGTGGGTGGAGCCTTGATGCTGACAGCCGCGACCTTCGCAGGCGCCGTCGTAGGTACGGCAGCCGCTAGCGGCGCAGGCGTGACGACGATCTGCGCTTGGGTCGGGACGGGATTGGGTGCGGACGAACTGACCGGCGCGGGCGTTGGATTCGGCGGTGCGGTCGGAGCGAATTTCGCGAGCTCGTGCACAACGCGCGGATGCGGGGGCGCCGAACGCGGTTGCGCCGCGACGCGCGGACGCGGAATGACCGGTGCATGCGGAACGGGGACAGCGGCGCGGGCAGTGCTTGCAGGCGCCGGTTGTTTCGGCGCCGCTCGAGTCACCGTGACGATCGAGGTGCCGGAAATCGATTCCGGCGAGGATTGCTCCGACGACGAGGTCGCGAGCGAAAATAAAAAATAGGCGATGAGCGCATGCAAGAACAACGAGGCCAGAAAACTGACCACGTTTCGTTCCGGAGCACGTCGATCGCTGGGGTCACGCTTCAAACGCAGGACCATTCGGGACTTCTCGCGCAACCGCCTGGAGCTGATGGAACAGATTCAGAAACGTACGAAGATCGTCGCCACGCTTGGACCTGCGTCGCGCGATCCCGAGATCATTCGCGCGCTCATTCTTTCGGGCACGAATGTCTTTCGCTTGAACTTCTCCCATGCAACGCCGCAAGAGCACGGCGAGAACTACGATCGAATCCGCGAGATAGCACGCGAACTCGATCAGCATATCGCAATCCTACAAGATTTGCCTGGGCCGAAGGTGAGAACCGGACAGTTCGCAGACGGGGTTGCTTCCGTGCGTCTGGAACGCGGGCAATCGTTCGTCCTCACCAACCAAGACGTTCCCGGTACAGCTGAGCGCGTATCTGTTTCGTATCACGACTTGCCGACGGACGTCGCCGTCGGAACGCGGCTGTATTTACAGGACGGCGCGATTACGCTGCGCATCCTCGACAAGACTTCGACTGAAATTCGCACGACCGTTGAGGCCGGCGGTGAATTGCGCGCGCAGCAAGGCATCAATTATCCTGACGGAACGCTAAATATTTCCGCCGTTTCACAGCGCGATTTGGACTATCTGGCGTTCGGCTTGGACAAAGGCGTTGATTACGTCGCGGTTTCGTTCGTGCGCAGCGCCGACGACATCCACCACGTCAAAAATTTCATCAAGGAACGCGGCAAGAGCGCTCACGTTCTCGCGAAGATCGAGAAGCACGAAGCGCTGCAAGACATCGAGAACATTATCCAGGCTGCGGATGGAATAATGGTGGCGCGGGGTGACCTTGGAATCGAAGTGCCGCTCGCACAGGTACCGCTGATTCAAAAAGATCTCATTGCGCGTTGCAATCGCGCGAGCAAACCGGTCGTCACCGCGACGCAAATGCTCGAGTCGATGACGTTCAGCCCGCGTCCTACGCGCGCGGAAACGACGGACGTCGCAAACGCGATCTTGGACGGCACGGACGCCGTCATGCTCTCCGGCGAAACCGCGCGAGGCCAGTACCCCACCGAAGCTGTACGCGTTATGGCTGAAATTGCGCGCGAAGTCGAAAAAGAGTACCCGCACGAGATTTTGCAGCTGCGCCGCCTCGAAGGCGCGAATCGAAACGTCGCCACGTCGATTGCCGAAGCTGCAATGCGCTCGAGTACAGAGCTGAATTTGCCGTACATCGTCACGGGGACGACAACGGGCAATGCGGCGCATCACATCAGCGCGTTCCGGCCAAGAGCGCGTATCGTTGCACTCACGCCGGAGGTCGAGGTAGCAAACCGCCTCGCGCTGTTATGGGGAGTCGAATCGATTTTGATCGAGCATTACTCTTCCATCGACGTGCTCTTGCACATCACGGAACAGCGCCTGCTGGGTGAGCGTTTGGTCGATCACGGTGACAGCGTGGCTTTCACGACCGGCATGCCGGTCGGCGCAGGCGGCACGAACTTGCTCAAGATTCACCAAATGCCTTAGGGGGCAGAAGCCGGTATCCCACTTGGATACATATTTGTACCCATATGAGTACAAATGTGTTTACAATACAAGCCGACTATGGATGCATTGTTCGGCTCTCAGGTGCGCACGGATACATTGGTAGCAATCGCTCGCCTGGGGACCACCTATACCGGTGAGCTTGCCGAAATCTTGGGCCGGCAGCGCATCGAGATACGCCGGGCCTTAGCTTCATTGGAACGCTCGGGCGTTATTGTCACGCGCCTCATAGGCCGAACCCGAATAGTTGAGCTGAATCGCACTTACAAGGCTGCCGACGAGCTCTACGCTTTGTTATTGAAGGCTAGTGAATTTCCGGAATACGAACGACGCTGGCGCAACGCAGAACGGCGACGGCCTCGAGCCATCGGTAAGCCTAGGTGAACCTA
>CAZRQS010000144.1:0-3999 GCA_964602255.1 uncultured bacterium | reverse complement strand
CGCATTCCCGCTTCGGTGTACTAAACCGCCAAACGCCGTTCGTTCGTCTGTTGTAAGAGGGTACGGGCGTGCTGCAAAGCGATCTCGTGCGCCTCGCCCGAGAGCATACGCGCGAGCTCCCCGGTACGCTCTGTGTCTCCGCTAACCGCGCGAACCTCTATTGCCGTTGCATTGCGCGTCTCGCTCTTGTCCAAGACATAGTGCGCATCCGCCCAAGACGCGATTTGCGCGAGATGGGTGACGCAAATAACTTGCGCGGTCTGCGCGAGACGCCCTAAGCGTGCGCCGACCGCGGTCGCCGTTACGCCGCCTACGCCGGTATCAATTTCGTCGAAAACCAGCGCCGTGCGCCCGCGCGTGCCGGCGAGCACGACGATGAGCGCAAGCAGTACGCGCGACAGTTCGCCGCCGGACGCGACGCGCGCGAGCGGACGCTCGGCCTCGCCTTTATTTGCAGCAAAAACGAATTGCAGATCCTCGCCGCCGCCGGGTCCGGTCTCTTCCAGCGCGTCGAACTGCACGCCGAACCGCGCGGACGGGAGCGCGAGGTCTTTGAGCTCAACTTCTACGGCTTTGCGCAAGCGGTCCGCCGCGGCATGTCGCAAGCGGGACAGCTGTTCGGCCGCCTTGCGCAGTTGCTGCACGGCATCGTGGAGCTCGCGCTCGAGCTGAGTTTTTCGTTCATCCTTGTTGCCGAATACTTCGATGATCGCGCGAAACTCCGCAGAGGATTGCAGCACCGTTTGCAGCGTTCCGCCGTATTTGCGTTTGAGCGTATCGAGAACGTCCAGCCGCGCGTTGATCGTCTCCAGTTCGGCCGGATCGAACTCCATGTCATCGAGATCCCGTGAAATACGCGTTGCGAGATCGCTTATTTCGCTTTGCAGCGCCTCCGTCGCTCGACCCATTTGCGCAAAATCTTCAGCGATATCGGCAATTTGGTGCAGCGCAGCCGACGCCGCTCCGAGCGCGTCCGTCGCGGCACCATCTTCGCCGGCGAGCGCTTCATGGGCCGACCGCAGTGCGAGTGCAACCTTCTCCGAATTGTCCAGGACACGGCGTCGCTGAGTGAGGCGTTCGTCCTCGTCGATCTCCGGTGCGGCGCCCTCTATTTCTTCGAGGGCAAACTTTGCAAATGCAAACTGCTCTTGCGCACGACGCTCGTCGCGATCGAGCGATCGGAGTGTTTGCGCGATCTCGGTGCGGAGCGCGTGTAACGATGCGACGCGCTCGCGAGCCGCAAGCGCTTCATCCCCTGCGAATCGATCGAGCAGCTCCACGTGATACGCCGGCGCGAGGAGACGCTGCGCTTCATGCTGCCCCGCAATATCGACGATCTGCGAAGCGAGTTCGCGAATGTATCCGGCCGTAGTGGGGCGTCCGTTCAACCGAATCGACGATTTGCCGCTCTCGCTCGAGACTTCACGCGAAATCGTTGCGTCCTCGTCGCCATCGAGTTCGAATCCGTCGGCTGCTAAACGCTCGCGCAGCGCATCGCCGGCATCGAACTCCAGCGTCACGATCGCGCGCGGACGACCGCGGCGAACGACGTCGGCGCTCGAACGTTCGCCCAGCACAAAAGAAATAGCTCCGAGAACCATCGTCTTTCCGGAGCCCGTTTCGCCAGTGAACATGGTCGCGCCGGCCGCGAATACAATTTCTGCCCGCGGTATCAGACCATAGTCTTCGATCGTCAGGCGCCGCAGCATGGCTACCGGAAGCGCTGATCCTTGATGGAAACGCCCCAGCTCATCTTCTCCTCTAAGCGTTCAAAGAACCGCAATCGCTCGATGCGCGCGAAGCGCACAGGCCGCGGATAGCGCTCAATCACGACGCATGCGCCTCCGGCAAGGTCGCTGACGATCTCACCGTCACATTCCAAATTCGCGTGTTCGAGTTCCGAATCGCACGTGATGGTGACATGCGAGTTTGCCGGCACGATAATCGGTCTCGAAAACAGCGTATGCGGCAGCAGCGGCACGACGCCGAGCGCATCAACGTGCGGAGAGATTATCGAGCCGCCTGCGGAGAGAAAATACGCGGTTGATCCTGTTGGCGTCGCGACGCAGATACCATCCGCAGGCACGTGCGCGGCCTGCTCGTCATTCAGGCACAAACCGAACGGCATCAGGCGTGCGATACCGCTCTTCCGCACCACCACGTCGTTGAGCGCGAAAAACTTTTTGCCATCGTACGATGCTTGCAACGCAAGACGTTCCTCGATCACCAGACCGCGCTCGAGCAGATCCGGCAATTCGTCGATATGCTCATCGTCTTCGTCGAACTCGGTAAGAAAGCCGAGTCGCCCGGTGTTGATACCGATAATCGGTACGCCGTTGTCGACTGCTAGGCGGGCGGCGCGAAGGAGCGTGCCGTCACCGCCGATCGTGATCAGTAGCGCAGCGTCCTCGAGCGTACCGCCGTCGGCAACGGGCGATACGGCATAGCCGCTTTCGCTGAACCCGTGCGCGACGCGCGACGCGAGAGCTCGCGCATTCGCTCGATTTCCGTCGACATACAGCGCGACGACGCGCTTCTTCACCGAAACAGTCACGTGCCTGGACCTTCGGAGACTAGCGCGTCAATCACTTCATCGCCGACCGGCGCGCCTGTCCGCCGCAGGCGCATGAGAAACTCGCGGTTTCCCGCCGGTCCTAGGAGCGGCGAGGTGGTCACGCCGACGGCGACCAAGCCGAGCTCGGGCATCGCGTCGCGGACTTCACGCAAAATCTCCCGGTGAACCCGCGGATCCCGAACGACTCCACCGCTTCCGAGCCGCTCCCGGCCCGCTTCGAACTGCGGCTTGACAAGCGCGACAATCTCACCATCAGCGGCAAGATATGCTACCGCACGCGCCACGATCGTGCGAAGCGAAATAAACGAAGTATCGATGACGATGAGATCGAAGGGTTGCTCGAACGCATCGTCCGCCAAATGGCGAAAGTTCGTTCGCTCCATGACCGTCACGCGTGGATCGTTGCGAAGCCGCCAATCGAGCTGCCCGTAACCGACATCCACGGCGACAACGTGCGCGGCAGCGCGTTGTAAAAGACAATCCGTAAAACCGCCGGTCGATGCTCCGACGTCGAGCGCATGCGTGCCCGTTACATCGACGTGAAATGCGTCCAGCGCCCATTCGAGCTTTTCGCCTCCACGGCTGACAAAACGGCGCGGTTTCTCGATTTCGATATGCGCGCCGGGCCGGACGTTTGCTCCGGGTTTGGTCGCGGGCGCACCGTTGACTTTGACACGGCCTTCCATGATGAGGCTGCGCGCTTGCGAGCGCGTGACCCCGGCGTGCGCAGCAACCAGGTTATCGAGCCGCTCGGACATCGCCACACCGTTGGCTTCCCAAGTCCCAAGCCCTTGCACCATCCCAGGCAAGTGATAGCATTGTCGCATGAACGATTTGCGCGAGCCTGCCGTGCACTTGCGCCATCTGAGCCCCGTCGATTTTCTCGAACGCGCAGCACGGGTGTATCCCGAAAAACCGGCTGTCGTGTACGATGACCTGCGGCGGACATATCCGGAAATGCTTGCGCGCGTGTACCGTTTCGTAAGTCTGCTCAAAACAGCCGGCGTTCAGCCGGGCGATCGCGTTGCGGTACTCGCTCCCAATATTCCGCAATTGCTGGAGGCCCACTTCGCCGTACCGCTTGCCGGCGCGAGCCTGTGCGCTCTGAACATTCGATTGTCTGCCAATGAAATCGCTTACATTCTGGAGCACTGCGATGCATCCGTCGTCGTATACGACGGCGAATACGAACATTTGCTGGCGCAGCGCCGTACGGACCCTCTTCTCGTGCGTATCGGACCGGGAACGGAAAAAGCGGCGGACTTCGAAGCCGCCCTTCGTGAATCGCCCGCGGACCGCGTTGAGCCGAACCTAGTGAGTGAAGACGATACGATCTCCATCAATTACACGAGCGGTACAACCGGCGTGCCAAAGGGCGTCATGTACACGCATCGCGGAGCGTATTTGAATGCAATTGCGGAATT
>CAZRQS010000143.1:0-7332 GCA_964602255.1 uncultured bacterium | reverse complement strand
TTGTACTCGTATGCCGTTCGTGGTTTGAACAGCACCTCGCCGCGCGCGCCAGCGGACTTGAACCCTTGCAGCCCGGTGATGTCGTCCATGATAAAGAGCGAACGCCCGTGCGTCGCAATGACGAGATCGTTGAACTTGGGCTGGATGCGAATGTCGCGCACCGACGCGGTGGGCAGATCGGTTTTGAAACTCTGCCAGGACGAGCCGCCGTCGAAGGATATCCACATGCCGTTCTCCGTGCCGGCGTACACCAGCTGCGGATTGTGAATGTCCGGACGCACGGTGCGAACGTATTGATCGTCCGGCAAGCCGTTCGTGATCGAAGTCCAATGCTTGCCGAAATCGTGCGTTACGAAAAGATACGGCTTGAAGTCACCCGAGCGATGGCGATCGACATTTACGTATGCCGTGCCGTCGCGCAGCGGCGAGGGCGCTGCCGTCTCGACACGGCCCCATGCTTTATCCTCGCCGAGCGCGGAGGGCGTGACGTTGTGCCAGTGTTTGCCGCCGTCGAGCGTCATCTGCACCAAACCGTCGTCGGTGCCGGCCCAGATCTCGCCTTTGCGCAGCGGCGAGCCTTCGATGTAGAGCAGCGTGTCGCTGTACTCGGCGCCGGAGACGTCCTTGGTCAGCGGACCTCCGGAAGGCGCTTGATGCGACTTCTCGTTTCGCGTGAGGTCGCCGCTGATACGCGTCCAATGGAAGCCGCGGTCCTTCGTTTCGAAGACGGAGTTGCCGCCGAACCAAGCCACGTGCCCGTCGAACGGATCGAACGCGAGCGGTGAATCCCAATTGAACCGGTACTTGCTTTGCCGGTTATCGAACTGCTCGCCCAAAGATTGAAAGTACGGCTGAATGTTCCACGAATCGCGCGTCTTGCGATTGTAAAGCACGAGCGATCCGTTTTGCCAATCGCTCCACAAATAATCCGAATTGATCGGGTCGGGAATCGCCCACATGCCGTCGCCATAGGCGGTGATAAACCAATCCTTGTTCTGAATGCCGGTCGGATCTTTGGAGTTGGACGCGCCGCACCAGGCGAGATTGTCTTGCAGACCGGCGCAGACCGTGTACGGATTGTCGTTGCCGAGGCCCACGTGGTAGACCTGTGCGATGTTCATGTTCAGCATGTCGAACCAGGTCTGTCCGCCATCGAGCGAGATGGCCTGTCCGCCGTCTTCACCCACGATCATACGTTTGGGGTCGTTCGGCGCGATCCACATCGCGTGAAAATCCCCGTGCGGCCCGTTCTGAACTGCTTTAAACGTTTTGCCGCCATCGCGAGAAGAAGCGATCGCGGCCGAGAGCGCCCACACATGATCCGGAATCATCGGATCGACTTCCAGACGGCTAAAGTAGAATGGACGCTGCACGGCGAGCGTGTCGTTCGTCGTCATCGTCCAATTCGCACCCGCGTCGTCCGAGCGCCATAACACGCCCTTGTCCGATTCGATCATCGCGTAGACGCGATTGCCGTTGCTCGGAGCGACGGCAAGACCAATGCGTCCGGTGATAGCCTGTGCTGAGCCCGTTGAAGCATCCGGCAAACCGTGGCCCGTGAGACGCGTCCACGTTTTACCGCCGTCGGTCGACTTGTAGAGTCCGCCCTCGCCGCCGCTGTGAAACGTCCACGGCTCACGCCGGAATTCCCACATGCCCGCGTACACGACGTTCGGGTGTTGCACGTCCATCGCCAAGTCCGACGCACCGCTTTTTGCGCTGACGTACAGCGTTTTGGTCCACGTCTTGCCGCCGTCTTCGCTCACGTAGACGCCGCGTTCTTGGCTATCGCCGAAGACATCGCCCAGCGCGCCGGCAATAACGTGATTCGAGTTGCGCGGATCGACAAGGATCCGTGCGATATGGCGCGTTCCGCCGAGGCCGACGTTGGTCCAGGTTTTCCCGCCGTCCGCCGTTTTGTAGACGCCGTCGCCGTAGCTCACGTCGTTGCGCGGATTGCTCTCGCCCGTACCGGCGTAGACGACGTCGTTGTTATGCGGATCGATCGCAATCGCGCCGATGGCGCTCACCTTTTTGTCTTCGAATACCGCTTGCCACGACTGGCCGCCGTTTGTCGTTTTCCAAACACCGCCGCCCGCGGTACCGACATAGTACAGATTCGGATCGGTTGCCGATCCGGTTACTGCGGCGATACGTCCGCCGCTCCCAGCGGGACCTACTGCGCGCCAATGCATTTTTTCGTAGGGCGGCGCCGGCGTGGGTTTCGGTGTGGCCGCCGCAGAGGGTTCGGGCGGTTTGGCCGGTTTTGATTGCGCTGCCGCATGTGTAGGTATGAAGATAGCCCCGGCGCAGTAGAGCGCGAGAGCGAAATTTCGCAACGACATGATTGGTAATTACGGCTGAGCGGCTCAAACTGATTCAGCGCGCGTTACAAATGCCAAGGCCGTGGCATAAGATAGGCGATGCGTTATTCGAAAGAAGAACTCGTTGAACGGCTCGGAGAGCCTGTCGAAGAGAATGTCCGGCCGCATTTCAGCGAGCCCGGTAAGCCGATGAACGTGTTGCGTTGGGAGTGCGGATGCGGCGCCACAAAACAGTACGACGATGAACTGTGGGAGTGGGAACCGTGCGAAGTGCATAAAAAAGAGCGGCCCGTCGTATGACGAGCCGCTCTTTTCGTTTGAACCTAGGCGGCTTTCTTGCGCCCGCCTTTGCGACGTCCGCCGGCCTTTTTACGTCCAGCGGCTTTTTTGCGTCCGCCTGCGGCTTTACGTCCAGCAGATTTCTTACGTCCGCCGGCCTTTTTGCGTCCGCCGGCTTTTTTGCGTCCACCCGCGGCTTTTTTACGTCCGCCGGCCTTTTTACGTCCAGTAGCTTTTTTACGTCCAGCAGCTTTTTTACGGCCACCGGCTTTTTTACGACCGCCCGCAGCTTTGCGGCCTGCGGCCTTTTTGCGTCCTGCGGCCTTTTTACGTCCGCCCGCAGCTTTGCGCGTTGCTTTTTTGCGTCCGCCCGCAGCTTTGCGTCCTGCAGCTTTTTTACGGCCGCCTTTTTTACGGCGTCCGCCGCGGCGCGCGGGAGCTTCTTCACCCATCGTGCCGCCGTTTTGCATCATGTCGGAATCCATTGATCCTCCCTTCGTCCCCGGGGGACGAACTCGAGATGGTGGACAGCGCAATTTAGCGCTTTGTGCGCATCATAAGTAATTTTTGCAACAATTGCAAATTTCCGTCGAATTTCGAGTTGACGCATTCCGCTGTTTTGGTGTATTACGCGCGTACGCGCGCTCCATAAATTTGCCGGGGACTTGACCCCGGCGGTATACTAAGGCCCGTGAAAAAGCCCCTGATCATCGTCGAGTCACCGACCAAGGCTCGTACGATAAAGAAGTTTCTCCCGGCGCGGTACGTCGTCAAGGCCTCGGTCGGCCATGTGCGCGATTTGCCGAAAAGCACGCTGGGCGTGGACGTGGAGCATGGCTTTGCGCCGAAGTACCTGACGATCAAGGGCAAGGGCGAGATCATTAAAGATCTTAAGTCCGCGGTCAAAGGCGCCAGCGAAGTGTATCTGGCGACCGACCCCGATCGCGAAGGCGAAGCCATCGCTTGGCATTTGGCGGAACTTCTCAAACTCGAGGACCCCAAACGCATCGAATTGCACGAAATTACCAAAGATGCAGCGATGGCGGCGATTAAGGATCCGCACCGCATCGACATCGACCGCGTCAACGCGCAGCAGGCGCGGCGAATCCTTGACCGTTTGGTAGGTTACAAAATATCGCCGCTGCTGTGGGCAAAGGTCCGCGGCGGTCTCTCGGCGGGGCGCGTGCAATCGGTTGCCGTTCGATTGATTGTCGATCGCGAACGCGAAATTCGGGCGTTCGTTGCCCGTGAATACTGGTCGATTACCGCGCTGCTTTCGACGCCGCGCGAAGCCGGACTGACGTTCCCGGCCGACTTGGCGCTGCGCGCCGGCGAGAAAATCGCGGTTGAAAATCAGGCGCAGGCCGACAAGATTCTGAGCGATCTGAACGGCGCGACGTACACGGTCGCGTCCATCAAACAGCGGGAAGTCCGCCGCAATGCGGCCCCGCCGTTTACCACCTCGACGCTGCAACAAGAGGCATCGCGCAAGCTGAAACTGCGGGTGCGCCGGACCATGCAGATCGCGCAAGCGCTGTACGAAGGCGTCGACCTGGGCTCCGAAGGCACCGTGGGTCTCATTACGTATATGCGCACCGACTCGACGCGCATCTCCGATCAAGCCCGCGATGCGGCGCGTGAGTACATCGTTCAAACCTATGGCGAGGCGTACCACGGTGGCCGCGCCTACAAAGTGCGCGAAGGTGCGCAGGACGCTCACGAAGCGATTCGCCCGACCTCGGTTCATAACACGCCCGAGAAGATGGCGCATGTGCTCAAGCGCGATGAATTGCGTCTTTATACGCTGATCTGGAATCGTTTCGTCGCATCGCAGATGGCCCCGGCCCTCTTCGATCAAACGACCGCCGACATCGAAGCGGCCCCTTCGACAAGCTCAGGACAGGCTTACACGTTCCGCGCGACGGGCAGCGTCGTAAAATTCCCGGGCTTCACCAAGATCTATGAGGAAGGCCGCGATGACGACGCGGCTGCGGCGTCCAAGGACGAAGACAAGAAAACGCGCTTACCCAAACTGGAAGAGCGCGAGCGCCTCGATCTCCAAAAGCTCGAGCCGAAGCAGCACTTCACCGAGCCGCCGCCGCGCTTCACGGAAGCCACGCTCGTCAAAGCGCTCGAAGAAAATCGCATTGGGCGGCCGTCGACCTACAGCACGATCGTCGAAACGATTCAGGCGCGTGGTTACGTCACCCAAGTGGAACGGCGTTTTCAACCAACCGAAATCGGCATAGCGGTCAACGATTTGCTGGCCGAGCACTTCCCGGACATCGTCGACTTGAACTTCACGGCGCAGATGGAAGGTGACCTCGACAAGGTTGCGGTGGGCAATGAAGATTGGGTCAAAGTTCTCGATCACTTTTATGGTCCGTTCGTACACAAACTCGAAGAGGCGGAGAAGAAGCTGCCGCGCCTGGAGATCAAAGACGAACCGACCGACGAAATCTGTCCGAACTGCGGACGTCCGATGGTCATCAAGACGGGACGGTTCGGCCGTTTCATTTCGTGCACCGGCTATCCCGAGTGCAAGACGACGCGTCCTATCCTTAAAGATACCGGCGCGAAATGTCCCAAAGACGGCGGCATGATCGTCGAACGCAAATCGAAGAAGGGCCGCATCTTCTACGGATGCGCGAATTATCCGAATTGCGATTTCGTCTCGTGGGACCGCGTCGTTCCGCAGCCGTGTCCGGTATGCGGTTCCTACGTGGTTGCGAAGTCGCGCCGTGGCGGCACGACTGTGCTGGAATGCAGCGCAGACAAAGAACACGACGTGAGCAGCATAGCTTCGGCGTCGCAAGAACCTGAAACCGAACTTGCCGTGCAGTGAACGAGCGCTTAACCGTGATCGGCGGCGGACTTGCCGGCTGCGAGGCGGCATGGCAAGCCGCGCAGCTCGGCGTTGCGGTCGATCTCTATGAGATGCGTCCTCACCGCAGCGGTCCGGCGCACAAAACCGGACATCTCGCCGAACTGGTCTGCAGCAATTCACTGCGCGGCGCGGCGCTCGAGAACGCCGTCGGCTTGTTAAAGGAAGAGTTGGCGCTGCTCGATTCGATTATCGTCACGTCGGCGCGCGAAGCAGCGGTTCCGGCAGGCGGTGCACTCGCGGTCGATCGCGATCGGTTCGCGGAAGCCGTCGAGCGCCGAATCGGCGAGCATCCTCGCATCACCGTGCATCGCGAAGAGATATACGATATTCCACTCGACAGGCCCGTCGTCGTCGCGTGCGGACCGCTGCCGGGCGATGATTTGCTGAACGCTATCGACGGGCTCATTTCACAGCGGAGCGAGCCGCAAGGCGGGCGACTCCACTATTACGACGCCGCTTCGCCTATCGTGTCCGCCGATTCCATCGACGAAACGCCGATGTACCGCAAATCGCGGTACGAGAAAGGCGACGGCGACGACTACGTCAACATTCCGCTGACCAAAGAACAGTATTTGCAGCTGCTCGAAGACCTGCGCACGCTGCCGCGCCACGTTCCCAAAGATTTCGAAACCGGACCCGTCAACGTGAGTTCGCCAAAGGGCGAGATTCCGTACTTCGAAGGCTGCCTTCCGATTGAAGCGATGGCCGATCGCGGCGAAGATGTACTGCGATACGGTCCGCTCAAACCGGTTGGCTTGCGCGATCCGCGTACCGGGAAAACGCCGTACGCCGTTGTGCAACTGCGCAAAGAAAACGCCGAGGGCACGGCGTTTAACCTTGTCGGTTTTCAAACCCAGCTCACCTGGCCCGCACAGAAAGAGGCTTTCGGAAAACTTCCCGGTTTAGAGAACGCAGAGTGGCTGCGGCTCGGCGTGATGCATCGCAACACGTTCATCGACTCGCCACGGTTGCTCGATGCGCATTTACGGCTGCGCGGTACGCAGTCGTTGTTTTTCGCCGGACAAATTACGGGTGCGGAAGGGTATGTCGAAGCCGCCGCATGCGGCGCGATGACGGGCACCCATGCCGCGCGCCAAATCCTCGGTTTGCCGCCGATCGATTTTCCGCGTGAATCGGCATTCGGCGCGGTCGTCGCCCACTTGCAAAACACGCAGACCGTTGATTTTCAGCCCGCGAACGTGACATGGGCGCCATTCCCGCCGTTAGAGACGGTCATTCGCGACAAAAAAGAGCGCCGCCGGCGCATGGCTGAACGCGCCCTTGCAGCGATGCGCGCCTTCTCCGAGGTGCTCCGGCCTGCGGCGGTGTCGATTTTCTGAAGCTATAAGAACTGCCTAGCTAGCTAAAGGTAGCAGACGGAATAAGTGGGTAACTAGTACCTAGCACCGTTGAGTGATGCGTGGAGGCGTCCGAAACACGGTCAGAACGCTGTATCCCCGTCGCGCTCGCGTTGCCCATTACCCATTTTCTTCTGTGGAGGACGACTTATGGGTACTTTGCAACGGCGCCACGCCACTTGGCGTGCCGTTCTTACCCTATTACTTTTAGGGAATTTTCTCGTATCGTCTGCCGGCGTCGCGCTGGCCAGCAACGTTGGCGTTTTAAGCGGAACGGTCACCGACATTGCAAACAACAAGCCGCTAGCAGACGTACACGTGACGGCTGCATCGCCGTCCGGATCTTACGTCGCCACGACAAATAGCCGTGGTTTTTATTCGATAACGGGCGTATACGCGGACACATACACAGTGTCGTTCCAATTGCCGGGATACGAGCCGGTGTCCGCATCAGGCGTCTCTGTTTTCGCCGACCAGGTTTCTA
>CAZRQS010000142.1:0-7405 GCA_964602255.1 uncultured bacterium | reverse complement strand
GAGCTTGTCGAAGGGGAGCTTGTCGAAGGGAGATTGTCGAGGAGCATATATGACAGAAGTTGGCAACTATGCTCGTTTATCCTGGTATCCATGACAACTACAAAAATTTCGGCTCCGGCCGGCATCGACGCGGTTTACTACATGGTCAAAGACGTCGCGCGGGCACGCAAGTTCTACGAAGAGGGCTTGGGCTTTCAGCCGACCTTCGTGAGCGAGTCGGGCGAGTGGGTCGGCGTGGAGTATGAGCTTCCGGCCGGCCAGACCTTCGGGCTTGGCAAAGGCGCGGCTGTGCCGTGGCGCGAGTGCGGTGGGGCGATGCTTTCAGTCGCGGACGTGAAGGCTGCCACCGATCGCGTTCGCGAGTTCGGCGGCAAAGTGCAAGCCGACACATTCGACACGCCGGTTTGCGTGATGTCATGGTGCGAAGATACGGAAGGCAACACGTTCTGCTTGCACCATCGCAAGGACGGAAGCGTCGGTTAAACCAGCGCGCCGCCTTTGAAGACCGCGGCCGGACGCGCAAGTGCGCTAAGGTCGCGGTCGATATCCTGTTCGAGCAGCAGTAAGTCGGCAGGTTCGCCTCGCTCGAGTACGCCGCGATGCAAACCGACGAGTTCGGCGGCTACGGCAGTCGCCGCGTGGAGCGCTTGTTGCGGTGACATTCCAAGCAACTTGTGCATCAGCACAACTTCATCGGCATAGCTTTCATGGTAATTGAACGGCGTGCCGGCATCCGAACCGCCTGCAACCTTTACGCCGGCTTCAAATGCGCGGCGGATGTTCTGCGCCATGTGCTCCGTCAAGTCGCGTGATTTGCGAACGATGTACTCCGGTTGGCCGCCGTCTGCGGCATGTTCGAGAATGCACGTCGGCGCACAGAGCGTGGGAACCAAATACGCGCCGCGCTCTTTGAAGAGCGCAATCGCTTCGTCGTCGAGCATATGGCCGTGCTCGATAGAATCAACGCCGCTGCGCAACGCATCCTTTATTCCCTGCGTGCCTATCGCGTGTGCGCCCACGCGCAGTCCGTGTCGATGGGCTTCCTCGCATGCGGCGCTCATTTCGTCGGGCGTCAGTTGTGCGAGGCCCGGGACCGCGCCTTTCGTAAGGACGCCGCCCGTCACAATGAGTTTGATGCAGTCGGCGCCTGCGAGCCGCTGTTCGCGTACGCCTTTGCGCGCGTCCCAAGGACTATCGATGGCGCGCCCAATCGGCCACCCGTGCCCGCCGGTCATGCACAGAACTTGGCCTGCGGTACGCATTCGCGGTCCGGGTACGCTGCCGCGATCGATAGCGTCACGCAGTTCGATCGCGATGTTTTCGCCGGCACCGAGATCGCGTACGGTTGTAACGCCGGCGCGCAAAGATTTGCGGGCATTTTCTACGGCGCGAAGCATGCGCTGCATGGGTGTGCTCAGCTGAATTGCGCTGAATGGGTCGGGCTCGCCGGACATCTCGAGATGCGCGTGAGCATTCACGAGACCGGGAACGACGCAAGGCGCTTCATGGTCGAGCGTTCCGTTCGCGTCGCGAAGCTCGCTGATGCGTCCGTCCTCGATGACGATGTCCACGTTCCGGCGCGGCGCGCGCATCGTACCGTCATAGAGAACGCCGGCTCTGACGATCACTTCGCGGCGACCGCGCGTTCCAAAGCTTGATATGCCTTACTGGTGAGATCGTGACCGAGCACGCCGGCGATAAAACGCGATGCGGCGCGCACTTTTGCGAGATCGACGCCGGTGTTCACACCCATGCCGTGAAGCATGTACAACAAATCTTCGGTTCCCAAGTTTCCCGTTGCGCCGGGCGCGTAGGGGCAACCGCCCAAGCCGCCGCTGCTGGAATCGAAGATTGAAACGCCGTGCTCCAGCGCGGCGTACACGTTTGCAAGCGCGGTGCCGCGCGTATCGTGAAAATGAAACGCGATTCTGTTTATTGGAACGTCGCGCACCAGCATCGGCACGAGCTCGTCGACTTGGCTGGGCACGCCGACGCCTATCGTATCGCCGATCGAAAGCTCGTCGCAGCCCATGTCCATCAGTTTGCGGCTCACGTCGCACACGATCTCGGGCGTAACCTCGTCGCCGAACGGTGAACCGAACGCGGTAGAAACATAGCCGCGCACCCAAATGTTGTTTTCCTTCGCGTTGCGTACGACGTCGCGGAACGTGTCGATCGATTCGTCGATCGTCATGTTGATGTTACGCTTGGTGAAAACTTCCGATGCAGCCGTGAACACGGCAATCGCTTCGGCTCCAGCTGCCTTTGCGCGTTCGAGTCCTTTGACATTTGGCGTCAGCACCGGGTAGCGGACGCCGGGACGCTTGTGGATGCCCGTGAACACTTCCGTTGCATCGGCGAGCTGCGGAATCGCTTTCGGACTCACGAATGACGTGACTTCAATGAGGGGAAGACCTGATTGCGAGAGCAGATCGATGTAGCGGATCTTATCTGCCGTCGGAACGATTTTGTGCTCGTTTTGCAGGCCGTCGCGCGGACCCATCTCACAGACGGTGACGAATCTCGGGATGCTCATAGGCTTTGGGAGTCTTCGACACGCCAGGAGGGTTGCGCTCCCAAAAAGCGCGTCATGGCGCGAAGGGTCAGCGGCCAGACGCGTTCGTTTGCGACGAAGCCTTTGCTCAGCATGATGAGCGGATCGAAGTGGCCGATGACGTTCATGTGATTGGCATGCGGTCCGACTATGAAATGTGCGGGGATCCGGCTGCCCAGGGTCGCGGAATCGCCCCAAACAAGGCCGTCGTTATCGCCGCCGCGCGACGGTATCAGTCCGACGATGGAAATCATCTTGGCTCCCGGCGGCCCGATCCATGGCTCTTTGTCGAGCACCCAGTCGTGCCATCCGCGTGGCGTGAGCTCCCAGTGCCCGGACGTGCCGTTGAGCCACGTAATGAAATCGGCGTAGATGTCCATGTCGCCGAACGCTTTGTCCGGCGTTCGGAGCATCATGTGAATCTGCGGCAGCATAAATGTTTGCACGCCCCAATTCGGCGTTGCGATCATGATGGTGTGGCTGACTTCGTTCGCGCGATGCGGATATCGCCGGAGAAACCCGCGCACTACTAAGCCGCCAAGAGAATAGCCCAGCAGAATGATCGGAAAACGCCGTCCGTTTCTTTTGAGCTCGGTAAGGAACCGTGCGAAGCGATCGATGCGTTCGCTGAGTGTGTCGTCGAATTCACCGAACGTGATCGAATCGATGCCGTAAGCGTCAAGGCCGGGTACCAGGGGCGTTCCGCGCCGCAAAAGATCGAAATGCTCGGGAGGCTCGTTGTAGCCCGGCACCATGACCAGCGTTTGGCCCGCCTGCACGTTATTCCATTTCTAGCAGAAGAGCATCGCCTCCGACGATATCTCCTTCGCGCACGTGGATCGCCGACACGGTTCCCGTGGACGGCGCCTCGATGCGATGTTCCATCTTCATCGCTTCAAGGACGATGAGCAGATCGTGTATCGCGACCGCATCGCCGTCGGTCACGGCGATCTTCACAATCTTTCCGGGCATCGGTGACGTGATTCGGCCGTTTGCGCCGCCGTGTGCGCCGTGCGCGGCGCCTTCGACGCTCGGCGGGTCCGCAAAGCGTACGCGCTCGCCGGCTGCACGGGTTTTGTCCAGACGTATCTCGCCGGTATAATCGCCGGAAATGTGCCACACGTTCGGATCCGCGGTCGTGCTGGCTTCCATTGCAACGACGTGCCCGTCAATCTCCAAACGCAGCGGGATGCCGACGCCGCCGATCCGCCACGGAGCGCGGTGTTCGCGCAATACTGCGCCGGCGGCGTTCGCGATCTGCTCGGGTGAAAGAGCCTGCTTAGCGCTGAAGATCGATTCGTCCAATCGTTCTTCCAGGAAGCGTGTCGTGGTATCGCCGTTACGAAACGCTGCGTCGCGCGCAATCCAAAGTAAGAGCGGAACGTTCGCGCGGATGCCGCCGATTTCGAAATCTTCGAGCGCGCGTGTGAGCCGCTCGATCGCCACTGGCCGATCCTCGCCCCACACGATGAGTTTGGCGAGCATCGGATCGTAGTACACGCTCACTTCGCTGCCTTGCTCGACGCCCGCATCGACGCGAATACCCGGGCCTTGCGGTGGATTCCAGACGGTAATCGTACCGGTGGACGGCAGCATATTGTTTGCCGGATCTTCGGCGTAGATGCGTGTTTCGATCGCCCAGCCGCGCGGCTGCACGTCATTTTGCGCTAACGTCAGATGCTCGCCGTTTGCAATGCGCAGCTGCCAGTGCACGAGATCGACGCCGTATACGAGTTCGGTAACCGGATGCTCGACTTGCAGGCGCGTGTTCATCTCGAGGAAGTAGTAGCTGCCGTCCTCGTCGAGCATGAATTCGCAAGTGCCGGCGTTGACGTAGTTCACCGATTGCGCGGCGCGAACTGCGGCTGCGCCCATCTGCGCGCGCAGCTGCGGTGAGAGCGCGACGGACGGCGCCTCTTCGACGATCTTTTGATGGCGGCGCTGAATCGAGCACTCACGTTCGCCTAAATGGATCGTATTGCCGTGTGAATCGCCGAGTATTTGAAATTCGATGTGCCGCGGACGTCGCAGGTACCGCTCGAGGAGTACTTCGTCGTTACCGAACGCCCCGAGCGCTTCACGCTTGGCAGCTTCGAGTGCTTCATCGAACTGCTCGAGCGCGTCCACAACGCGCATGCCGCGGCCGCCTCCGCCGGCGCTCGCTTTGATGAGCAGCGGAAAACCGATGCGGCGCACTTCATCGCGCAGGCGTGTGAGCGATTGGTCATCGCCGTCATAGCCGGGCACGACCGGCACGTCGAATTTGCGCACGCGACGTTTTGCTTCGATCTTACTGCCCATCGCGGCCATCGATTCAGGCGATGGGCCGACGAAGACCAAACCGGCGTCGCGAACCGCTTTCGCAAATTCCGCGCGTTCGGACAGAAATCCGTAACCCGGATGTACGGCATCCGCGCGCAATGTCTTGGCTGCAGCAACCACTGCACCGATATCCAGATACGATTGCGCTGCGGGCGCCGGTCCCACGCAGACGGCGTCCTCCATGAACTTCAGGTGATACGCGTGCGCGTCGGCTTCGGAGTAGATCCCGAGCGGTGCGATTCCCATCTCGCGCGCGCCGCGTGCAACGCGAACCGCAATCTCGCCACGGTTGGCGATGAGCAAACGGCGGATCACGATATCCAGCTCGCCTTCCGGCGTTCCAAGAAGGCTCGAAGGCCTTCCTGTCCTTCGGGCGTTGTGCGCTGTTTCGCAATTGCGCTTGCAGTGAGGTTGCGCGATTCGTCATACGTTGCGGCGCGGACGCGCGGAATGAGCGCCTTCGCGGCCGCGACGGCCTCGGGTCCCGCGCTCAAAATTTCATTCAGTACGCGCTCGATGCAAACGTCCAGCGTGTCGGCCACCACTACTTCATGCACCAAGCCGATGTGGTGCGCTCGTTTAGCGTCGAAACGTTCGCCGGTCAAAAACAGCGCGCGCGCATTTGAGACGCCGATCTTCGCAAGAACGAAGGGTGATATGACCGCGGGGATGATGCCCAGTTTGACTTCAGTGAATCCGAAGATCGCATCGGCGCTCGCGAGGACGATGTCGCAGACGGCAGCAAGCCCGGCTCCGCCGCCGAGGGCCGCACCGTGCACTTTTCCGATGACGGGCTTCGGGCAATTGTCGATAGCGCGGAACATGTCCGACATGGCCCGCGCGTCCGCGACATTCTCGTCGTAGGTCAGATCGAGCGAATTGCGCATCCACGAGATGTCGGCGCCCCCGCAGAACACCGTGCCTTCACCCGACAGAACGACGGCACGCACGCCGGGCTCGGAGCCCAGTTCCTCAAAGGTCCGGCCTAGCGCGGCGATGAGCTCCGCGTTGAACGCGTTGCGAACGTCGGGGCGGTTCAGCCTGACGTAGGCAATCGGCCCTTCCTGCGAGCGCTCCAAGACATTGTTGACCATGGCGCCCCGTCATTCGTCTACAAGGCAGTGCACCCATCCACGCGGGGTCCGGGAGGCGTTACACTAGCGAAGATGGAGCAGCAGAAGGTCGTCTACCGGCATTCGGCCGTCACGCGCGTGACGCACTGGGCATTTTTCGTTGCGTTTCTCGCGCTCGTGAGCAGCGGTCTGCAGATTTTCAACGCGGCACCGTTCCTAGATGCGTCCGACAGGACCGATACCCGGCACCGCGTGCTGCAGATTGCCTCGCCGCGCGACGGTGCCGGTACGACGACGGTTCTCGGACACACGTTTACGACCACCGGCTGGCTGGGTTGGACCGACGACGGCATGGGCGGAAAAACGACGCGAGCCTTTCCCGGCTGGATCACGATTCCCGGTTACCAGGATTTAGCGGACGGCCGGCGCTGGCATCTGTTCTTCGCGTGGATCATGATCTTCAGCGGAATCGCGTATGTGATTTGGGGTTTCGGCCGGCGGGATTTGCGAGAGCTCGTGCTGCGTGCGCGGGACGTTCCGAAAATACTGCCGATGCAGCTCTATTACTTGCGTTTGCGTAAAGAAGCGCCTGCGCACGGTAAGTACAATCCGCTGCAAAAAACCGCGTACACGCTCGTGCTTTTCATTTTAGCGCCGCTTCTCGTGATTAGCGGTTTTGCGCTTTCACCCGGATTCGACGCGTGGTTTCCGTGGCTTCCGCACGTGCTCGGCGGCCGGCAGTTCGCGCGTTTCTGGCACTTCGTGGCGATGGTGACGATTATTGGGTTCTTCGTCGTGCATCTGGGACTGGTGCTCACGACCGGCGTCGTAAACCACTTGCGTTCGATGATTACCGGCTATTATCGTTTGGGCGCGCACGACGGGACGGGCGTATGAACCGGCGACTGTTTTTGGCAGGCACGATTACGGCAGCGCTTTCGGCATGCGGGCCGGTCGGTAATACGCTGAACGATAACCACGGCTTTCACAATGTATTAGAAAGCGCGGAAGGCCTGAATCGGCGCATCATCGGGACCGGCGGCAGGGCTGCGCTGTATAAGCCTGGCGACATTTCACCGGATTTTCCATTAGATTCGCTTGATACGCCCAGTGATGCGAAATACACCGCGCTGCTCCGTGACGGCTTTCATTCGTACCGTTTGGTCGTCGACGGATTGGTCGAGCATCCGCAGGCGCTAACGCCGGCGCAATTGCAGCATATGATGAACGTCACGCAGATAACGCGTCACGACTGCGTCGAGGGCTGGAGCGCTATCGCGCAGTGGCAAGGCGTACGTTTGTCCGACGTGTTGATGATGGCCGCGCCGCGTTCACGTGCGAGGTACGTTGTGTTCCATAGTTTCGATCGCGATGCGAACGGTGCGCCCTACTACGAGAGCTTGAGCCTTGCGCAAGCCGCACATCCGCAAACGCTGCTGGCACTTCGGCAAAACGG
>CAZRQS010000141.1:1159-7465 GCA_964602255.1 uncultured bacterium | reverse complement strand
TGACGACAGCGGTAAGGGGCTGGTTCACTTCGTGCGCTATCGAGGCGGTTAACTCGCCAAGCATTGTTACACGCGTGACGTGCGCAAGATCTGAACGCGCCCTGTTCAACTCTTCCTCGGCTTGTTTGAACGCGGTGATGTCCGTCAGTGCTCCAATGAATTCGAGTTTACCCGATCGACTTATTACGGGATGACCGACGGAGCGGAGGTATTTTATGGAGCCATCCGGCATCAGCGCCCGGTATTCGACGTCGTAACTCTTTACGTCGGTTGATGCGCGTTCGGTGGTCCACTGCACTAAGGGAATGTCGTCCGGATGGACCCTCGCAAGAGCCATCTCCATATTGAACGGATGCAACGCAGTGTAGGCATCGCGAAGCGTCCCGGGATCGTATCCAAAAATCCTGTAGAACTCCCGCGTGCACGACACGTTTCCCGTGCAAGTATCCCAGAGAAAGGTACCCGTGTGGCTGATGCTCTCGCCTTCAGCCAGAAAGCTCTGGCTGCGTTGCAGCTCCTCATAAAGTGCTGCATTTTGTAACGAGATCGCCGCCTGTGATGCCACCAACTCCAGCAATGCGGTGGCGTTGGGGGTGAATGCCCGCGGAGTAAACGTGTTTTCGAGATAGAGTGCGCCAACCAGTTCGGTTTGCCGCATCAAGGGGATGCATAACACTGACCGGGGCCGCTGCTGCCGTACGTAGGCGTCGGCGGAGAACAACGGCGACGCAGCCGCGTCGTCGACGATAACGCTCTCGTGAGTTCGAACAACGTACTGCAGTACGGATTCCGGAAGTTCGGATGCCGTCACGGCTTGCGCTCGCAAATGCACGTCAATCGCGCCGGCGCGCGTCGTCGCTTCGGCGCGGACAAGCGGCTCGTCGTTCTCAAAACGAATGAGCACACCGCGCTCGGCTCCCGCGTGTTCGAGCGCGATCCTCATGAGCGTCTCGATCAGCTTGTCAAGTTCGATCTCGCCGGACACTGCTTGCGAAGCCTTTATCACCGTTGCGAGGTCAAGGTGCTCGAGCGGTGCGTCGATCGTCGCGGCCAACAAAGACGAACCCGGTTCCTCGCTGAGGCCCGGACAGAGGCGATCGAGTTGCCGAACCTTGCCCGTCGCGCCCCACTGCGCGTAGCACTGTCGAGCCGCTTTGAGGTGCGCGTGAGCGGCGGTCGCCGATCCGCGTGCAGTATAGAATTGTGAAGCAACTTCGTGTGCTAAGCCCTCAAACTGGACGAATCCGCCTTCCCGGGCCGATTGAATCGCTTGTTCGTAGAGACGCATTGCATCCGCCTCACGCCCTTCAATGCGCGCAATCTCGGCCGATACGAGGGCGTACTTGTCAGTAAATGTCGGCGCATAACTTTCGGCCCATTCGTGCAGTTGTTGCAGGTGCACGGCTAGGAGCTCACGCCACGCATTTTGCTCTTGCTCCGAAGCACGATCGTAGAGTGCCGCCATCGTGAGCGCGGTGTAGAAGAAATAATCGAGCATCTGGATTTGGGCCGCCGCGGCGGCGAGGAGCGGTTTCGCTTTCTCCGCAGCCGCAAGAGCTTCGGCATAGTCACCCAATAGAAACCGCGCCTTGAGTTTGAGGATCCAGTAGAAGCAGACCATCAAGGTCATCCGCTCCCCACTAAGCTGGTCCTCGAACGACGCTTCATCGAACGGCCCATCGGTCCGGCCCTGCATCGTTGCGATGAAGTGTTGCTGGCTGCGAAGGATGTCCGCGGCGTCGCCGTACTTGGCATCGCGGACGAAGCCAAATGCCATCTCGGACTCGCGCCACGCCACGTCGAGTGGATCGTTTCGCAGCAGAACGCCTGTGACGATTTGGTACAAACCGTAGCACGCGAACGTGAGATCGCCGGTTTCAACGGCAATGCGGAACGTTGCGCGCATGAAGTCAATCGCGGTTGCAACCGGCTGCGTCCAAAACGACACCGTTCCGGTCGCATGAAAGACTTTCGCCTGGTTCGCGATGAAGCCATGCTTCTCTACGAGCGTGCACGCAAGCTTCGCGAAACGATAGCCGTCGCCGTAACGGTGAAAGACCGGGCCCGAAATAAAACCGAGCAGCGCAATTCCCAGTGTGGATGCGTCGCAGACGCCGTGTTGCATCGTTACGTTGACGGAGCGGCACGCGAGCAAACAAAATAAGTTCAGGTCGGTAAAGTACGCCGGTGCAGTAAGAATTGACAGCAGGTGCAGCGCCACTTGCAATTCTGGGTCGCTCATTACCCGCAGCTCGGCAAGGCTCTCAACGGGCCGCAAGTCGAGCGCCCGCCCGACCGCCTCATATTCGCTCTGGACCTGCTCCCACATCGGGTGTGCCGGCAGGTCGATGCCGAATCGGCGCAGGCACGTGAGTCCGCTCTCGACGGCCTGCGGCTGTTCGCTTTTCAATACATGCAACTGAACGTCCAAGCATGAAACACGCGCAAATTCAACGTCGCTCGCCGAGCGCCGCAGTAACTCTTCAATCAGGCTCTCGGCCGTCTCGAAGTTTCCGGCCAGAAGCTCGCACTCCGCACGCTCCAGCCACACCTTGAACGTCAAGTCGTAATTCTTGGCCCAGTCTTTTTCGTCCAACAGCTCCATGCCGGCGCCCAGATATACGCACGCAGAAGCGTAGGCCGCCGCCGCTTTCGCCTTTTGCCCGGCACGCAGATCGATTGTCGCGACGCCAACTCTTTCAGAGCGATCGTTCAACAGCGATGCGCCTCGGTTGAACTGATTGGCGACATCGAAAAGATGATCGGTAAGCTCGCTCTCGTTCATATTCTCGAGCATAGCGCGACCGATGCGCAGATGAACTTCAGGACGCAATCGCTCGGAAATCATGGAATACGCTGCCTGCTGGATGCGGTCGTGCAAGAATTTGTACGCGTCTTCAAAGCGTACGACGATTCCGGCGTGAACGGCGTCCCAGAGCGCCGAGTCGATCGCTTCTTCTGATTGGGCTTGAACCCGCTGTAGGGCACGGATGTCGACGACGTTCCCCAGACAGGCGAGTTGGCGAAGCGCGTTCTGCGTGACTTGTGGCAGCCGCTTGATCTTTCGCACGATGAAATCGACGACGTTGTCCGTGTAGCCCTTGGCTCGGATTCTCGCTAAATCCCAACTCCAGCCGGCAGTGGCGGGTTCGAAGACGAGCAATCCTTCCTCGGCGAGTGCCGTGACGAACTGAATCGCAAAAAATGGATTACCGCCGGTCTTCTGGTGCACCAGCTGCGCTAGTGGATGCGCGGCTTGCAGCTCGCAGTGGAGTGCATCGGTAATGAGCCGTGTTACGTCGTCGAGGCGCAGCGGCTCTAACACGATCTCTTGAATTTGCACTCCTGTGCTACCGATTGTTTCGAGCGTGCGCATGAGTGGGTGCGAGGCGCTTACTTCATTGTCGCGATACGCACCGATGAGCATGAGGTGCTGTAGTTCGGGATCGCTGATCAAGGATTCGAGTAGCTCGAGCGTTGCTGCATCCAGCCATTGCAAATCGTCGAGAAACAGCACAAGCGGGTGTTCGCACTGCGCAAAGGCGCCGACGAATCGCCGGAACACTCTCTTCAAGCGGTTCTGCGCGTCTTGAGGCGGCAGCTCCGGAACCGGCGGCTGCGGCCCAATGATAAACTCTACTTCCGGAATAAGGTCGATGACGATTTGGCCGTTAGGCCCAACTGCCTGGGACATGGCATGCCGCCATTTCTCGACCTCTGCTTCGCTCTTCACGAGTATCTGGCGAACCAGCATCCGGAAGGCCTGCGTCAACGTGGCATACGGAATGTCGCGTTTAAATTGATCGAACTTGCCCGATGCAAACAAACCGCGCGTCGGAAACAGCACCTTGTGCAGCTCGTTCACCACCGAAGATTTGCCTACCCCCGAGTAACCGGACACGAGGACCAGCTCCGGCGCGCCGCCGGCGCGTATCCGATCGAACGTTGCCAGTAGAGCTTTGATGTCGCGATCTCGCCCATATAGCCGCTCGGGCATTACTAAGCGATCCGGTGCATCGTACTCCCCGAGCGGAAATACGTCGATTCGTTCCTGTGACTCCCATTGCGCCATACATCGCCGCAGATCGGCTTCGACGCCGGCTGCCGTTTGATAACGCTCTTCCGGAGTTTTCGAAAGCAGCTTCATGACGATCGCGGAAAGCTGCGCCGGCACTGTTGCTAAGAGTTCAGCGGGGGGAACAGGCGCGCGTGCAATGTGAGAATGGATCCACTCCATCGGATCGGATGCGATAAATGGGCGCGAGCCGGTCAGCATTTCGTATAACGTGACGCCGAAGCTATATAAATCGCTCCGTGAATCGATGGATCGGTTCATACGGCCGGTTTGTTCCGGCGCCATATATGCGAGCGTCCCGGCGATCGATTCCGGCGGCTCAGGATTTGGGTGTTCGCGCGGTAGGCGGGATGCAATGCCGAAACCGGTGAGCCAGACCCGGCCGCCTTGCACGTCGACGAGCACGTTCGATGGCTTGATATCCTTGTGAACGAGACCTTCCCGGTGCACGCGCTGCAGTGCGTTCGCAAAGGGAATCGCGATGCGCAGGAATTCCGATACCGGAATCGGGGCGCCGACCAGCAAATCGAGTGGCTCGCCACCGGGATCCTCGAGCACCAACGTCAGGCGATCGTTTTGCCGGAACAGCTCGACCGGCCGCGCAGCCCATGCGTTATCAAGCTGATCTTTCAGCGAAAATTCGTGTTCGAGTCCCTTGAGGCGCGCGAGTGAGCCGTCTTCGGCGGTGACGAGCAGTACCGGTGCAACGTCGCTGCGGGAGCCGCGGGAGAGCGAGATGTCACCATCCCTCAAGGGCGAGATGACGTAGCCGGAAAGGTCCATTGCGATGCCTCGCTCGCTAGGATTTCTTCGACGCTTATGCAGAGCCTGCGCATGCTTTGCAGCTCAGTAGTAACAAAAGCTTGATTCCGCGCAAAATAGCGTGTATCACAGCAGACGAAAGCGGGTACATTTGCGGGCAACATGTTTTTTCGAGGAAGCTGCCCTATGCGCCCAATCACGGCACTAACGATCCTTATCGCACTCGCCTTACCGCTCTCTGGATATACGCGCGCGAGCGCCGCACCCGGAGATTCGACCGGAGTGCCGCTCGCCGACGGAGAGCAAGCCGCACGTGCATGTTACGACCATGCGATGGGGTTCTGGAATCACGTCATGGCGCAAAAGCCCACAAGTCATCTGTATCTCAAAACAAGTTATTTGGAATTCTCAAAGTGCGCGTCAGTCGCACTTACAACGGGCAAGCAGCTTCCCAACGGCGAGCGCCTTCCATGGCTCGCCGACTATTTTGCATCCACCGTCGGCGCGACATACGCGCAGTTGCAACTTGCGGCGATAACGCGGCAGCCCGAACACTGCTCGCACGTTGTGTTAGCGCGCGACCTCGCGCAGCAGGCGCTGGAAACCGAAGGCGGTTTCTCGCCGCCGCAAGTGCAATTCGAATCGGATTGGCAGACCTTAACCGATCGCCTGAAAGATCAGGCAATCGGCTGCGGCGCCAAAGGATTAGCGACGTAAATCTTCCCCTGCTTCTCGGTGTGCCTTCCGGCGTTACTGAATCGTAACGCTGGAAGGCCCAGTTGTTTTGCACGCGCCGTTCGTGCACGTGAATCCGAGACCGTTCACGTCTTGCGTAAACCACGGCTGTAACGACGTCGAGCTGTAGTCCGAACCAAACTGCGCAGCACTGAATGCGCCGCTGGGCGTGACGTATGCTTGCGTGATGTTCGCGCCGGCGTTGATACGCAGCGTTACCGTATCCGATGCTTGCGTGATGGCGACCGTGTTGGTAGGCGTTCCATTGTTCAGAACCAATGCGGTCTGGCCGGATGTATCGGTATCCGTCAGCGTTATCGGATTGGCAAATGCGCCGTGCATGAAAACGGATGGAGTGCAATTGTTCGCGGTAACCTGCGAGGGCGTGCACCAGTTCGTCGCGGCGGCGTCGACGAAATGCATTGAAAGCGGCATCGCTGCGCTCCACGGTGAGTTCCCCGTAGCGTCCAATTCATAATATGCCGGAACGCCAATCAAATTCACCGAGGCTGTGTTGCTGGTATTCGCTGCCACCGAAATTGAGAACGGTCCCTGATAGGCAAGCAGCGGACGATAGTTGGGATTCATCGTCGTCGGCGCAAACACGGCGTAGGTAATCGCGAAGGTGTCCGTGCCCACGGGTGCGGTGATACCGACCTGACACGACGTCGCGGTGCATGTTGTCGCCTGCGTCGTCACCACGTTTTGCGCCGCGCCGTTTACCGACAATAGCC
>CAZRQS010000141.1:0-1059 GCA_964602255.1 uncultured bacterium | reverse complement strand
AGATATTTCATGCCTAGTTCGCCTTTGTGCAGCCGCTGTTGGTGCAAGTGTAGGTGAGCGCCGACGAGCTGTTCGTCGGATAAACGGTGTGATTTGCCGTGACCGACCCGGCGATTTGGAAGTACGCCGGAATCGCAAAGGTAGCGCCCGGAGCGGCGGCGCCGTACGTTAGCGTCGCCGTAACTTTCTGACCGGTACTTTCTTTGCCGCTGTTGTTGAGTTGAATCTGATCCGTCGGCGATTGAATCGCAACAGCGGCACCCGTTTGTCCGGTGGTCACATTTGTCAGATACGTGCATTTGCTCGAGTCGGAATCAACGAGGTACGGCGTGTTCGCAAAGGGCGACGGTGCCGGAAATGCACCGGACGGAATCGCGTCCACCGCCGGATCGACGAAGCTTGCCAGGGCAATGGGAACGGTGTTCGGTTGCGGATTGGATCCGGGCATTACTTGACCGCCGTAGATCACGGGGGCGAGCGTTATGGACAGCCGGCCCGTAATGCTCGTGGCTCCCGCGGGTTCCGCACTCGATCCGCTGCCGACGATGACTTCGCCTTCGCCAAATGATAATGGAACGTTGCCGGTGAGACTGCCCAAGGGCTTTGTCGAGTACGCAACAGCGCCCACGACATCGTCGCCGGAAAGCAGCGGAATCGTTGTGTAGCAATAGTAGAACGAGCCGCTTTGTGTGCAGATCTTGCTAATGTCGAGGACGTTGACTTCGGTCCCGTTGCTAGCTGCCACGCCGTTCACGCTTTTGAGCGCAACTGCAAGCGTCGTGGTCGCCGGCGAAAAATATTGCGGACGCCGCAACGAACTTGCGGCGGCGGGCTGCGGTACCGGAATTTTGAAGCTGATCGAAACTCGTCCGAGCGATGTCTGTTGACGTTGCTTGGGTAGCGCCTGACTACCGGATGAGCATCCTTCAAACGCTAGAAACGAAACACATAATAAAAGTACGAGCGTTTTCATGAGAAAGCGTCTTTCGCGCAAAGCGGCATTCGCGTCACTGAAAATTGCGCGCGAATGTCTCTGATTTTGTTGGCGGCCTGTTCTGC
>CAZRQS010000140.1:0-7511 GCA_964602255.1 uncultured bacterium | reverse complement strand
CGTTCCGCGTGCTCAGCGACGAAGTCGTCGTCCTGCTGCCGGTGGGCATTACGCTTACCCGCTTCGTGAATTTCATCAATGACGAGCTGTGGGGAGACGTCTGCATTCCCGACCATCCGTGGTGCATGGTGGCGGGTAACTCGGCGGACTGGGGTATTTCATATCGCCATCCCTCACAGCTCTACGAAGCGGTTCTGGACGCGATCACGCTGCCGATTCTGCTGTTCATTTACAAGAGGCGGCCGCCGGACGGCGTCGTCGGTTGGAGCTGGTTCACGATGTACGGCATTACGCGCACGGTTGCGGAACATTGGCGGCACGCGGATTTTATGTGGCAGGGGCTCACCGGCGGACAACTGTACGCGCTGCCGATGATCCCGATTGGCATCTTTGCGATCTACTGGTGCTGGCGCCGCGGCGATCGCACGGAAGAACGAGCAGTTGCAGACGATAGCGGAACGGTACGCGCGGCTTCGCGCTGAGGTCCCGGCGCACGTCAACATCGTAGCCGTCTCGAAGCTTCAGCCGGTCGAAGCGATCGAAGAAGCTATCGCTGCGGGCGTTACGGACTTCGGCGAGAACTACGTGCAAGAAGCGCGTAAAAAGTTCGAGACGCTCCCGCCGGTCACAAAGCACTTCATCGGGCACGTGCAAACCAATAAAGCCAAAGCCCTCGCTTCGCTTTTCGATCTCGTGCAAAGCGTGGACCGGGTCGAGGCCGGTGAGGCGCTGGCAAAAGCTGCGCAATCGCTTGGGAAACAGCTGCCGGTCCTGGTGCAGATCAACATCTCGCCCTCGGAGCGCTTCGGTTGCCCGCCCGAGCAGGCCGAACGTTTTGCCGAGCAACTTCGTAGATATGAACATCTGCGCGTGGACGGCGTGATGGCGATTGGTCCGATAACGGACGATCGCCTGGCGATCGCGCAGGCGTTTGCAACGGCGGCGGAGGCGTGGCGCCGCGTGGGTGGTCCGATCCTTTCCATCGGAATGTCGGGCGATTGGCGCCAGGCGGTCGAAGCGGGCTCGACGATGATTCGCATCGGAACGGCCCTGTTCGGACCAAGAGACACGCGGCCGGCGTCGAAGACCACCGTAATATCACTCTAAGCGGGTGATCACCGTGAGGTGCCTATGAGTATGTTCAGCAAAATCGGGTCGTTCTTCTCGATGAGCGATGCGGAAGAAGACCTGTACGAAGACGAGCCCACAGGTGCACGGACCGTAGTCCCTCTCAGTAATGCATCGCGCCGCGGCGGAACTGAAGTCAGCGTATACGCACCGCGCACGTTTTCCGATGTTACCGAAATCGCCGATGCATTGCGCAATCGCCAAGTCGTCATCGTGAATCTGCAAAACGCGGACCGCGCGTTGTTGCAGCGCGTTGTCGATTTCACGTCGGGTGTCGCCTATACCATCGACGGAAAAATTCAAAAACTCGCGGAAGCGATTTATCTGGTCGTGCCGTCGGGCATCGTCGTCAACGCGCAGGGCCTGCGCGATTCGATGATCTCCGATGGTTCGCTCGATTTTTTGGCAAATAGAGGCTAAGCATGCAAAAAATCACACCGATCGATATCCAGCACAAGAGTTTCAAGAAGGCGTTGCAAGGTTACGATCGGGCCGAAGTCGACCAGTTTCTCGATGAGGTCATCGAGACGCTCGAGGACGACGCGCAGCACATCGCCGCCTTGCAAGCCGAGATCAACGATCTCAAAGAGCGCATCAGCCATTTCAAAGCGATGGAAGAGTCGCTTCAGAATACGCTCGTGCTGGCGCAACGCACGGCAGACGAGGTGAAGGCGTCAGCGCACAAGGAAGCGGACCTCATCAAAGAGCAGGCGCGCATCGCGGCCGAACGCGAGATCGCCTCGTTTACCGAAGCGGCGGCCGAAGCGCGCCGCGAGCATCAGCGGGCGAACGAGTCGGCCGAGAAGGCGCGCAGCGAGCTGCGCAGCTTGCTTATGACGCATTTGGCGCTTCTCGACAAGACGGTTCCGCGCAACGGCACTACGCACGTGGCGGAAACGGTCGAACAGCAGCCCGAGCAGCACGCGGATCTGACGGAAACGAACCGCATTACCGTGTACTAGCGATTGGTTACGGCCGGCACTGCTCAACGGCCGTAACGATCGTCCTCGAAGCAATCGCTTCTTTCTCATCGCCGTCTTGGCGGAGCCGTTCGATTGCGATGCGCAGCGGTGCAAACGGATCCTGGAACGGGCCGTAGTTTGCGGGATCTTCCGACGGGAGACGCCCGATGGCTCCGCGCGCGACTCCGGCGTTGAGTAAGGTTGCTGCCGTGGTATTTGCGCGGAGCGTATCTTGCGCGCTAATCGGCGAATCTTGTTGCTGCATCTCGCCGAGCTGATAGGTGGCCACGAGGCCGCCGATCACGTTGAGGGCATCTTTCTGAACCGACTGCGCCGCTTGCAGTTCGCGCTTGATCTCCAGCAGCTTGCGGTCGTCATCGGTCTTCGGTGATTTCAAGAACACCGCGTTGTCGGTGAGCGCCTTGTCGATCGCGCGCTGCGCTTTTACTAGCGGCGTGATGAGACTCTCCATGTGCATGATGTCGAATTCCATCGACGGCGAATGCTCGATCGTACCGTGCCGGTACATTGCGCGGAAAATTGGAGCGCTCGCATCGATGGTATAATCGGCTGCGAGCAAACCAACTATAGCGGGAGCAACATTATGGCGCAGAGCGCTGCAGTAGGGCGTTGCGCGCACGCTAGCAATTGTCCGCAGCGGCGCGAGGGCGGATTGGGGTGATGGTGTGGGCATCGGCATGGAGAGGGCGGCGAACGCAGCGAGCACGAGCATGCCTACAGTATACGCGCCGAAGGGAAGGCGCGTGACCGCGCGTAAGCGCCGTGCATGCCTCCGACGATAGCGGTTTTGCCCGGTGACGGCATCGGGCCTGAAGTAACGCGTGCCGCCATGCGCGTGCTGCGCGTCGTTCGTCCCGATATCGAGTGTGCGCAGGCCGTTGTCGGCGCAGAGGCGCTGCGCGCCGGTAAACCGGCGCTTCCGGAAGAGGCGCTACGTTTATGCCAGGGCAGTGTGGCGATTCTCTTCGGCGCCGTGGGCCTTCCGGAGTATGACGGAAAGCCGCTGGCCGAACGTCCGGAATATGCGCTGTTCGTCTTGCGGCGTGACTTCGAATTGTTTGCCAACCTTCGGCCGGTTCGCGTCTTTTCGGGCTTGGAATCTGCTTCGAGCTTACTGCCGGAACTGGTGAAGGGCTTGGATATGGTCGTCGTGCGCGAGCTCACGGGCGGCATTTATTTCGGCAAACCCAAAGGGCAGCGCGTCGCGCCCGACGGCGTGGAAGAAGCGGTCGATACGATGATCTACCGCGCGCCCGAAGTGGAGCGCATCGCGCGCGTTGCTTTCGATCTCGCGCGTAGCCGCAAAAAGCGTCTCGTGTCGATCGACAAGCAAAACATTTTGGAAACCTCGCGTTTGTGGCGGCGCGTCGTCGAGCGAGTCGCGCAAGCTTATCCTGACGTGCAGCTCTCGCATCTGCTTGTCGACAATGCGGCGATGCAACTGGTCCGCAGACCTGCGGACTTTGACGTCATCGTCACCGAGAACATGTTCGGCGATATACTTTCGGACGAGGCGGCGATACTGACGGGCTCAATCGGCAATTTGCCCAGCGCCAGCTTGGGCACAAAAGTCACTGATGGAATGCGTTTCGGGTTGTACGAGCCCATCAGCGGCTCGGCGCCGGACATCGCGGGTCAAGGAATTGCGAATCCTACCGCGGCAATTCTTTCCGCTGCGATGCTCTTACGATACAGTTTAAACGATGAGGCAAATTCGGCGCGGATAGAAGATGCGGTGGAAGCGGCGTTTCTCGCCGGCGCTCGCACGCGCGAACTGGTGAAGGGAAACGAGCCGTTCCTCAATACGGTAGAATTCACCGATAAGGTGATCGCGCAGCTATGAACGTTGCAAGCCGTGTGAGCGCGCCCGTGCGCATTTCCGCGCTGGGGATGTACGCGCCCGAAGCGCTGATTACGAACGCCGATCTGGAACGCATGATCGACACGTCCGATGAATGGATCGTGCAGCGCACGGGTATTCGGACGCGCCACCGCGTAGCGGAAAACGAGTATACGAGTGACTTGAGCGCACGCGCGGTCGAGGATTTGGTGCGCGCAAATCCACACGTCGATCTCAAGAATGTCGAGTTTATCTTGCTGGCGACCACGACGCAGGATTACGTCTATCCGAGCGTCGCGGCGCAGGTGCAAGACCGGCTGGGCATTCCAACGAGCGCGGGCGCGCTCGATATCAGCGCAGCGTGCGCGGGCTTTTGTTCGGCGGTGAATTTAGGCGCGGCACTCATCGGCTCCGGACAAACGCGCAATGCGCTCGTTATTGCGGGCGAATCGCTTACGCGTTCGGTCGACTATACCGACCGCGCGACGTGCGTGCTTTTCGGTGACGGTGCAGCTGCGGCACTGCTCGAGTACGACGAGCGGCGTTTACTCAGCGGCATGGACGCCGGCAGCGACGGCAGTGCGGGGCCGGCACTTTATCGTACGCAAACCCGGCGCGAGATCAACGGCACCGTTGATGAAAGCGGTTTGTTGCGGCAAGTGGGACGCGACGTCTACCGGTGGGTGCTCGAGAACGTTCCGAATACCATCGATCGCATTCTCGAACGCGCCGGCTTGCAACTGAGCGATATCGATTGGTTCATTCCGCACAGCGCGAACATGCGCATGATCGAAGCGCTATGCAAACGCATCGGCTATCCCGTCGAGAAGACGCTCACGAGTTTGGTGGACTACGGCAACACGTCTGCCGTCAGCATTCCGCTCGCACTCATTCCCGCCGTGCGCAACGGCACGATCGAGAGCGGCGACAAAATCCTCATGGTGGGTTTTGGCGGCGGGCTCGTGACCTCCGGAAACGTCCTTACCTGGGCTTAGGCGCGTTCACCTAAATTCTTAGTTGACGGCGCCTTTGTATTGCAGTATACTCTTAAAAAATTAGTTAGAGCGGTTCTGCAAGCCTAAATCCCCACGGAGATTACGATGAACAATCGCGCTATCGTCGCGGCGTGTTTCGTGTTGTCTTTCGCCGCCTGTGGCTCCAACGATCCCTCGAGCTCGACCCTGCCGAACGGGTCTTCCCCCACTCTGACGGTACGCGTTCTCAAAGGGCGCGCTCCGGTTGCCGGACGGATTGTGTATCATGCGCCGGCGGTGCAAGTCAGCGGTGCGGCGTTCGCGACAACGGACAGCAGCGGGACTGTCGTGTTCTCGGTCGCTCTCGGTCAGCAAGTCTGCGTTTGGACTGCCGATCCCGCAGCGATCAACGGTCAAATTTCGAACTGCCTTACGCCGGTCAGCGCGCAAACGACGGTTGCGCTTCTTGTACCGTAAAAGGTTAGCCGGGACCGCGAATCCAGTGCGGCAGCCACATGCGATTGAGCCAATCGACGTACGTGATCGATTGACCCGCGAGTACCGGATAGAAGTACACGAACAAACCGATCGTGCCCGCGACGAACAACACGAGTCCGTATCGCGCAAGCTCTTGACGTTCTTTCGTGGCTTGCATACTATCCCAAAACCACTTCAATGCGATCGTGTCGGCGAGCAGAATGATCGCGTCGTTCGGATAGAAGTGGTACTCGAACAGCATGCGCGGCGAGGCGATCCATGGCAACCATTGTGCGAAATACGCAACGAAAAGAAGTGCGTATCCACGATCCTTTCGCGCCCATGCAAGGTAGCCCAACAGCGGAACGGTGATAAGGCCGGCCCACCACGTTAGCGGGTTCGGGAGCGAGAGAATTTCGCCGACGCAACATCCGTTTGCGGTATTCACGATGGCGTTGCGTCGAAAATCGTTATACCAATACGCCACGGGTTGATACAAGATTGGCCACTCCCACCATTTCGAACTGTACGGATGTGGCGCGTTATGCGTTACCGTCACGTCGTGGTAGGTGAACATTTGGTTCTGCAGATCCATGAGGCCGGTGAGGTCGTTGCCATTCTGAAAATCGACCGGATGCGCCATGAGAAAGAAGGGAATGTACGAAATCAGGTAGATCGCGATCGTGATGGAGAACACCACGCTCACGAACGCATCGAGCGGAAGACGCCACTTCGGCCGCGGCAAGAGCACGATGCCGAATGCGAACAGCATGACGACGATGATGTCGAAGAGCGTGTTCCACTTCGACGCAGCGCCCAACCCGCACGCGATTGCGAGAACGAAGAGCCAGCGCAGGGCCCGCGGCCGCGGCTTCACAGAAAGGCGCACGGCAGCGTACAACGTAAGCGTCGCAAACGAGGCTATCAGATAAACCGCGCTTTTAGACTGGTGCGCTAGTGCGCCTATCCAGCCAAATGCGATTGCACATCCCGCGATGACGGCGAGTGCGGCGGACACTGCCAGAACCTGCCATCGCGGCGTATCAGGACGCTGTTCTTCGTCTAAGTGCAGCCAATACCGGTAGAACGCGTAGAGGATGAGCAGCGAGAAAAAGGCGACGGTTATTTCAGGCGTTGCAATGCGTGATTGCGTAAAGTGAAATCCGTCGAAGACGAGCAGCACGCCGGCAATCGATGCGAACAGGGTTGAGCCCGTCAGCCGTTTTGCAAACACGTAGAGTAAGAAAACGGTGAGAGCGCCGACGACCACATTTAGAAAGCGCCAACCGTAGGACGTGTTTCCGAGCGGCGAATGAATCCCGCCCCAGAGCAGCATCGACGCAGCAATGAGCAGCTTTGTTAGCGGCGGATGAGTCCACTCGTATTGCGGCTGCCAGAGGAGATATTCACCCGCGGAACGTGGGTAGTAGACTTCATCGAAGTACGGTTGCGCCGGATACCAGTAACGAATGCCGCACAGGATGAACGATGCGAGTGAAAGCGCGCTCGCAATCCAATAGTCTTTGCGCGTCATTCTTTAGGCGCGCGTAGTCTCACCGACGACTTCGTTACCGTAATAGTCGCGAAAACTTACCCGCACTTTGGCATGTTGGTGCGGGTGCGCCCGAGTCCAAATACCCTTCCATTGGGCCAGCGTTTGCGATCGCATTTGGTCTTCAGTCGCCTCATCCATTGAGTACAGATTGTTCACGTCGACGTACACCACGAGCGTCTGGCCCTTGATCTCTGTTCCCATGACGATGTCTTTGTATTGCTGTTTGAGGCGCAGTCCGTCAACGGCTTTCTGCTCGTAAACGGCGTGCGGATCCGCCGCCGATGCCGCCGTCCGCGTGGGCGTCGCGGAACACCCGTAGATGAGCAAAACCGACATCACGCTTGCCACACCCATGGCGTTAGCGCTGCGGATCGTTGACATATTGCGGTCAAACTTCGGTCACAAGCCGCCGCTATCATGCGCGCATGGATGGAATCGGATGGGCCTTAAGCGCCATGTCGGCTGCGAGAACACGGCTCGACGTAGCGGCCGAGAACCTCGCGAACGGTTCGACTGACGGGTTTCGCAAGAGCGAACTGCGTGGGACGGTGACC
>CAZRQS010000139.1:1501-7520 GCA_964602255.1 uncultured bacterium | reverse complement strand
TGCGGATACGTGTTCGCCAACCTGTTCATCGATGCGAAGAGCTTCTCGGAAGTCACGTGTACGTGCCGTTCGAGATCGAGTTCGTCGCGCACGCGAAGATGGGCCAAAGCCGCGGCGCACGGCACCGGTGATCCGCCGAAGGTCGAACCGTGATCGCCCGGCTGTAATCCGGCGGAATATTTTTCGTTCACCAGCATCGCGCCGATCGGCAAGCCACCCGCAAGGGCTTTCGCGAGCGTGACGACGTCCGGCTTTATACCGTATGCCTGAAATGCGAACAACGGACCGACGCGACCCATGCCGCATTGTATCTCATCGAAAATCAGCGTCGCTCCACGCCGCGTGCATAGCTCGCGTGCGGCCTGCAGAAACTCGGGCGTGGCGCAAAACACGCCGCTCTCACCCTGCACGGGCTCAATAACAACCGCCGCGACGCTTTCATCAATTGCATCTGCGAGCGCACTCACGTCGTTGAACGGCGTGACACGAAAGCCTTGGGGCAAAGGCGCGAAGCCTTCGTGATACGCAGCGTTTGCCGTAGCGGCGAGCGCACCCATCGTTCTCCCGTGGAATCCGCCGGTACAGGAAAGAATGACGTTTCGCGCGGTATCACCGCGCCGGTACGCAAACTTGCGCGCAAGTTTAATCGCCGCTTCGTTCGCCTCCGTCCCGGAGTTGCAGAAAAAGACGCGTTCCAGCCCCGAGCGTTTCGCGAGCTCGCGCGCAAGCGTCGCTGCCGGTTCGTGACCGAACAGGTTGCTGACGTGCACCAATTTGCCGGCCTGTTCGGCGATGGCGCGCGAGATCGCCGGGTGCGCGTGACCGAGCGCGCAAACCGCAATTCCGCCGATCATGTCGAGATAACGTTCACCGCGATCGTCGATGAGTTCACAGCCTTCACCGGAAACGAACGTGACCGGTGCGCGTCTATAATTTTCTAAAAGCATATTCCGTCCATGATTACGTGCGGTAGCTGGCGTTGATGCGAACATAGTCGCGCGAGAGGTCGCAACCCCAACCCGTCGCTTCCGCATCGCCTAATCCAAGATCGAGCCGCACCGAGACGGCCGTATGCTCGAGTTCGCGGTGAGCTTCTGCTTCGGAGAGCACTTCAACCGCGCCCACAGCCACCCACAGCGCGTCGTTTAAATACAGCGACCAGCGCTGGGGATCAAGACCGCAACGCGCCGCGCCGGCCGCCGCGATAATGCGACCCCAATTCGGATCCTCTCCAAAGAGTGCCGTCTTCACCAAGTTGCTATTGATAACGGCGCGCGCAGCCGTGCGCGCCTGCCCCTCACTCGTTGCACCGGTGACGTGCACCGTTAGGGTCTTCGTCGCGCCTTCGCCGTCGGCAACCATCGCTTGCGCGAGATCGTCGCACACTTTGCGAAGCGCCGTCGCGAAATTCGCCGGACCGGTGTCGTCCAGTCCTTGCTCAGGTGAGTACGGAGCGAATGCATACACCGCATCGTTGGTCGACATGTCGCCGTCGACCGAAATCATGTTGAACGTCGCGTCGGTGCACTCGCGTAGCTGCGTCTGCAGCACGTGCTGCGGCATGGGCGCATCCGTTGCGATGAACGCCAGCATCGTCGCCATGTTTGGAGCGATCATGCCGGAGCCTTTGGCGATTCCCGCAACGACGTAACGCTTCTCGCCTTCATAGAATGCATATGCGGAAAGCTTCGGTACGCGGTCGGTGGTCATAATGGCTTCGGCTGCATCGAACGCGGCTTTCACGCCGTCCTCTAGGTCGGCCACAGCGCGTTCGATGCCTTTGGAAACGCGATCCATCGGAAGCGGAACCCCGATAACGCCGGTGGATGCGACGATCACCGACTGCTGCGGAATGTCCAACAGCGCCGCTGCCTGTCGTGCCGTCGCGCGCGCATCGCGCTCGCCGCGCTCACCTGTGCAAGCGTTTGCGCAGCCGGAGTTGCAGACCAGCGCCCGCATCTGCGATCCGAACGCGTCCACATGCTCGCGGCTGACCAGCAACGGTGCTGCCTTGATCTCGTTGGTCGTTATGACCGCTGCACAGACTTGCGGTGCGTCGAAAACGATGAGCGCCAAATCGCGTTTGCGCTTTTTGATACCGGCGTGAACGCCGGCGAGCCGGACGCCGGGAACGTTGCCTAAACCGCCGCGCAGCGCGACCAGACGCGGCTCAGATTGGGAGAGCGTGAGCACGAAGTCCTAACTCCTGCGGGTAACCACACATGATGTTGAGATTGCGCACGGCTTGTCCGGCCGCGCCTCTGCCGAGATTGTCGATCGCGCAGATCACCCGCACCGCATCGCGAAACACCGAGACGGCAATTTCTGCGTCGTTCGTTCCGGCGACCGCCGGAAGAGCCGGTGCCGCGCCGTCGTCAAGAATTCGAACGAACGGATTTCGTTCGTACGCATCCTTGAACGCCCGGTGGACGGCGGTTGCATCGACCGGTGCCGCAAAGAAGCAATACGCGTCGACCAACATTCCGCGCGCGATGGGCACGACGTGCGGTGTAAAAATCAGCGATGCATCGATGCCCGCGGTACGCCATTGCTCGACGATCTCGGGCTCGTGACGGTGCCCGTTCAAACCGTACGCGCGTACGTCACCGCTCACTTCGGCAAATAGCGAAGCGACCGCGGGTGTACGGCCTGCGCCCGTGATGCCGCTTTTGGCGTCGACGACGATTCTTCGCGGCCGAAGCGGCGCAAGCGGGAGCGTTGCGAGCAGCGTCGCCGTCGGATAACACCCGGGATTCGCAACGAAACGCGCCGCCGCGATGCGATCGCGATACCGCTCGGCATAGCCGTATACGGCCGGAGTCGGCGACAAACGGAAGTCGCCGGAGAGATCGATAACTCGCGCGCCGCGCTCCAGCAACTGCGGCGCGGTCGTTTTTGCTACGCCGTGCGAGCCGCCGAGTATGACGACGTCGTCATGTTCGAGCTTATGGAACAAGGTACCGGCGCCGTCAAACGTGCGCGCAAGCGTGCGCAGCTGCGGAAAGTGAACGCCGATTGGCTCGCCCGCATGGCTGGCGCTTTCGAGCACGCCGATTTCGACGGCAGGATGCGTCCGCAGAATGGACAGCGCTTCGGCTGCGGCGTAACCCGACGCACCGTGGAGATGCACTCGCGTCATCATTGCAATTCGGCGATCGAACTTTGCAACTGCGTCAGCGCTTGGGCGACCGCTGCCGGATTGGTCGAACCAGCCGTGGATTTTCCATCGACCGATGCGCGAGCGTCCGGCCACTGTAATGGTGCACCGTCGTTCTCCGCTGCCAAAATTTGGATGCCTACAGCAGCGTGCGCCTCCCTTGCAGTAGCACCCTCGGAAATGAGCGCATCGGCAACGTCGGTCGCAACGGTGTACTGTTCGCCGGCCGTCGCGTTCATGCGATCCCGCTTGAACTCGACATGTGTAAGAGCAAGTGCAAACGCTTCGAGCGCTCGCAGCGCGGTTTCAACGATTCCGATGATCGCGGCTTTGGTAATCTGCAAATCGCGATGATATGAAAGTGCCAATCCCGCAATCGTACTTAGCGCACCGGCGAACCGGCCGGTTAGATCAGCTGCGGTCGCCCGAACGAGCTCGAATGGATCCGGATTGCGCTTTTGCGGCATCAGACTCGAACCGGTCGAAGCAGCGTCATCCAAACGCGCATAGCCGAAAGCCGGCGTGCACCAGAGAACGAGTTCCTCGCAGATGCGCGATGCGTCGAGCATCGTACGTACAAACGCGTGCGCGGTGTCCAGCGCCGCGTCGCGATTGCCGATTGCGTCCATGGCGTTGCGCGATGGCGCTGCAAATCCAAGCGATGCCGCAGAAGACTCGCGCTTGAGCGGCAGTGACGATCCGGCAACGGCGCCCGAGCCGAGGGGACACGATAGCTTCGCGTCCAGGGCCGCCCGCGCAAAACGCCGTGCGTCACGAAGAAACGGCTCAGCGGCAGCAGCGAGCCAAAACGCAAGCAGTACCGGCTGCGCCGGCTGCCAATGCGTCGTTGCCGCCAGAAGCGTTCCGGCTTCCAATTCCACTTGCGCGGTCTGTGCAAAGTGCGATGCGATCTGCAGCGCGAGTGCCTTTCCACGCGCAGCGCGATTCGCACAGTAGAGCAACAGCGTCGTGGCGACTTGATCGTTGCGGCTGCGTCCCGCGTGAAGCAGTTCGCCGGCGGCAGGTGCTATTTCCCGAACGCGCGCGTCGATGGCGCCGTGAATATCCTCCGCTTGCGTACTGCGCGCATATTCTTCGAAGGTTCCCGAAGAGATTTCTTGCGCGACGCTATCGAGAGCGCAAAGCAGCTCCTGTGCGCGCTCGGCTGAAAGCACGCCGCCGTCGCGCAGCGCGAGTACGTGTGCCTGCGAGCAACGCACGTCAAACGGAGCGAGCAGGAGATCCTCATCCAGCGACGATCCGAATCGGAGTAACGCCGTTTCAGGCGGGGCCTTGAAACGCCCGCCCCATTGAAGCGATGACGTCACACGATCACCTCCCCCGGCGCCAACGCGCGTGCAAGCATCTCGAGCGGCAGCCCATGAAGTTTGATGAACCCTTCGGCCGCATGGTGATCGAAGAGATCGCCTTTGCCGTACGTTGCGAGCGCCTCCGAGTACAGGCCATGCGCCGACTGCACGCCCGTCACGGTGGCGGAGCCCTGATGCAAACGCATGCGCACGCTGCCGCTCATCCGCTGCGCGGAGACGGCGTTGAACGCATCGAGCGCGTCACGCAGCGGCGACATCCAGAGTCCGTCGTACACCAGTTCCGCATACTTTTGATCGGTCGAGGCTTTGAAGCGGAGTTCGTCGCGCGTAAGCACGATGCGTTCGAGGGCCTTATGCGCCGCGATGAGCACACTGGAGCCCGGACACTCGTACACTTCGCGCGATTTGAGTCCGACGACGCGGTCCTCGACCATGTCGATGCGGCCGACTCCGTGTTTACCGGCAACCGCATTCAAAAGCGCGACGAGCTGCCAACCAGTAACACCGTCCCACGACGGAACGCCGGCATCGAACGTAATGACGATCTCGTCGGGTTGCTGCGGCCGCTGCGAAGGCGACGCCGTCCAGGCAAACGCGTCCTCCGGCGGCGCGTTCCACGGGTCTTCGAGAACGCCGGCTTCGATCGAACGGCCCCACAGATTCGCGTCGATTGAGTACGGTTTATCGTGCGTGTGCGCGACCGGAACGCCGTGTTCGGCGGCAAACGCAATTGCGTCGGGACGCGAGAGCGGCTGCTCGCGTAACGGAGCGCGACACACGAGAGCCGGATCGAGAGCGCGAACGCCGAGCTCTATACGCACCTGGTCGTTGCCTTTTCCGGTGCAGCCATGTGCAACGGCGCCGGCGCGGCGCGCGTGCGCGGTCTCAACGAGTAATTGCGCGATCAGCGGACGTGAGAGCGCCGCTGAAAGCGGATAAACCCCTTGATACAGCGCGTTTGCTTGTAACGCTTTGTACGCGTAGTCTTGAATGAAGCGATCTTTTGCATCGACCAGCACCGCATCGGCTGCGCCAAGCGCGATCGCTTTCTGCTTGACCTGCTGCAGTGCATGCGCCGCGCCGCCGCCCGCAATCGCGTCGCTCTCTCCGAGATCGGCGGTCAGCGCGATGACGTCGTAGCCTTCCAAGATGAACCGTTTGAGGAGCACCGAGGTATCCAGGCCGCCGGAATACGCCAGGACGATCGTTTTACTATTCATGAGTTCTCCCGCAAATCGGTAAAGCGTTGCACGATGATGGGCGTATCTTTCGGATCTTGCACGATGACAAGAATCGTATCGTCGCCGCCGATGGTGCCGATAATTTCGGGCCACTGGGCTTCGTCGATTGCGGCTGCAAGCATCATAGCGCTTCCGGGCGGCGTGCGAAGTACGATGAGATTTACGCTGCTTTTGACGGACGAGACGAGCTCTGCGACCAAACGGTGCAGACGGCTGGTAAACGAAACGTCCGCACTGGGCAAGACATATTTGAACTGGTGCGCGTTGCCGTCTTTCATCGGGACCTTCGC
>CAZRQS010000139.1:0-1401 GCA_964602255.1 uncultured bacterium | reverse complement strand
TGGGCAAGACATATTTGAACTGGTGCGCGTTGCCGTCTTTCATCGGGACCTTCGCAAGCCCCAATTCCTTGATGTCACGGGAAATCGTAGCCTGCGTCGCTTCAAACCCTTGCCGCTCGAGCAGATCCGCAAGTTCTTCCTGCGACCGCACGGGTCTCGTAGAAACCATTGTAAGTATAGCTCTTTGCCTGCGTTCCTTCATGCCGGGAATCCCTTCAAATCCGTAAGCAGCGCCACCAGCACGGCTTTTTGCGCGTGCATGCGGTTTTCGGCCTGATCGAACACGACACTTCGCGGGCCGTCGATTATTTGTTCTGTAACTTCTTCACCGCGGTGCGCAGGCAGGCAGTGCAAAAAGACCGCATGCGGCGCTGCGTGCGAGAAGAGCGTTTCATTCACTCGATAGGGCGAAAGAACCGCGCGGTTGCGCTCGGTTGCCGCTTCTTCTCCCATCGAGGTCCACACGTCGGTATAGACGGCATCGACTCCGCGCACGGCACGAACCGCGCTGCTAAATGCGCGTGCGCTGCCGCGATGCGGTTTGCCCAGCCGCTTCAGGTGCGCCAGAAACTGTTCCGAAGGCCGGTGCGACGGCGGACATCCGAAGTGAATGGTTGCGCCGCACATTACCGCAGCTTGCGCAAGTGAAAGCGCGACGTTGTTGTTAGCGTCGCCCAAGTACGCGATATGCAATCCTTGCAGCGATCCGAAACGCTCTTGCAGCGTGAGCATGTCCGCGAGCGCTTGACACGGATGGGCCAACGCGGAAAGGCCGTTGATGACGGGGACGCCGGCCGCGCAGGCAAAGCGTTGCAACGGCTCGTGCGCGTGCGTGCGAATGACGATGGCGTCGGCATATCGCGAAAGCACGCGAGCAGCATCTTCCGGCGTTTCACGCGTGCCGATAGAAAACTCGTTGCCTTGCGCGAAGATCACGTGGCCGCCAAGCTGCGTCATCGCGACTTCAAAAGACACGCGCGTGCGCAGGCTGGGCTTCTCGAAGAGCATAGCCAGCGTTTTGCCCCGCAGCACCTGCGCCTGCTCGCCCAGGCGCCGGTACTTCAGATAGCCGGCGAGCCGAAGCAGCCCGGCAATGTCGGTTGCGGTGAGGTCGTCGACGGTCAAGAGATGACGGCCCCTCAGTGAAGGGGCTGGCGCCAGGGCGTACATATGATGTATATTTATGCATATGCTGCATAGATTTGCAAGCGCTGGGGGCGGCCTTAGGTGAAAATCGTCGTGAAATATGGCGGGAATGCCATGGACGCCCAGCTGGACTGCTCACTTTTCAGCGAGATCGCCGAGCTCCGCGCCGCCGGGCACGCCGTCATCCTCGTGCACGGCGGCGGGCCGGAGATCGACCAGGCACTGATGCGCCGGGGGCTCTCCACTCGCCGTGTG
>CAZRQS010000138.1:0-7534 GCA_964602255.1 uncultured bacterium | reverse complement strand
CTGTCCGCTCAGCACGACCTTGTCGTGTATCGTCGGACGCGTAGTATCCGTCGAGCTGTCCGAACCGATCACGAGCATGTACGTTCCGTTAGCCGCGCTGATCGTGAAGTGCCCCTGCGCATCCGTAGTGGTCGTAGCGATAGGGGTTGGCGAAGGCCCCGGCACGATATTCGGCGGCGGCGTGTAGAGCGGCGCAGCTCCTGAAATCGGCCCGTTACCCCATTGCCACGGCGCAAGCCGCACCGAAACGCCGGCCAGCGGCGCGCCCGAAGGATCGTCGACGAGGGTGCCTACCGCATTCGTGCTAGTCGGTGGATTCGTAGCGGAGGGTCCTAAATTTGGCGTGATGCCGCCGCCTCCGCCACCCCCGCCGCACGCCGCCAATATTAACGAGGCCGCAATAAAAAGAGCGCCCCGAACGGATCTCTTCACCCTTCTGCTCCTCCGTGAAGCACAGTGCCCACACGCCGTCATAGGTAAGACGCAGGCGAGCAAGCGTCCTCCACCATAAGGCCCCTCGTAGCAACGCTGCGCTATAATTGCGCTCACCGGAGGTGCCCAATGATCGGCTCGCAGAGATTGAGTGAGACCTGGCCCGTTCTTCATTATGACGATTGGCAAGATACGCTCGCCACGCTACACATGTGGACGCAAGTCGTCGGAAAAATCCGCCTTGCAACAGAGCCGATGGTCAACCACTGGTGGCAAGTGGTGCTCTATGTCTCGGCGCGCGGTCTTACAACCTCGCCGATGCCGTACCAGGCACGCGCATTCCAAATCGATTTCGACTTCATCGATCACGTGTTGCGCATTGCCGAATGCGACGGCGGTCAAACAGAATTCGCGCTTGAACCGATGCCGGTTGCGCATTTCTACGAAGAATTGATGGACCGGCTGCAGTCGTTAGGAATACGTGTCTCGATCACGACCAAACCTTGCGAAGTGCAAAACCCGATTCCGTTCGAACTGGACTATACGCACAAGGCATACGATAAAGACTACGCACATCGTTTTTGGCGAGTACTGTTACAAGCCGATCGGCTATTCAAACGATTCCGCTCGAACTTCATCGGCAAGGTGAGTCCGGTGCATTATTTCTGGGGTGGCCCCGATCTCGCGGTCACGCGCTTTTCCGGAAGAGTCGCACCACCGCACCCGGGCGGCATTCCGAATCTTGCCGATTGGGTTACGCGCGAGGCGTATTCACACGAAGTGAGCAGCGCCGGATTTTGGCCTGGAGGTTTCGGATTAGACGCAATGTTCTATTCCTACGCCTATCCGGAACCGCCAGGGTACGCGCAAGCACACGTTGAGCCGGGCGCTGCATTTTACAACACCCAGCTCAGAGAATTCTTGCTGCCCTATGAAGCCGTCCGTGAATCGGAAGATCCCGACGCAGCCGTCCTCTCATTCTTGCAAACGACGTACGACGCCGCGGCGGATCTCGGGCATTGGGACCGCGCCGCGCTCGAACGTCGTTAGATCTACGCTGTTTGCTTCAGCAATAACCGTGACACGCAGGCCCACCCGGCGGTGCGGTGGCACTCGCATTCGGTCTGGCCATGTGCCAAGGACCATACACGCCATTTGCTTGATCCGGGCCTGAGTCGCCGCTGTAGTGATACAGTGCGTGACCTTGATACGACCACTGCTGTACGCCGTCAGTGCGCGTAACCATGACCATGTTGCCCTGAGCTTGCGATCCGGCCGCGGGGCTGAGGAGCGGCCATATCGTCGTGCACGATCCGGCTGAATTACAGGCCGTGCCCGGCGGCGTATCGCCGTCAACAAAATACAGCGTGTGATGATTGACCGGATCCACCCACGCGGGTGCGCCTGCTACCGTGTCCTGAAGCGGAATATTTCCGTTTGACTGCGGTGCGATGGTCGGCGCCGTCGATGGTGCCGTTGAGGGCGCCATGCTGGGCACCGTTCCGGGCGGGGTGTAGCCATTGCCGCCGCCGCTGCCGCTTCCGCCGCCGCACGCAGCAAGGCTAGCGATGCCCACGAACGCGAGCATCATGAGTCGGTGATGCATTCCTTATGAGTCTCCTGTGTGAAGTATGAGTTCACGTGAGACGATAAGGCGCAGAAATGAAAAAAGATTGAATCGCTTTAAGAGATTTCAGGGCGAAAGCACAGGTGCCGATTTGCGCGCCGGAAGTAAACTGTAGATCAGTACACCGAAAAGCAGCGTGACCGCCGCGCAGACGAGCAACGCAATATGCCAACCATTCACAAACGATTGTTCGATCAACGCGGCTAGCACGCGCGCGTTTATACCCGGTAGCGGTTGTTGCGCAATCGCGAAGGCGCCGCCGTGGTGCACCGCGCTGGTAACTTGCATTGTTACCGGCGCGGGTGCGTGCATCGCAACAAGACCTCTTGCAATGTTGCTCGCCATACCCGAAGCGAGCAGCGTGCCGAGAATCGCAATCCCGAACACACCGAATAGGGAACGGCTAAGCGCTACTGCGCCCGAGGCAAACCCTTGATCTTGCGCGGCGCACGCCGACATGCACATTGATGCAGCAGGCGTAAACAACAATCCCCATCCCGCACCCGCAATGAAGAGTCCGGCGGAGACCTGCCACGATGCCGCAGAAGCGCCGAGCATTGCAAGCCATAGAATACCGGCGAGCGTGACGATCCAGCTGAGCACAACGAGCATTCGTTGGCCCAACGCGCGTTCGACCGCCTCGCTGTACTGGTTAACAGTGAAAAATGCGAGGTTGCTCGGCATCAAATAGAAACCCGCGGCGAACGCCGACTGGTGCTGCACGTTTTGCAAGAAATTCGTGCACAGCAGCATTATGCCGTACCAACCGAAGTTGATAATTCCGATGATGAGCAGCGCGGCCAAAAAGGGACGCGAGCTGAAGTACCCCAAATGGATCATCGGTTTGGCGACGCGCCGTTCGACCGCGACGAACATCGCGATTCCCGCAACAAACACGATAAACGCCGCAATGATGATTGGCGAAGTCCAGCCATTCGCATTGCCTTCGATGAGCGCGAAACTGATCGCGATAAACGAGACGATACTCAGGAACTGTCCCAGCCCATCCAACCGCATCGACGGATCGCGTTCGCTTTCGGTGACGTACGGAAGCGTCGCGAGCATCACCACGCCCAGAACGACCGAAAGATAAAACACCGCGGGCCATCCCCAGAAGTGCACGAGTACGCCGCCCAGCACAGGTCCAGCCACAGCACCCAACCCCGCAACGGTGGAGAACGTCTTGATCGTATCTTCGTTGCTTGTACCGGGAGGCAGCATCTGCACCAAAATGGCAACGGGTAACGACAAGAGTGCCGCGCCGCCCAAACCTTGTAGTCCTCGCAACACGATGAGCGCGGGCGCACTCGGCGCAAGGGCACAACCCAGCGTGGCAAGCACAAAGACCGCGGTGGTAATAGTCAAAATGCGCTTGCGCCCGTACAGATCGCCAAGCGTGCCGGCGGCAAGCGTGAAGCCGCCTTCCATCAACGGATAGATGCTGAGAATCCATTCCTGATCCGCGATACCGGCATGGAGCGCGCGTTCGATGTACGGCAGCGCAAGATAGATTACGCTGATATTGAGCACGGCCATGAAGCCGGCTAGGTACATGCCGAAGTTGGCAATTCGAACGCGCGAAGACGTCATGCTACTTACTCCATTGCCACGAGTTCCATGTCTCTTGTACCGGATTCGGGGCGAAGCCGCTCACGTTGCTGCGCAGCGCTTCTTGCTGGCGCTGCCACCAGAAAAACAGAATCGGATTATCCCGGTTGAGGGTTTGCTCTATCGCCCAATACGCCGACTGACGCGCAGGAAGGTGGTAGTTTGTGAGCGCCCGATTTTGCAGCGCTTCCATTTGCGAAGTACAATAGCCGCTATCGTTGTAGCCCTTCGGCGGTAGGTTCGCGCATGTAAACTGCGAGGAGTTGTCCGGATCCAGACCCGCATACCATGGCCATAGCGCGAGGTCGAATCTCCCTCCGTGGACGATGCCGCCCATACCCGCCGGTGCATAGAGCAGATCGCCGGGATACGTCTTTACCTCCAAATTGATGCCGGCGTCGCGCAGCATTGCCTGAAGCAACACGGCCTCGCGCTTATGCGTAACGTTCGCCGTGTCCGTGACAATCGTTAGCGAGAGCGGCGTCTTCACACCCGCAGCCTGCAGCAACGCGCGAGCTTTGGCGAGATCATGCGGACGTGGCTTCAGATTAGGATTGGCAGCCCACATCCAATCAGGCAGATCCGCCGTCGCGATCTTCTCCTGTCCGTAGGTGAGCGTGCGAACCAGTTCGGCGTTGTCTATCGCATACGCGATCGCTTCGCGAAAGCGCGGATCGCTCATCGGCTTGCGCCGCAGATTGAACGCCATGCCTTCGTAGCCGTTCATGTTGAGCCACACCAGCCGAACGTTTGGAATCGTATGCAGGGACGGATACGTCGTAATCGACGCCTGATACATGTAGTCGATCGCACCGGTGCGCAGCAAGTTCACCGCGGTATTTTCATTGGCAACGGTTTGCACCGTGATACCGCGCAGCTTCGGCTTGCCCATAAAAAACTTGTCATTCGCCACCAGTTCAATCCGGTCGCCGTGCTGCCAGCCTACGATGCGAAAGGGCCCGTCGGTAACGTCCGGATGATTGTTGAACGCGATTTGATTGAGATTGCGATAATGCTCGAGGACATGCGCGGGAAGAATGTCGTACGCGGAGTCGCTTTCGGCAAAAAACGTGTTGACGAACGCTGCCAGCGGCTTGCGCAAATGCACGACGAGGGTTCGATCCGCCGGTACGTCGATGCGCGAAATGTCGTCGTATCCGTGACGCGAGACGACGTTGTTATCCGGATTCATCACCGCGGTCCACGTGAATGCGACGTCCCTGCTTGTAAGGGGAACGCCATCCGACCAGCGCAGCCCCGGACGCAAATGATAGGTGATCGTCAAGCCGTCATGACTGATGCCGCCGTTTTCGAGCGTCGGCACCTGCGCCGCAAGAATGGGCACCGGATGCCCCTGCGGATCCGCCGAGAGCAGCGGCTCGAACAGAAAACGCTGCACAGAGCCGTCGATAGTACTCGACGCAAGAATCGGATTGAGCGTTTTCGGATCCTGCGGAATCGCCATACGCAGTATGCCGTCGCCGGACGATGGCGCCGGGGTGCCACTCTTTGCGCACGCGCTGAGCACAACCAACAAGGCGACAGATAGAACAAAAAGTCGTCGATTTTTCAACACGCCTCAGACCTTCGCCGCTCCCGCATCCCTTCGCTCCCGGGTATACTTGCCTTATGGAGCATCTGCTGGCCGCACGTTCGCAGATGGGAATTTCCCTTCTGTTCCACTTCGTCTTCTCAGCGTTGGGTGTGGGTATGCCGCTCTTCGTCGTCATCGTCGAAGGGCTGTGGTTGCGCACCGGCAACCGCGCGTATTATCAACTCGCGCGTACATGGTCGAAGGGCATGGCCGCGCTATTTGCGGTGGGCGCTGTTTCCGGAACCGTCATATCGTTCGAGCTAGGATTATTGTGGCCCGAATTCATGCGCTACGCCGGACAAATTATCGGCGTACCGTTCGGAATGGAAGGCTTTGCGTTTTTCATCGAAGCGATTTTTGTCGGCATCTATCTGTACGGCTGGGATCGCCTCACTCCGCTGCAGCACTGGCTTTGCGGGATACCAATCGTCGTGAGCGGCGCCGCGTCGGCATTCTTCGTCATGACCGCAAACGCGTGGATGAATACGCCTGCGGGGTTTCGCCTCGTGAATGGGCAAGTTACCGACGTAAACCCCATCGCCGGCATGTTCAATCCCGCTTGGGCGTACGAAGTCTTCCACACGCTCGTCGCGTGTTATCTGTTCACGGCGTTTCTCATAGCTTCGATTTACGCGCTCAAACTGCTACGGGTCTGGCTAGGATATACCCCCGAGGATGTGGCGCAGCGTGCCCTGCGCCTCGCAATGATTGCAGCGCTCATCCTTGCACCAATACAGTTCATCATTGGCGACTCCGTCGCGCGTTTTGACGCAGACAAGGAACCCGAAAAGCTTGCCGCTATGGAAGGGCAATTCAAAACGCAAGCCGGGGCGCCGCTCACGGTCGGCGGTCTTCCCGATCCTGCGGCGCACGTTACACGCTATGCCATCGAAATTCCGTACGGCCTAAGCATTCTCGCGTACTTCAATCCGCACGCGGTCGTACGCGGGCTTGACAGCTTTCCGCAAAACCGGATTCCGAATCCCCTCTTAGTGCATCCGTTCTTTGACACCATGGTCGGCCTAGCGACACTGGTACTGCTGGTCGCGATCTGGTGGGTCATCGTAACGCGCGTTCGAAGGGATCTGCATTTGCGTCCACTCTTGTGGGCGATCGTCATCTCAGGACCGGCCGCGCTCATTGCTATGGAAGCGGGGTGGATGGTCACCGAAGAGGGACGCCAACCGTGGGCTGCGCGCGGATATTTCCTGGTTTCACAATCGGTAACGAACGCGTCCGGCGTACAGTACTCGCTCGTAACCTTTACGGTTATCTATATCTTGCTGGCATTCACGCTGCTCTGGCTGCTTAACCGCATCGATCGTGCGTCATCGCAGGAGCTTTCATATGCAGCTTGAGGTGATCGACGGCGCACTTGGTTTAATCGCCATAATTCTCTACGCGGTTCTTGCGGGCGCCGATTTCGGCGGCGGCGTATGGGATTTATTCGCGAGCGGTCCACGAAAGGTCGAGCAACGCGAAGCCGCAGGCGAGGGGATGGGTCCAGTCTGGGAGGCAAATCACGTCTGGCTCATTTACTTAATCGTGCTGATATTCACGTGTTTTCCCCCGGTGTTTGCGGTGCTTGGACAAGAACTTTTCGTGCCGTTGACGCTCGCATTACTGGGCATCGTGATGCGCGGAGCTGCTTATGCGTTTCGAGGACCGCCGAACCGCGATCTTCTTCCATTCAAGGTCTGGGGCGTGGTCTTCGGCGTCGCGAGCTTGGCAACGCCGTTCTTTTTCGGCGCGGCCGCTGCCGGTATTGCGACGGGTTCGTTCCACTGGCTGAGCCCATTGGGCGCCGCAGTCGGCGTTTTTGCCATGGCACTTTGCGCCCAATTAGCCGCGGTTTATCTCACGGCGGAAACGCGCGGTCCACTCGAAGAAGATTTTCGCCATCGCGCATATTGGTCTACGCTGGCCGTAGCGATCACCGGCCTCATCGCGCTGATCGCCGCCGAAAGCTCCGAGCGTGTACTCGTCTCGCATCTTCTTGCGCCGCTCCCACTCGCCATTATCGCGCTCGCCATGGTACTCGGCGTGGTCGTGCTTGCGCTGCTTTACACGCGTCACGCGCGCTGGGCCCGCATCGTGGTCGCCGCCGAGGTTACCGCAGTTATCTGCGGCTGGTACAGCGCCCAAGCACCCTACGCTCTACAACAGCTGGGCGTCACGCAGCCCGCCGCACCTCAAATAACATTGGCAGTTTTCCTATGGACGAGCGTCGTAGGCGCCATCGTCCTTATCCCATCGCTGCTACTGCTCTTCAC
>CAZRQS010000137.1:0-7541 GCA_964602255.1 uncultured bacterium | reverse complement strand
AGACTGTGAGTGACCGAGGGCGAGTCGGGCGCGTACAATGATTCAATGGCAAAAGTATTTACGCATCGTGAGTTCAAGCTGCTTTTGGATCCCGGCCAGTTCCCGACAAAACGCTCGGTTGCGCAGTTTGGCGAACGGCTGGTCCAAATAGCGAAGAAGGCGGCGGTTAAATACAATCCGTTCGAGTCGGTGGACTCGCAAAGCCGGCAAGTGCGTTTTTTCGATACAGACGATCAGCTCTTGCGAAACAACGATCTGATTCTGCGTCTTCGCCGGGATGTCTCGGGCGGGTGGCCGGACGAGACGTGGGAGGTTACGTTCAAGAAACGCACCTCCGACTACGCGCAAGCCGTCGACTTCGACGTCTCGTGTACGGCCGGGGTCCGCGAGAAGAGGAAGTTCAAAGAGGAGCTTCTGCGCGGCGAGGTTCCCGGAACGATACGGCGCATCTTCTCGAACAACAACGTCCTCGACGCGCCCGTTGTCAACTTCACGCATCCGGTCTCCAGGATCGTCGAGCTTTACCCGGGTTTGAAGCCACTGGGATTCGACGAGACGAAGACGATCTCGGCGGTAAATAACGTCAACGTCCTCGAGATCCAGGCAAAACTCGGAGACTACGACTTCGGCAAAGATGCCGTAGCCGAGGCCGGCTTGGCGATTTGGCTGCGCCCGAATACGGACAAGTTTGAGGTACTGGTTGCCGAGTTCGCCTTTGCGTACCACGTCATGGGCGCCGACAAGAAACAGCAGAAGGCGCACGACACCGCGGACGAGTTTTTCAAGCAATTGCAGACTTCGCTCCAGGAGATTCTCTCAGCCGGCGGCACCACGAAGACTGCGCTGATCTACGATATTCAAGCCACCGAGGCAGTCGGCTTGGGATAGTCAGCGGCGCGGGAAAGCAGCCGCGCCGATCACGGCGCAGCCGAGCACGAGCCAAACAAGATTGATCTTCGAACGGAGCATTACGAGAACCACGACGAGTGCGAGCAGGATGCTAAACCACGTCGTGGTGGCGGAGCGACCCATTGCATAGACGCCGGAGGACATCAGTCCGATCGTCACCGGCGCCATGCCGTCGCGAATCGCCGGTTCCCACGGTGAGCCGCGCAAGTGCCGTCGCAGGAAGCGGCCACTCCACATGACGACGATCGCAATCGGTAAGAAGAATGCGACGAGCGCGATCAGAGCACCCATCGTACCGGCGATCCGATAGCCGAGCACGACGACAAGCAGCATATTCGGGCCGGGGACGAGTTGCCCCAATCCGTACGCCTGCACGAACTGATCGGACGTGAGGTTGAAAACGTCATGAACTTCGCGCTGCATCTGCGGAAGAACCGCGGCACCGCCGCCGACGGCCTGTATAGAGAGGACACCGAAGACGCCGGCGAGGCTCAAAAGTTTCGAGTCGATCATGACGACGCAGCCTGCCTCGGACGATAGAAGCACACGCCGATCGCGCCGAATACGATGACCAGCACGAGCAGCGGTATCCGCAGGAAACTCATCCCAACGAACGTTGCGACGAGGAGAAGCACGTCGGGCAACCGGATGAACTGTTTGTGGCCGGTACGCAGTGTAATCGCCGCGAGAATTCCTACAGCGCCGGCCGTTACGCCCGCCAACGCGGCATGTGTGATCGGATTGTGCCTTCCCGACTCCGATCCGACGGCAAGAATGTAGACGAGCACGCTGCCCGGCAGCAGCAAACCGGTCAGAGCAACCATCGCGCCCAGCTTTCCTCGCAGATAATCGCCGACCAACACCGCCATGTTCGTGCTATTGGTGCCCGGCAACGTTTGGCTGACCTCCAAACATCCAAGGAACTCATCCTCGGTCAGCCAGTGGGTTTTGTCGACGATCATCTGCTGCAGATATGCGATGATTCCGCCGCCGAAGCTAACGCTCCCGATCGTGAGAAAGCGCAGAAATATCGTATGCAGGCTGATCTGCGGAACAGTAGCTGGTGCGTTTTGAGAAACTGCTGCCGGCTGCACGATACGCACTTCCGTGACGGTATTCGGCTAGCCGGAAAGGGCGAACGATGTGAGATCGGCAATCGCGGTCAGTGCGGCGCGCTCAATGGTTGAATATGCGTGCTCTGTGCTATGAAACACAACCAGCCTCGAAATGAACCCGTGTCGTGACTGTATGTTCGCCATAGCCCATGATGATTGACGCCAACCTATAGCGTCGAGAGCTGCGCTTCTTTTTGCAGCTATGTCGGGAGACCGTGTTTCCTGCTCGGCGCGAGTTAGGAATTCTCCGGGTCGTGTCATTTCAGTAAGGCAATGCATCTCATCGAGAATCGCCGGGCCCCAGCGAGCGCTGAGCTCTGCAAGCACTTTGTCGCCAAGATTGTCGTCGTCTCCGATGGCTGAATATTTCCAACATCCATTTGCGACGCGCGTACGCGTCGCAATGACGTCACCCGGTATCTCGTTCGCAGCACACTCGCGAGCTAATTGAAGTGCTTCCTCTTGTGTACTAGACACCCAAAGCCGCTTCGAAAGCGAGCGCAACCACTGAAACGCACCGAGCGCATCATGCGATTCTGCACGCAGCGTCGACGCCGGTATCACTGGTAATTCATCGATCGCTAGAGAAAACAGGTACGCCGCTTCTGCGTCGCTGAGACGCAGTACCGTCGAGAGCCGATGAAGCATCTGCGGAGAGACGCGCCTATAACGCCCGGTTTCCAGCATCGTGTACCATAGGGGACTAATGCCTGCTAGTCCGGCAACTTCTTCGCGGCGCAAACCGGCGACGCGTCGATGGCCGACAGATACTAAGCCAACGTCTTCCGGACGAAGACGCGAGCGACATTGCCTCAAGAATTCGCGTAAAGCCAGTCGGCGTGAACCATCGCTCATAGGCGACTCTATTGTACGCCCGCTCTCGCGCAGCGAAAAGGGATACTGACAGTATAGGGTATCGGGGGCCAGCTACCTCAATCCGTTGCGTCGCCTTACACTCGAGATGAGGCAAGACGGATGAGCGAACTAAGCGTTGTTGACTTCGAAAAGCAGCAAGTGGCTGCAGCGAACGCCACGGGGCTCCAGCCCGTCGTGTTCATCCACGGCCTCTGGCTTCTTCCAAGTAGTTGGGATCGGTGGGCCGAACTCTTCGAAGACGCCGGCTTTTCTGCGTTAACACCGGGGTGGCCCGAGGATCCACCAACCACGGAAGAGGCGCACAGTCATCCTGAGCTTTTTGCAAACAAGACGATCGCGCAAGTAGCGGATCATTTTGAGTTAATTATTCGGGACCTACGAATCAAGCCCGTCATCATTGGTCATTCTTTTGGCGGACTAATCAGCCAAATTCTCGCCGGCGAAGGTGTGTCGAAGGCCACTATAGCGATCGATCCGGCGCCATTTCGCGGAGTCCTTCCGCTTCCAATATCGTCTCTAAAATCTGCGTGGCCGGTGTTTCGCAATCCGGCGAATCGTAATCGCGCTGTGCCGCTGACATACGAACAGTTTCGTTTTGCTTTTGCGAATGCGGTTACTGAAGAAGAGGCGCAAGAATTGTACGACCATTTTGCCGTTCCCGCGTCTGGGGCTCCGCTGTTCGAGGCTGCCGCGGCAAATCTCAATCCGTGGACTGAAGCAAAAGTAGATTCGGACAATCCCGCGCGCGGACCGCTACTACTTATTAGCGGCGAAAAAGATAACACGATCCCGTGCTCCATCGTACAAGCTTCCTACCACATCCAGCGGCGGAACAAAAACGTCACCGAGATCGTGCGGATGCCAGATCGCGGACACGCGCTCATTATTGACAGCCGGTGGAGGGAAGTCGCGGAAGCTGCACTGGCTTTCGTCAAACGGTTTGCGTAAGTGTAAGTCCATAACTACATTCCATCGGCTAAAGCCGAGGAGGTTTTCAAAAGTGAGTAATTCTGCAAAACCAAGCATCGTATTCTGCCACGGAATTTGGGCAGACGGCTCGTGCTTTAGTAAAGTAATTCCGCCGCTGCAAGCGGCTGGATACGAAGTAATGGCGGCGCAATACGGGCTCGACACAAACGTAGGCGACGTCGCAGCGGTAAAACGGACGCTAGACCGCGTCAAAAGCCCTACGATCCTGGTAGGACACTCGTACGGCGGAGCCGTCATCACGGCGGCGGGCACCGATGATCGCGTCATCGGACTCGTCTACATCGCGGCGATTGCGCCCGATGCCGACGAAACGTCGCAGGGCGAGCAGAACAAGTTCCCTCAAACAGACATCTTCAAGAACATTGAAGTTGCGGGTGGGCGCGTTTGGATGCGCCCCGAAGGCGTCAAGTACTTCTGCGGAGATCTTTCGGAGCAAGAGCAAGACTTCGTCTATGCGACGCATTATGCGCCTGATGCGGACCTCTTCAATCACAACGCGCCCGGCACGGCTTGGAAAACGAAACCAAGCTGGTTCATCGTGGCCAAACAAGACCACACCGTGCACCCCGATCTCGAGCGTGCAGCGGCAAAACGCATGGGCGCAACCACGATCGAGCTCGACTCTAGCCACGTCCCAATGCTTTCGCATCCGGATCTCGTGCTCAATGTAATTCGTGAGGCCGCAGAAACGGCTCGTGTGCCTGTAGCATAGCGGGGCATCCGAGTCTTCGAAAGCGTTCAAGCAGCCGTTCGCGCCGGGCGCCGACGGCTGCTGGACGTTGAATGTAGGTGCCAAAGACCGCGCGCTCGCCTTCGCCAACATCGAAAAAGCCGCGTTCATCCGCAGCAGCATCGCGAAGGATAACTCAGCGCGAGCCGATCATGCACGCGCATAGGTTTTCCAAACTTGGAGCTCCGGGTTATCATCTAAATAACATCAAGCAGTGTACGTCGGCACTGACGCTCCAGCGGCGACGTTACCCCATGAAGTCGTCTCTCACCAGCCCGCGCGCGCGGCCGGACTTCGTGTCAGGAGAACCCAGCTCACGACCATGGCCCATAGCAGGCCGATGATGGGCGAGATGAAGCGCGAGTACGCGCCGTCCGGTGCCCAGAATCCACCGCTCGCCCAAGTGGTGCCACCCAGAACGGTGAGCACCACGGCTGCGACCCCAACAGCGAAAAGTGTGTTCGAGATGAGTCCGGCGCGCCAAAGGCCGAACGCCGCAGACATGATCAGCATCGCGCGCACGAACGAACTCAACACGAGGCCCGCCCACGCCAAGCCGTTCATTCCGGATAAGAACGTTTGATTTCCAGGCCCGTCGATCGAATACGCGACCCCTGCGTTTATCGCGAGGAGTAAAAGGAATAGCGCTCCGACCGCTGCGCTGGACGCGGTCGCCGCGGAGCCCCAGCCGTCTTCACCTGCGTCCGCGAGCGTCACTCTGATGGCAGCCGCGAACCACATGAGATACAGCACCGCTAGGCCGGAGACTACTGCAGCGATTAGTATTCGCGTGTGATGGCCGTGGTAGAACGCGACAAGCGCGTTGGACGACGCGCCGACTTGCGGCTGATAACCGTAGATGAGATACGCGATGATGCATAAGGCGATGAATTGTATGCCGCTCGTGCGCCACAACCGTTCCCAAAAGGCACTCGTGTTCACACTGATGGATGAGGTCATGGCAGTGGTGGATCCGCTCATGAGAATCTCCTCTCGCCCGCGCAGAACTGCACTCAACATTAGCGCGCTTTGAGTGGTATGTCAGGTAGTGGTCGAGCGCATGATCGTGGAGGAAGGAACTCCTGGCCGCCATTCTCACGCCGCGTTACGAAGTTGCAACATTCTCACCGTGTGCTGCGGATTCTCGGCATAAAAAATCACACCCGCCGTCACGAAGCCGGTCTGAATCTCGACGATGATGCGTACAGAGAGCTCGACGGAACGCAATAGGCGCGGGCGCCTATTGCGACAGCACTTGATGCACGAACGAGATCGCGATCGACCCCTCGCCCACGGCCGATGCGACGCGCTTCACACTTCCGCCGCGCACGTCGCCCACCGCAAAGACGCTGGGTAAGCTCGTTTCGAGCAGATAGGGTGCGCGTGCAAGCGGCCAATGAGCCGCAGCTAAATCATCGGCGCCGAGATCGGGACCGGTCTTGACGAAGCCCTTGTCGTCGAGCGCAACGCAGCCGGCGAGCCAAGCGCTATTGGGATCGGCGCCCGTCATCATGAAGACGTGCCGAATTGGACGCTCGTCGATCGCGGCGGTTTGTGCGTTGCGCCAGCGAATCGACTCGACGCGATCGTTGCCTTCGACCGCGACGATCTCACTCTGCGGATGCACCTCGATGTTCGGCGTCTCTTCGATGCGGCAGATGAGGTAGCGCGACATGCTTTGCGCAAAGCCGCCGGACCGTACGACGATGTGGACGTTCCGCGCCGTGCCGGAAAGATAGACCGCCGCTTGACCGGCAGAGTTGCCGCCGCCGACCACCACGACGTCCTCCCCAGCGCAAAGTTGCGCCTCAATGAACGTCGCGCAGCAATACACGCCGGCACCTTCGAAGCGCTGCAGATTTTCGATTGACGGTCTTCGGTATTGCGCGCCGCTCGCGACGACGATCGTCCGTGCCGGAACGTTTGCACCGCTCTCGAGACTTACGCGGTAGGGTCGGCGTTCGCACTCTAACCGCGTCACCCGATCGATCAGGAGTTCGGCTCCGAACTTTTCTGCCTGCGTAAACGCGCGTGCAGCGAGTTCCTGTCCCGATACACCCGTCGGAAAGCCGAGATAGTTTTCGATACGGGAGCTGGAACCGGCTTGGCCGCCCGGTGCATTCGTCTCGATCACGAGCACGTCAAGACCTTCCGATGCGCCGTAGACCGCCGAAGCGAGTCCCGACGGCCCGGCGCCGATCACGACGAGATCACGAACGTGCATTTCGTCGATCGATTCGTTGAAGCCCAAGCAATCCGCGACCTCGCGGTTGGATGGATTCCGCAATACCGTCTTCCCGCGGCAAATCACGACCGGAACGTCGCTCGCCGCAATGCTGAATGCCTTCATGAGCTGCTCGACCTCGGCATCACGCTCGAGGTCGAGGTACGAATACGGATGTCCGTTTCGCATCAAGAACTCTTTGAGCCGAAGCGTGCCGGCGGAATGCGCAGATCCGATCAACACGACGTCGCCGATTCCCGACGTGAGCAATCCCACGCGACGAAGAATGAACGCGCGCATGACGATTTCGCCGATCTCGGCATCGGTCTGCACGAGCCTCATCAACCGTTGGCGGTCCAGCTCGATAACGTCTCCGGGCTTCGTCACGGCGATCTGAAGCAGCGCTCGGCGGCCGGAAAGCGCGTTGATGTCGCCCGTGAACTGACCTCGTCCGCGGAATTCGATCAGCCGTGTTCCTAGCTCGGTGGGGCGGACTGCTTCTAGCTCGGCAGAGAGGAGCACAAAAAGCGGTACGTTGGCTGTGCCCTGTTCGTAGAGCACCTCGCCGGCCTTCACCGAGCGCAGACTACCGTGCGCCGCAACGCGTTCGATCTGCGCCGCGGACAGGTTCGGGAAGACTTTCTCTTGCGAACCGGCGAGCGGGATCCCGGTCGTCGTACCGATTTCTTGATTCATT
>CAZRQS010000136.1:0-7561 GCA_964602255.1 uncultured bacterium | reverse complement strand
AGACCGTGAACGCGCCGAACATGTGATGCGGGCGCGCCTCGCGCAAGCCGAGGCGTTGTAAATGCGCGTCGGCCACGGCTTCGATGCGCACCGGCTGGTGCCGGGGCGCAAACTGATCTTGGGCGGCGTCGACATCCCGCATGAAACCGGCGCGCTCGGGCATTCGGACGCCGACGCGGTAGCGCACGCGATCGGCGATGCGCTTCTCGGCGCGGCAGCACTCGGCGATTTAGGTGTGCATTTCCCTGACACGGAAGAGCGCTGGAAGAACGCGAATTCGATGGATCTGCTCGAGCATTGCGTCGTTCTAGTGCAACGCGAAGGCTATCGCATCGAGAACATCGATGCGACCATTGTCGTGCAGCGTCCAAAACTCGCGCCGTACATTATGCAGATGCGCGAAACCATTGCAGCGCGATTGGGTGTTTCTGTGCCTCAGGTGAGCGTCAAAGCGAAGACCAGCGAGGGAATGGGGTACACGGGGGATGGAAGCGGCATCGCGGCTTACGCCGTGGCTTTGCTCCGCCAAGAACATGATTAGTCGAGATGATGTGGCTGCGGCGATGCAGCGCTGGGGATTTTTAGAGACTCCGGCGCCGGAAGCGGCGCTGCGCTGGATCGATACATTTTTGGAAGCGTTCGGCCCGGATTTGCAAGCGGTAGACGATGCGCGGCCGATCGTCGCGGATCTTCGTGCCGAAGCGTGCATTATTCCGGCGCTGGAACTCGAACGGCTTCGCACGCGCGAGGTGCTGTTTTTTCTCGATACTGTCGGCCAATATGTCGACAGCCAGCCCGAATTGCGGGGCTTACCCTTAGACCACGATTTGCGCGAGATGGCCCGTGAATTCGGTATTTCGGAAGAGGATGCGCGGTACGCAGTACGCATGGCGCTCACCGGCAAGAAAACCGGACCGCCGCTCGAGCTGCTGTTTCCGCTGCTGGGACACGACCGGATCCTCATTCGCATCGGCGCGGTAAATTCGCACTTACTGCACGGCCGCGGCCTTGAGCCAATCCGTTTTGGACCGGGCGGCGAGCCTTTCCAGCCCATTCGCGGGACGCGGCCTGAAGAGCAGTGAACCCTTCAAAGGATGCTTAGCACGATTCTGGCCGATCTGAAGGCCCCGCTCGAACGCGACCCCGCGGCGCGCGGATGGCTTGACGTCGTGCTCTCGTATCCGGGTTTCCATGCGATCACCGCGCACCGGTTTATCCGCCCGCTGTATCAAGCGGGCGTTCCGCTTTTGCCGCGTTGGCTCTCGCAGGTGACGCGCTTTCTTACCGGCATAGAGATCCATCCCGCTGCAAAAATCGGTAAAGGCGTTTTCATCGATCACGGGATGGGCGTGGTGATCGGTGAGACGGCGGAAGTCGGCGATCGATGCACCATCTATCAAGGCGTAACGCTCGGAGGAACGAGTCTCTCCCATGGCAAGCGCCATCCGACGCTGGGTGAAAATGTTACGGTCGGAGTAAATGCGGCGGTGCTTGGCGCAATTACGGTCGGTGCAAATTCAAAAATCGGCGGCGGCTCGGTCGTGGTAAAAGACGTTCCGCCGAACTCTACCGTCGTCGGTGTGCCGGCGCGTTTAGTAATGCAAGACGGCGTACCGGTGCGGCTCGTGCCCGAACGGCCCCAAGTCGATATGCCCGATCCCCAGGCGGATGCGCTCGCGCGCTTGCAACGGCGCGTTGCCCAGCTTGAAGAGCGTCTGCGCGAAATAGAAGAGGCCGAGCAAGGCGAGAGCCCCTGGTCCTGGGTAATCTAGGAGCTGCATTGTGGGATTGAAAGTATACAACACGCGCACGCGTAGCGTTGAGCCTTTTGCTCCGCTGGAGCCGCCGCGCGTACGAGTGTATGTCTGCGGTCTTACCCCTTCGGCCGAAGCGCATTTGGGTCACGCGCGCTCGTTCCTATTTTTCGACGTGCTGCGCCGCTACCTCGTGCATTTGGGTTACGACGTGACGTACGTGCAGAACGTCACGGACATCGACGATCGCAGTATCAATCGCGCCAAAGAAACCGGGGAGGATTGGTACAAAATCGTCAGCGATTACTACGCATCGTTCAAACGGTCGATGCAGCGCCTTGGCGTGCGCGAACCCGATGAAGAGCCGTATGCGACGAAGTTCATTCCGCAGATCATTTCCATGATTGAAGGATTGATTGAGCAGGGTTACGCGTACGTGTCCAAAGACGGCGTCTATTACGACGTTTCAAAATTTCCGCGTTACGGACAGCTCGCGAACAGGAACATCGAAGAACTTGAAGCGGGCGCGCGCATCGAAGTCGATGAGTTCAAAGACGATCCCCTGGATTTCGCGCTTTGGAAATTCGCAAAGCCGGGCGAGCCGAAATGGTCCTCGCCGTGGGGCGAAGGGCGGCCGGGCTGGCATATCGAGTGCTCGGCCATGTCGCGCACGCTGCTCGATCCGCCCGGTAACGGGTTCGACATTCATGGCGGCGGCGCCGATTTAATTTTTCCGCACCACGAAAACGAAGTCGCGCAAAGCGAGCCGCTAATGGCGCATCCACCGATGGCCAACGTGTGGATGCACGGCGGATTGCTGCTTTTCGACAACCAGAAGATGAGCAAGTCGCTGGGCAACTTCGAACCGCTCTACGGACTGTTGGATCGCCACGATCCGCAGGCGATTCGTCTGCGTTTTTTGCAGACGGGGTATCGCAAGGTGATGAACTTCACCGAAGATTCAATCGCGGCGGCGACCGTCGCGTTGGAGCATCTGAAGAAAACATACCGCGAGCTTCGCAGTCATCCCGATCGGATGCAGGCAGAAGAGGCATCGCGTGGGCCGTTGATGCAACGCATCGAGAGCGCCCTCAACGATGACATGAACACCGCCGTCGCGCTTTCAGAATTGCTTTCATACCGCGGCGAAAGCGCAAGTGAGTTTGCATATGCGCTCGACATCCTAGGTCTTACGCCGAGCGATGCATGGTTAGAAGAGCCTAAGCGCGAGTTACCTGAGAATTTCCTCGAATGCTTGCGGACGGTGCTCGAACAAGCCGAGCATCAGATTTCGTTGAACGGTGCATCCGCCGAGGATGCCATTCAGAAAGTGATCGACGTGCGAAAACAAGCTCGCGCGAACAAAGATTGGGCGATGTCCGATCGTTTGCGCGACGCGCTGCTGCATTGCGGCGTCGCACTCAAAGATTCGAAAGACGGAACGACATGGAGCATCGCCGGGTAAAACGCGGCGGCGGCCGGCGACCGGCCCAGCGCGCCGAAATCGATCTCGACGACGTCATCTACGGCGTGCATGCTGTGGAAGAAGCGCTCACCGCCGGCGAACAGTTGCGGCGCATTCACGTCGCCGACGAGCGAAAGCGCGATCCCGCGGTTCGGAAAATCTTGGACGTCGCGCGCGAGCGTCAGATTCATACGCGTTTTGAAGATCGCGGATACTTCAACCAGTTTCCGTACAAGGCGCACCAGGGTGTTATCGCCTTCGGGCCGCCTTTTCCGTACGTTACGCTCGAGGAGCTGTTAGCGCGGCGCGACAGCAAGAATCCGGCGCTCTTCGTCGTGCTGGATCACATTACGGACCCGCATAACGCCGGGGCGATTATTCGCACCGCGGAGTGCGCAGGCGCGGACGGCGTCATCATGCCGGAGCGGCGTTCGGCCGGGGTCAACGCAACAGTTCGCAAAGCGGCGGCAGGCGCAGCCGCGCACATACCGATTGCGCGGGTCGCGAACGTCGCGGATACAATTCGGAAATTAAAGAAGGCCAACGTCTGGGTGGCAGGAGCCGACCTAGGGCCTGAAAGCCTTGATTACGACCAGGCGGACTTGGCTCGGGACATCGCGCTGGTCATCGGCGCCGAGGGAGAGGGACTTTCGCAGCTGGTCAAGCGCGAGTGCGACTATCTCGTCCGCATCCCGGTTCTGGGCAACGTCGCGTCGCTGAACGCCTCCGTCGCCGCGGCGATTCTGTTGTATGAATCGGTACGGCAGCGCCGTATGGTAGCACTCGCTCCCTAGCCCACCTTTGAGGCGGCGCGAGAGGCTGCCAAACTTGTCCTTGACGCGCAAGGACCACCCTCCTATACTGGTCGGGATGTGTTGCGCTCGACGGGTTCCGCGGAGCCTGCGATTTGCACGCATTATGGTCCCAGAGGGCAAGGCAGATATGGCAATGACCCATCCTGTGTCGGATGGACTCGACTACCACGAGCGGGCAGACGAGGATCTGGTCGCAACCGCGAAATCGGGCGACAACCTCGCGATGGAGTTCCTGCTCAACAAATATAAAAACTTCGTTCGCATCAAAGCGAAAAGCTACTTCCTCATCGGCGCGGATCGCGAAGATATTATCCAAGAAGGTATGATCGGTCTCTACAAAGCCGTTCGCGACTTCAAAGCGGATAAGCTTTCAAGTTTTCGCGCGTTCGCGGAGCTCTGTATAACGCGTCAAATCATCACGGCCATCAAAACTGCGACGCGACAGAAGCACATTCCGCTCAATCAGTACATCTCGCTGAACAAGCCGATTTACGACGAGGACAGCGAGCGCACGTTGCTCGACGTAATGGCGTCGCAAAAGACGTCTGATCCGGAAGAGCTGGTCATCAACCAAGAGGTTTCTCAGGATATCAAGGAACGCATCCAAGAGAATCTCTCGGAACTCGAGTCGCAAGTGTTGCTTTCGTATCTCGAAGGCAAGAGCTATCAAGAGATGGCGCGCGACCTGGGCCGCCACGTCAAATCGATCGACAACGCGCTTCAGCGCGTCAAGCGGAAGATCGAGAAGAACCTCTCGGAGATCGAGTTACCGTAAACGCGGTAGCGAACAACATCAATGGAGGCGCCGGCGACGGCGCCTCTTTTTATTTCAGAAAGTTTTCATGAATTTGCGGTAGGTTTTGTAGTTGCGTTCAGGAGGGACATGCGATGTTACCTCGAGGCTTTACCGTCTGGACAGCTGGAGCCGCCGCGGTGTTGGCCGCGACGTCGTGCGCGTCGAACGCGACCACTGCCCCCATGCCGCGCCCTATCACCCAGCAGGTTTCGATTGGCGGTTTGCAACCCGCCGCAGCAACGCGCATTTTCGTAATTGCCGCCGGCGGCATCTCGGTTTTCGCCGCCACGGCCAATGGGAATGCAACTCCGCTTGCGCGCATCGCCGGAGGGCTCACGCTCTTAAGCGACCCGAATGACGTGGTTGTCGCGTCCGGCAAAATCATCACGGCGGATAACTTCGACTCCGGTCACGCGCAGTTGGACAACAATCAACGAATTCTCAAGTTTGCCGCAGCTGCAAACGGCAACGTCGCGCCTGCGAACGTCCTTCAATGTACTAAAGCGCCCAACTTTATCGTAAGTCCCGAGGGCATAGACGTAGATAGCGCCGGAAATCTCTACGCAACCATAGCGGAGCCTGATAGACCGTTTGAATTCGGCAATAGCGCGATCGTCAGATTTCCCTCACCCGCAAACTCGTGTGCAGCCGGCAAAGTGCTGCTCGCCGGATCCAACACGATGCTGAACGAACCGGCAGCCGTTCGCATCGGACCGTTGGGCTCCATTTACGTTGCGAACGCGCGTGGAAACTCAATTACCGTTTATGGCGCGAATGCCCAGGGCAATGCGGCGCCACAACGTGTCATCGCCGGTACGTCAACACAGCTAAGCGAACCGCGCAGACTTGCCGTTGACGCGTCGGGCAAAATCTACGTGGCAAACGTCGGCACGAATTCGATTACAGTGTATTCACCGAATGCGAACGGTAACGTCGTTCCCGTGCGTACGGTGACGAGCGGAGTCTTCGGACCGCTTGGCGTCGCCGTGGACGCCAATGGCCGCATATACGTGGCTAATTGCAGCGGCGGCACCGTAACGGCGTACGCGCCCGGAAGCGCTACTCCTGATCAAACAATTCAAATTCAGGGATACTACACGTGCCCACAGGGCATCGCCGTGAAGTGACTGTTTGGCTAGTGTTTGCGCTCGTGAAGGTAAATGTAATTTCCCTCGGTGTCTTTGATGCCGGTTGCGCGACAGCCCGGGGACTCGAATTTTCGGTCGAGGATTTCGCCGCCTAAACTCTTCGCACGCGCGACGGCGTCGTCCATATTCGCAACACCGAACATCACGCCGTTGCCTTCGTTCCAGCCGCCAACGGGGTCGTGTGCCAGCGCAAACGTCGCGCCGTCGGGCAAGCCGTATTCAACCCAATGATCGGACTCCATGGACGGACGCATCTCGAAGAGTCCCTCGTAGAACGTACGCGCTCGTCCCAAATCTTTTGTCGTGTAGAAGACGACGTCGAAACCGCGTGTGCCGATCTTCGTTTCGTTCATGAAACCACCTTAACGCAGATATATGACAGGATGTGTCAGGTTAGGGCGCTGTCATCCTTTTTCTCGTCTTCGTAGTGTTCCAAACGCGCATGGCCTTCGTCCGTCACCAGCCGGTTCACGATGGTGGTGTAGAGTGCGTCGCGATCGGCGATAGGATCCACGACGTATGCTTCAGTGACTTTGTCGTCGCTTTGCGGATCTATGACGACGGTAACGCGGCGTCGCGCGCACACGTCCATGCAACTCGTACTAATCGCGCGCACTTTGCCCCAGTGTCCGTCTTCCTTCAAACGTTGCTTGAGCCAATCGCGCAAATGGAAGTCGCCGATCTCCGCGGCTTTGTCCGGATCTTCTTCGGGTATGCGCTCCTTGTAACAGCGCTCGCAGACGAGCACGAGACCGGAGTTCATCCATTTGGGTTTGATTGGTTGCATGGTTCTCTTGGTTGAAGGACGGAGGCTCGCTTCCGCGAGCCTCCGTGCCGGATTCGCAAGCCGACGGTGGGACTCGAACCCACGACAACCGCATTACAAATACGGGACTCTACCAACTGAGCTACATCGGCGGCAATAGCGACAATTGGCCCGCGACCGCAAGGTGTCCTGGCTTGGACGCCTTTGGAAGACGCGCTAGCTTTGACCGCTGTGCGGTACTGAGCGGTTTCGTCGGCAGCGGATTACTCCGGCCGCCAAGTCGCTGCGCACGTCCGCGTCCACGGTTGAGGCCCCGATATGTATCCGTAAGAGAATGACAGTTGGGGCAGAGCAAGGTTAGATTTTCAGGGCGATTGTTCTCCCAGTTTCCGTCGATGTGTTCAACTTCAACGGGTACGCGACCGGTACGGGGGTGTCGTTTATCCCACCCGCAACTGGAACAACGTTCGCCAATATTTGAAATGAGATATTTTCTAACGAATCCATTGCAATTGTATGCGCGGTAGAGCCCAGCTTCTAACAAAGCTGCACGAATCTCGAACTGAAAAGCCTGTTGGCAGGAGAAAGAACAATATTTTTGGCGCGCAAGCGCGACGGTTTTCCCGCATTGAAGACACGGTTTACAATATTTTTTAAAAGCGTGCATTAGAGCAGGCCAGGGAACAGAACTGGGTGGCTGAGTCGGCAGAAAAAACTTTCTTCCCACACCCGTTGAGGCAGAAGCCCCGAAAGCGTTTTCTTTTCATGCATCCATGCTACAATTTCGTTATGCCATACGTATGGCTTAGTGATTGCG
>CAZRQS010000135.1:0-7616 GCA_964602255.1 uncultured bacterium | reverse complement strand
GCAACTGAGAGTGCGCCCGAACCTTGATTCGCATATCCACGCACAGATCGTACGACGGGATAAAGATGAAAAACCTGTTCCGTACCGGTGTTGCAGAGCACGTCGATGCTTCGTTCCGGCACGTCGAAACGCGAGAACACATTCATCATACGGAGTTGATCGCCGAGATTTCCGAACGCGACCAAGACGGCGCCTTCACCGCCACGCTTGTGAAGTGCGAAGGTGCTCAAAAGCCCCGCTGCGGCAAAGGATGATTTCGCGAGAAACCGGCGTGACGGTGAAAGGTCGCGAAGAATCGGCGGGCTAGACTTTAACGGCATGAACTACGATCTCTTCGCCGCGCCCCGCACGTTTCGCCAAGCGCTGCAAGGGATCGGAGATGCGCCTGAGCACGGGAGCGCCGACGCGGCGAAGGAGGGAGTTTTCGTTGCCGCCGTCGCCATTATGTGGTAGACCCTGCCGCGAAAGGCGGCTCGGTGCGCGTAGCACGATACCGCCGATGAGGAGTTCAAGCGCAGCGACGTCACCAAGATCGGTGTACGTAGATCGCACTTCGAACCCCGCGCGTTCCAACATTCGCTCGACTGCGTTTTGCGTGAAATAATGAAGATGCCACGGCATCGTCCAAACCCAATGATCGAATGACAATCGAGCAAATAAGCTTTCCGCGTTTGGCACCGCAATGAGTAAATGTCCGTTGGGTCGCAGGGAGGTGTGCAATGCTCTTAAGATCTCTTGCGGTTCTTGCAGATGTTCGAGAACGTGCCACGACGTGACGACGTCGAAACTCTGGCGTGGAAGCGAGGAGATCTCGTCGTACGCTTGAATCCCGCGGCGCCGCATACTTTCGAGGGCTTGAGGAGATTTTTCAAACGTGGCGATGTCGTACCCGCGCCGCGCGAGGTGCTCGGCTATGAGTCCGTAACTGGCGCCAAAATCGAGGCAACGAGCGGGCGGCGAAATCACGGAATGAACGAGTGTTGCGCGGCGCTGCGCGACCTCGTCGAGCTGCGCAGAATAGCTCTGCAGGTACCCAGTCTCGGATTGTTCGACGGAGACGTCCACGACGGTCTCCGGATCAGCGATGCTGCGAAACCCGCATGACTCGCAGCACAACAGCGGGTGAACGGCCTCGCCCTGAGAGAGCAGCGTCGTCGAAGCGCCGCACGCGCGGCACGGTAACGTGTGTAGTTCGGAATGCATGCAGAAGGCAAGTAGCGTAAAGACTACCCTACATTATGAGGCCGCCTGAGCGTAACCTTTATCGGGACCGGCAGCCGGCGACGTTTGTACTCGCCTTTTTTATCGCCGCAATCTACGCGGCCGCTATTTGCGGAAACGGCATTCCGGCGCTTCGTCACGATTGGTGGTGGCCGGTAAACGCGTCGGGTTCTTACGACTCGCTGATCAATCTCAGCAGCGGATGGATTTCGAACGGCATCGGCTATCCCGCGCCGTTTCCCGGCTACTACATGATCGGACCGCTTGTGGCTGCTCTCGGACTTGCGGCGGGTCCGCTTGTTGCGCTCGCGCTGTTTGGCTTCGCGATCGGGCTCGCGTGCGCGCTCGCAGCGCGATGGTTGGCGATTGCGCTAGGCGCGAATCCGATAACGACGGCCGCCTTGCAAATCTTTGCGGTCTTCAACCCGTGGGTGTACTCGAAAACGGTCTCTGGGCATACGTTCATGATTCTCGCATACGCCGGTCTTATCGCGATCGTCGCAGAGAGCGGTAAGCGCGAAATCAATCCAGTCCGTCTTTCCTTGCTCGTGCTGCTGACGTTGCCGCAATTACAATTCTTTTTGATTGCGGTAGTGCTGCTCGTCATTGTCGCCGCGGTAAAGAAGATCTACCTGCCCATCGTGACAGCGGTGGTTGCCGGCTCGCCACTGATCGTAGGCTTCGTGATGGAACGCTCGCAGTTGTTGCAGACGCCGTATACGGTATTATGGCAGGTGAGCCAGTCCATTCCGGTCTCGCAAGCACCGGTATTTCTTGGGTACTTTGCCGATTACACAAGCCACTTCGGCGCGTTGCAGATCGCTGCTTTGTGGTGCGTCGTGGCACTAGCCGCGGCTGCCGTATTTCTCTCTTCCGATCGTCTACGAGCTATCGCAATTGCGGCTGCGACCGCGTTCTTGCTTTTGCTCGCAACCGGAGTGAGCGGCCCGTTCGCGGCACCGTACATATGGATAGTCCGGAACGTGCCGCAATCCGGGTTGTTTCGCGAACTTTACGATCTGCTTGGGCTCGTAGCGATCGGTTATCTTGCGCTTCTAGCTCTTCCGATGCGTCGTTGGGCACACTCCTACGCCGTCTTAACGTTAATTGCGGTGATTGGAGCAGCGAGCGCGTGGATCGCTTATCCGCCGTTTGCATATTGGGTCAATAGCGCCACCATGCCCGTCGTCAACGTTGAGGCGCCGCCGAATACGCGGTTTGCACTGTTGCCGCCTTTTCAACCGATGAGTTACCGTAACGCCGGATCGGGCATGGATCGCGACACGTACCGCCGTTCTGGCAACGTGACCGCGTTGAACGAATATTTGGCATCGTACCCTGTCGATGTCGCGTTGGCTAAGTACGCAGCAACCGGCGATGCCGGCGATCTTGAAGCGCTCAGCGTATCGGTCATTGTCCGGCGTTCGTGGCTGCAAAGCAACGTCATCGCGCTGCGAGAACAGCTCGCAGGCGTCCCAAAAGCGCTTGCGCCGCGCAGCTCCGGAAGAGTCTCGCTCGATCCGCTTCCTGAACTAACGATTGGTCCGATGCCTTCAATCGGTTCGTTGGACAATGAGCTTGGCGCCGGGAATGTATTATTTTCCGACGCCGGGATCGCTCCGATCTATCCATTGGTCCCATCAAATGAGTTCGTACAAGCTTCGCAAGGTTGGGTTTCCGCAACTTTTGCATTCGTCGATCATCCCGAGTACGGACAGGGGATTGGCGGCGTCTTTACGACCAATGCTAGGCGCCCGTTGTCCGTGCAACCCGATCTCGACACTCTTGTAAATGTCATTGGCCGCTTACGCGCGCCAAACGGCAAAACGATCGCTGGAAACACGAACGGCTATCGCTGGACACTCGTTCCTTCTGATACGAACGAGCTCTACTGTGAAGGGCGATGCGTAGTCGTTGCGCAAGCGCACCTGCCGCCGCGTCTGCCGTTGAATCCACCGCGTAAGCCTTGGATAGCGCAACCCTTCGCTGCAATCTTTCCGTTCTTCGTCCGCGCTGACGTGGGGACAGGCCGGTCCGGACTTTTGCGTTATAACGTACGCTACGATCCGCAATGGGTAGCGTACGAAGGAATGCATACGCTTTCGCATCTTCGAATCGATGCGACGGTCAACGGCTGGATCGTTCCGCGTGCAAACCGAAACCGAACGGTGTGGCTCGTGCAACGCACGGCATTTCTACAATTTTTGTGCGAGTGCGTTGGCGCGCTGTGGGTTTTCGGACTTGCAGGTTATGCCTTGCGCCCGCGCCGGTTCTCTTCGATGACACGTTCGTAGAGCGCCAACTGTTTTTTCGCGAGTTCCGACCAAAGAAAGCCCTGCGCGTACGAGCGTGCCTGCTCGATCCATCGATCCTCCGGTACACGCCCGGCAAGCTGCGTGAGCGCCGACGCATACGCCTGAATATCGTCCTCGGGAACGCGCACGGAGAGTTCTCCGGCAGCGTCTGAAAGGTTTGGAATGTCTGCGCAAACGACCGGCGTTCCGACAGCAAGCGATTCGATCGCTACCATTCCGAATGTTTCGTACCGCGATGGCATCACAGTCGCGCGAGCGCCGGCAAGAAACGCTAGGCGCGCGTCCGCACTGACCTTTCCGACGAATCGAACGTTGCCACAGCCGTTTACACGCTCCAAAAACGTTTCGCGATCGCGCCCGTCGCCCGCGACACGCAGTTCTATAGGCGCAATACGTTTGGCGATCTCAGCTAGACGGTCGAGGCCTTTTTGATTGAGATCCATACGTCCCATGAAGGCAACATAGTTTTCGCGCGGCGCACGAACTCCGAAGGCTTCCTGTTCGATCCCTTCCGGTATGACCACCACATCCGCCTGTGGCGCGCGCGCCCGCATGTCCTTCGCCTGCGATTCCGTCATTGCGATGAGATATCTGTACGTGCGCAGTCCAGCGTTTTCGACCCAGTGAAACGGCACGTGGTACTTTTTCCACATCTCGCGTGCGAAGAGAAACTGTGCAGAACCGATGACCGGCGCACCGGCGTACAACGGCGTCATCGTGGTGGAAATCGGAAACGTGAAATCCTCGACTACGAGATCGTAGCGTTGGGCCCGGAGGCGAAGCGGCAGCGTTGCGACAAAAGACGCGATGCTCAGCGGAAATGGAATCGTCCGCGTATAGAGGTAGCGCGAGCCGTACTTGGTTGCTTCGCGAGCGCCGTCATACCCGGAAGAAAGAATCGTTACGTCGTGGTAGCGGGAAATAATTTCGTTCAGACGGGCGGTGCGGCGGCCTTGACCGCCGCCGTGCGGATTATCGATGTCATCGACGTCGATATGAACGATCCTCATTACAGGGCCTCTCTCCCAAAGAAGCCAAAAAGACCTCCCTTCCGTTTTGTTTTGAAAGGACGCGCGTGCGCAGAATAGCCGTCATCGGTACCGGGTACGTCGGCTTGGTAACTGGAACGTGTTTCGCCGAACTCGGCAACGAAGTGGTGTGCGTCGATACCGATGTAGCGAAAATCTCCTCGTTGCGCAAGGGCGAGGTGCCGTTTTACGAGCCGGGGCTTTCGGATCTCGTCACGCGCAACGCCAGCGCGGGCCGCCTGCGATTCACGGAAAATAGCGCTGAAGCAATTCAAGCGTCCGAAGTCATTTTTATCGCGGTGGGAACGCCGACAGGAGTGGACGGTCACGCTGATCTCTCGCACGTTCGCCAAGCCGCGCAAGATATCGCGACTTCGCTCAACGGTTCGAAAGTCGTAGTCAACAAGTCCACGGTTCCGGTCGAAACAGGCGACTTAGTTGCCTCGATCATTAAAGAGCATCGCGTTACGCCGTACGACGTTGCTGTCGTATCGAACCCGGAGTTTTTGCGTGAGGGATCGGCGGTGAACGACTTCATGATGCCCGACCGCATCGTGATCGGGATCTCGGATGCTGAGTCCGAGAAATTCATGCGCGATCTCTACGCACCGCTGAACGCGACGATCATCGTCACGGACGTGCGAACCGCGGAGATGATTAAGTATACAGCGAATGCGTTTTTGGCAACAAAGATTTCCTTTATCAACGAGATAGCACATATCTGCGACGAAGTCGGGGCGGACGTTACGCAAGTGGTCGTGGGCGCAGGCACCGATAGACGCATCGGAACGGCATTTATGAACGCCGGCCTTGGCTTTGGCGGTTCCTGTTTTCCGAAAGATGTGCTGGCCCTAATCAAGATCGCGCACCGCTACGATATTACGCCCAAGATTCTCGACTCCGTCTTGGACGTAAACCGTCAGCAGATTCACCGCGTGTGCCGGCGCATCGAACAGCATTTTGGAAATGTTAGCGGACGGCGCATCGGTTTGCTCGGCTTGTCGTTTAAGCCGAATACGGATGACGTTCGGGAATCGCCCGCAATTGCGTTAGCCCAGGCGCTCGTCGAATTGGGCGCGCAGGTTACGGCACACGACCCCGTGGCTATCCGTACTGCCCGCAACGTACTGGCCGACACGGTAACGTACGTTGAGCGCGCGTACGACGTGACGAATGATGCCGATGCAGTCGTGATCGCTACGGATTGGAGCGAGTACAAGAACTTGGACCTAAACATCGTTCGGAGGTTTATGAGCGGAAAGCTGTTCGTGGATGCCCGGAATATTTACGACGCGCAAAAAGTCCAGGAAGCCGGATTGGAATACGTCGGCATCGGACGCGGTCTTCCGCTCAATGGAGTACGAGAGTGCGTGTAGTCATAAGCGGCGCCGCCGGCTTCATCGGATCGCATCTAGTCGATCGCTATTTGAGCGACGGTCACGAGGTTGTCGGCGTCGATAACTTGTTGACCGGGCGGCTTGAAAATTTACTACAGGCGCAGAAGAGCTCGTCTTTCACGTTTGCGAACGCGGACGTTTCTCGCGGCGTCGATATCGACGGCGCTGCCGACCTCGTTCTGCACTTTGCTTCACCGGCCAGCCCCGTAGATTACGGAAATCACCCCGTCGAAACGCTGCGCGTGAACAGCCGAGGCACGGAAGCCATGGCTGAGTTCGCACTCGCACATCGAGCAGCGTTCCTCTACGCGTCTACATCGGAATCATACGGCGACCCGCTGCAACACCCGCAACGCGAGGAATACTGGGGTAACGTCAACCCCGTCGGCGTGCGTTCGTGCTACGACGAATCGAAGCGTTACGGCGAAGCCTTCGTCTCCACAATGGTTCGTACAAGCGGCCTCGATGGGCGGATCATCCGTATTTTCAACACGTACGGTCCGAGGATGCAGCTGAACGACGGACGCGTGGTTCCGAATTTCGTTCGGCAAGCGCTCAGCGGTGAAGAACTCACGATTTACGGCGACGGGTCGCAAACGCGCTCATTCTGCTATGTCGACGATTTAGTCGAAGGCATCGTACGGTGTGCGGCTTCATCGAGGACCGTCGGCACAGTCGTAAATCTCGGGAACCCCGAGGAGCATCCAATCCGCGAATTCGCGGAGATCGTTTGTCGCGTTGCCGGCGTTCCGCTCATGATGAAGCCCATGCCGCTGCCGCCCGACGATCCTACGCGTCGCTGTCCCGACATATCGCGGGCGAAAGAACTGCTCGGATGGACGCCCCGGATGTCGCTTGACGACGGTTTGCGCCGCACGATGGACTATTTCAAAACGGTGTTGCAGCCGACGTAAAGATAAGGAAGGGTAAGGCCAAAGTATGCGCACAGCGCTCGCCGCACGCGCCCAAGGTATAGCGCGCCGCTTCGGCTTTGATATTCGCCGAACAGCGCCGCCCGTGCCGGGAATCCCTGACGCAGAACTTTATCATCCACGGTTTCAACCGTGGGAATCGGAACAATGGAATGCTATCTTCGCGCCGGCGCTAGAGCGGTCGCTGGTTTCTCGCGATCGTCTTTATGTGCTCTATACTACGCTGCAACAAGTATGCGCGACGCTTCCGGGCGATGTCATCGAATGTGGAGTTTACCGCGGCGGAACGGCGCGCATGTTTGGCGACATTCTCAAATCGCGTCAGTCGCAAAAGCGGCTCTATCTGTGCGACACCTTTTCCGGGATGCCCGACGTAAACGTTGACTTCGATCTGCACCGCCGCGGCGATTTCAACGATACGTCGCTTGAAAGCGTTCGTTCGTTTTTATCGCCAATTCCCAACGTGGTGTTTATCCCAGGGCTCGTGCCGGACTCTTTTGACGCGATCCCGGAAACGCAATTCTGTTTCGCGCACGTCGATCTGGACATTCACGACGCGGTGCTGGGCGCATCACAGTACCTGTACGATCGCGTCGTCCCAGGTGGTTTCATCGTCTATGATGATTACGGTTTCGCGTCATGCCCCGGGGCGAGGCGAGCCGTCGACTCGTTTTTTGCGGATAAGGCGGAGCACCCACTTGTGCTGGATTCCGGACAGTGCGT
>CAZRQS010000134.1:0-7632 GCA_964602255.1 uncultured bacterium | reverse complement strand
ACCGATGCGAACGCGCAGCGGCACGCCGAGCTGCTCGAGGACCGTCCGAGTGATTTCGAACTCGGTCACCGAGCCGATCGTCGGCGTCGCGTTCCAGCGCAAAACGTCCGCCAGTTCGCCCGGCTGAACGCTTCCTAAGATGATGGCCCGCTTTTGGGTGTGGCGCCGCAGTTCGCCGAGCTCTTGGGCGTCCGCGACACAATACGCGTCCGCTACGCTCTCGAGCGCGCGAACCATACGGCCGACGCCCCACCGGTAGCCATCGCCCTTCACGACGGCGTACAAGGCGCCGCCGGCATGGGCGCGCCATGCACGCGCATTTTCAGTGACGGTGTCGAGCGATAACGAAAGTTCCGGCTGCACGTTCGTCTACGGAAGGGTCGTCGAAGCGATGGGCGCGTTGTCGGGCGTGACGACCTGGACGTGGATGCCCCGCCGGTAGACCGAGTTCGGCACGATCCATAGCGTGAACGTCCGGTACTTGTCCGAGGGTTCGCCGCCGTCCGCCGGGGCTTGCTCGAAAGCGACCACGCGAACGCCGTCGGGGTTGGCGCGGATCGACTCGATAATCTGCTTATAGCCCGTGCGCTCGTGCGGTCCCATTAGCAAAACGACGCCGAACTCATTGCGGTAGCGGACCGGGGCATGGATACCCACTCGCTCGAGCGAGGCGGGATCCCGGACAATCACAATTTCATTCGACCCTACAAACGAGGTCGTGCCTTGTCGCAGGGTTTGCACGCGCACTTCACGGCATCCGGCGAGCAGTACCAAGGCAAGCAGGGGCCAAAGGCGCTTCACGAGCGGGGCGTTCAACATATTGTCACGTTCCGCCCTGCGGGTGCATTCTAGTATCAAGAATCGTAGGGAGCGCTATGTTCGGTCCAATTATGGTCGTTGCACTGCTATCCCCGCCGACGCCGCAACCGACCGCCTCACCGGGACTCAAGACGATCGCCAGCGTGCGCGCCTCTTCGCGTTGTGCGGAGATTATTACGCACGCCAATAGCGCGATTGGAACGACACTCGACAACGATGCCGTTCTCGGAAAAACGATCACCACGCTTCGTTTGCTCGACCTCGACGACGGCAATCCTATCCATCGCCGCAAAGGCATGAACATTCTTGCCGATCTTGCATCGACGCTGATGAAACAAGCGCGTGCAGGCGACAACGAAGTCAAACGTTTACGCGCTCTTGCAGCGAAAACGCAAGATCCGCAGGAAGGAAAAGATCTCAAAAATTTTGCAGATGAATTAGGCGGCGCGCTATGGCGCCAGCAAAGAGTTGCGCGCGATCTCAACGGCCTTTTAGCGTACGAAGATTTCCGCGAGATGGCGCAGTGGAGCGACGGCGACAAACAAATGAATCACTCGGTCTTCGGCGTTGACGACCCGCAAGCGGAAATGCCGGTGGACTTCCAATTCCGCAACAGAAACGGCACGTTGTATTCGCCGATGCATCCACGGTTGGGACACGATCCGAACGAGCCCACGGCAACGCAGTATGCAAAGGCTGCCGCCGACGACTTCCAAGCCCGCATACCGGATATCATCCTTGACGAGAATCATGCCGCGACCCACGTTGATGGCGCGATAGCGGGCTGTCAATAAAAGATCAGCGACAAAGTCGTTGCTGCGGGGACGCCGCTCCGATAGACTCTGAACTTAGTGAAGATTCTTGGGCGCCTCAGCCTGGCGGCTGTGTTAGTCGCATACGGCGAGGTCATGCTGGGCAGCTGGACCCGCATCAACGGTGCGGGGATGACCTGCCCGGATTATCCGCTTTGCCACGGGGAGTTCATCCCGTCAATGGGCGGCGGGACCGTGTGGGAATGGACGCATCGCGTAACTGCGGCCGTTCTTTCCTTGCTCGTGCTGGGTGTGCTGGTGAGCGCTTGGCGTCTGCGCAAGACTGCGGCATTCGTCGCACCTACAGGCTGGGTTATCGCCGCCCTGTTTGCTTTTCAGGTGTTCCTGGGTGCGGCGACGGTGCATCTCTCGAATAGTCCGATATCTGTTGTTTGGCACTGGGGGACGGCGATGGCGTTTGTCGCCTCGCTCGCCGCAATGGCGCTGTTCGCTTTCACCAGCCGGCCTGACTCAAGTTCGGAGCGTTCGCGCAGCCACCGAGTCGTTCTCGTAACGCTCAGCGGTACCGCGCTGGTCGCCTTCGTTACCATGTGCGTCGGAGCGTACGTCAGCTCGAGTGGCGCTGGACTTGCGTGCATCGATATTCCGGGATGTGCGGGCAACGTAGTGGTATATACGCCCGGACAGTATGTGCAGATGCTCCACCGGTTTGTCGCTGCGGCTTGCTTACTCAGCGCGGTTCTCTCGTTTGCGCTCGTGTGGGCGCTCGGAGCTGCCCCGCGCGTGCGTTACGCCGCAACGATTGGGCTTGGTCTCGTGTTCGTGCAAATCGTGCTCGGACTGATGAACGTCGCACTGCGCTTGCCAATCGATCTGCGAGAAGCGCACGCCGCAAACGCTGCGCTCGTTTTTATTGCGTTCGTGTGCGCGGCCGCGTTCGCGGCACTGCCGGTAAGTCAGGAAACCCGTGAGCAGTACGCTAGCGCGCGTTGAGGCTGCTGCAGCAGCACAGGTTCCGGCGCGTTCGGGCATAGCCGGGTTGATTTCGCGCGCGGCCGATTATTACGAACTCGGCAAGCCGCGCATCATGTACTTGCTGCTTATCACAACGGCTGCGGCGATGATCATGGCCCAGCGCGGTCTGCCTTCTCCCGTGCTGCTTGGTTGGACGTTGCTCGCCGGTGCGCTCGCTGCAATGTCGGCTGGAACGCTCAACTGCATTTACGATATCGACATCGACCGGCTCATGCGGCGCACCGCAACACGCCCGTTACCTGCCGGACGCATCACGGTGTTTGCAGCGACGACGCACGCTTGCGTGATGGGCGTCATTTCGTTCGCGATCTTTTATTTGCGCGTGGATCATTTGGCCGCGTGGCTTTCGCTCGCCGGCAACGTATACTACGTCGTTATCTACACGATGTTGCTCAAACGCCGCACGCCGCAAAATATCGTCATCGGTGGAGCAGCGGGAGCAATTCCTCCGCTTGTCGGCTGGGCCGCAGTCACGCACACCATCGGCGGTCCGGCGCTTGGGCTGTTTGCGATCATTTTTCTGTGGACGCCGCCGCACTTTTGGGCGCTCGCGCTCATGACCGAGACGGATTACCACAAAGCCAACGTTCCGATGCTGCCCAACGTGTATGGCGATGCTCGCACGAAGTTCGAGATCATCGCATACACAGTCGTACTGGTCGCGGCATCGGTTGCGCTGTACTATCCGCTGCACGTCATGGGACCGCTGTATCTTGCAGCAGCCGTCGTGCTCGGCGCGATCTTTTTGCGCAATGCCTTCGCCGTGAGAGCGGACGACGGAAAGACCGCGCCGCGAAAACTGTTCCTGTTCTCGCTCCTATACCTCGCGCTCATCTGCGCGTTCATGGTGATAGACCGGATCATTATTTAACGCATGGCGCAAGCAACGGCCACAATAGCGGGACATAAACTCGACCGCTCGGTGCTTCCGCTCTTGCTCACGCTTGGGTTAGGCGTGTTCTTAGGCGCGCTGGATCTTAGCGTGCTTTCGCCGGCACTTCCGGCGCTGGGCCGGCAATTCGACGTCGCTATCGGCGATCTCTCATGGGTGTTCACGCTGTATCTGCTCGTGAACATCGTCGGCATCGCGGTCATGAGCACGCTTGCCGATCGCTATGGCCGCCGCCCTATTTACATTGCGTGCGTCGTCATATTTACGGTTGGCAGCGCACTCGCCGTGCTCTCGCACAGTTACGGAATCTTTCTGCTTGCGCGCGCGATTCAAGCGTTCGGCGCGGGCGGCATCTTTCCGGTCGCAGCGGCCGCCATCGGCGACGTCGTTCCTCCGCAGCGCCGCGGCGCTGCGTTAGGTTTGGTTGCCGCGACGTGGGGACTCGCCGCCGTGCTCGGACCGGCCTACGGTGGTCTTGTCACGCACTTTGTTTCGTGGCGCTGGATCTTTGCACCGAATTTTCCGATCGCTGTAGTCGTGCTCGCACTCGCAGTGCGCCACGTGCCGATGAACGCGCCGCGCGCACGTGGGCCGCTCGACGTTTTCGGATTGCTGCTGCTCATCACGGGATTGCTCTTCCTGATGTACGGCATCACCGGACTGCATGCCGTGACGATCGGTGCAGGCGTGCTCATGCTGATCGTCTTCTGGCTGTGGGAGAGTACTTCGCGTTTTCCGGTCGTTTCGCCAAAGCTCTTCATGAATTCGCAGCTCGCGAAGACGTACGTTTTGGAGATCTTGATTGGTGTGCTGGAAGGTTCGCTGTTCTTCATTCCCGCCGTGCTCGTCGGCGCGCAGCACCTTTCGTATGCCGCCGCCGGTGCGATCGCCGCAGTTGGTGCGTTCATGTTCGTTGCGGTGATCCCGGGATCGGGACGCGCGCTCGATCGCATCGGCAGCCGCAACGTCTTAATCGCCGGGACGCTGTTCACCGAGATCGGTCTGGTCATCTTCGCGATGGGCTTTGATTCGCTGCTCCTTTCGGTCATCGCGATGATCGTTGCGGGCATCGGCTTCGGCGCGCTGCTCGGCGCACCGACGCGCTACATCGTCACGAACGAAACGACGGAGCGCACGCGCGCAACGGCGATAGGGCTGCTCAGCCAGTTCCTCATCATCGGTCAGATTCTCGGCGGTTCGGTCGCCGGCGGCATCATGGGGAACGCCCTCTCCGACGAGGCCGCTTACCGCAACACCTATCTCGCCTTCGCCGCGATTGCGCTGCTTGCGTTGCTTGTCACGGCCACGCTTCGTCCAAGGCAAGAGGAGATTACCGCGCCCGTAACCGAGTGAGCCCGATGGACAGGCTCGCCACGCATGACGTGCTCAATCAGCCGCCGCCGCTTGTCGACTACAACGTCTTTCGAGGCGATCGTGCGCTGGTCGAAACGCTCGCACGCGAAGGTGCGGGCACCGCATTCGAAACACTCGATCGTTTAGGAATGCTTGCCGGCAGCGCGCAAGCGCAAGAGTGGGCACGAAGCGCAAACGAATACCCGCCGCAGCTGCGCACACACGATCGGTACGGGCATCGTATCGACGAAGTCGAGTATCATCCCTCGTATCACGACCTCATGTCCGTTGCAACCCAATTCGGTTTGCACGGTACTCCGTGGGCGAGCAGCGATCCGGTTGCGCACACCGTGCGTGCCGCAATGTTCTACGTTTGGGGACAAGTCGAAGCGGGCCACGGTTGTCCGATCTCGATGACGTACGCCGGCGTGCCCGCGTTGCGCGTGCAGCCCGAGATCGCTGCGGTTTGGGAACCGCGCCTCGTTTCGCCCGAGTACGATCCGGCGCTTCGCCCGATCGCCGAGAAACGCAGTGCGCTGTGTGGCATGGCGATGACGGAAAAGCAAGGCGGCTCGGACGTGCGCGCCAACCGCACGCGCGGTATTTTTGCAGAACGTACCGATCAGGGCGACGGGTATTTGTTAACCGGACACAAGTGGTTTTGCTCCGCGCCGATGAGCGATGCTTTTCTGGTTCTCGCGCAAACCGATGAAGGGTTGACGTGCTTTCTCATGCCGCGCGTTCTGCCGGACGGGACGCGCAATCGCATATTCATTCAGCGTTTAAAAGATAAGCTTGGAAACCGGTCCAACGCTTCGAGCGAAATCGAACTCGCCCAGGCGTGGGCACTGCGCATCGGCGAGAGCGGACGCGGCGTGCAGACGATCGTCGAGATGGTGAACTTCACGCGCCTGGATTGCATCAACGGATCGGCCGCACTCATGCGTGCGGCAACCTCGCAGGCAATCCACCACGCTACCTACCGGTACGCGTTCGGCGAAGCGCTGGTCGAACAGCCGCTGATGCAAAACGTCCTTGCGGATCTGGCGCTCGAGTCGGAAGCGGCAATGACGCTGCTCCTGCGGCTCTCGCGCGCGGTCGACCGCGCCGCAAACGATCCGCGCGAAGCGTTCGTGCAACGCCTCGGTACGGCCGTCGGCAAATACTACGTGTGCAAACGCGCGCCGGCCGTCGTCGCCGAAGCGCTCGAATGTTTGGGCGGAAATGGATACGTCGAGGAGTCCGGCATGCCGCGGCTCTACCGTGAAGCGCCGCTCAACTCGATTTGGGAAGGTTCGGGCAACATCAACGCGCTCGACGTCGTGCGCATTTTGAGTAAGCAGCCCGAAACGCTCGAAGCGTACCGAGCCGAGATCGAGCCTGCGCTCAGCGACGTTCGAATGCGCACGGCCATGAACGAACTCTCCGCTCTTGCACGGGACGTTAGCACCGCGGAGTCGCATGCGCGCCTGTTGGTGGAACGCATGGTGCTGCTCTGGCAAGCTGCGCTGCTCGCGCGAGACCCCGGGAATCCGGCAACCGAACCCTTCATCGAATCGCGGGTCGCAGGCCGCTGGGGACGTACGCTTGGGACGCTTACACCGTCCAAAGAGCATGCGGCAATCATCAATCGTGCGCGCCTCGCCCAAAGCGTGGAATATAGTAGAGGATGAAGCTACGCAGCATCGAGCGTCGCGATTACCTCGCGAGCCGTCCCTGGACGGAGCGAGAGCGCCGCATTGTGTGGCGCGGCCTCACCGGGCGGATGTCCATTGCAATCGAACCGCTGATCTGCGGCATCTTTTTTGCCGCACTGACGTACGGCATCATTTGGCGCGCGCGTGTCGCGCAACCGCACGACTTGTGGATTCTCTCACCGGTCTTCGGCATCATCGCCGTCGGGTTTGCGATCTATTTCGTCGCCGTACTTGTCGCGCCGGTCGTTGCGTATATGCAAACGTACAAGCCGATCTATCAGATCGACGGCTACGTGCGCTACCGCGGACCGGATGACTATTCCGACGTCGGCAGCACAGGTTACGTCGCCGTGCTATTCGAGGACAAGGCGGTCTGTGGCGAATGGGAGTGTTACGGCATGAAAAAACTGCCGTGCGTTACGCTTCCCGCTCACGTCGAGTTTTCGGAATACGGCGGCATTCACAAGATCGACGGAAAATCGACCGGCGTTCTGCCGGACGGAGATTTACCGCTGCTGGCGATCGGTATTACGCAACACCGCCGCCACTAATTACGGCTGATACGAACCGTTGAGCGGGATACGAAGCGCCTTCGTGGCCGGCCACTGGTGACCGTAATACGAGAAACCAATCACTGCGCCGCCCATACCGAAAATACAAAGTAGGCCGATGATCGCTGCGATGCGCACAGCCATCGGTACGCCTCGGCTCGTCGGAACGCCACGTTCGTCAAGCGGATCGTACATTAGACTTCCACACCTTTCCCGACAAGGACGTTGAGCGCAGCGAGGATCGCCAGAAACGCTCCGAGCGCCAAGAGCGCGAGCATCATCTTGAAGACCTGATTTTCCAGGCCTTTGGCCTTCCAATCGTTCTTGAGCGCGATCGCTGCGACGAAGAAGACGACGATTCCAAAGAACACCGCCAAACCGCGCTCAGCGTGAGCTAGTACTTCGTTCATTCGTGTCTCCTTAGTACAGGTAGAAGATCGAGAACAGCACGACCCAAATGACGTCGACGAAGTGCCAGTACAGCGTACCGAGCGTCAGGCCCGTGTATTTCT
>CAZRQS010000133.1:0-7636 GCA_964602255.1 uncultured bacterium | reverse complement strand
CCGATGTCGGGAACCGTGAGCTCGACGACGTTTGACGTTTGCGGAGTCGACGGCGCAGCCGGTGCGGGCGCCGGTTTCGCCGGTTCCGTCGCGCTCGACAGCGTTAGTATGACTGCGCCCTCGGATACTTTGTCGCCGACCTTCACTTTTACGTCTTGCACCACGCCGGTTTCGGGCGAAGGCACTTCCATCGAAGCCTTGTCGGATTCGAGCGTTACCAGCGAATCGTTTTTCTTGATCGTGTCGCCCGGTTTGACGAGCACTTCAATGACCGGAACGTCGGAGAAGTCACCGATGTCCGGAACGCGTACGTCGATTGTGCTCATGCTTACACCGTCACCGGGTTCGGCTTAGCGGGATTGATCCCGTACTTCTTAATCGCCTCACTTACGACTTTGCGTTCAATCTCCCCATCGTCGGCGAGCGCTTTGAGTGCGGCGACCGCGACATAGTAACGATTGACTTCAAAAAACTCCCGCAAGGCGCGGCGTGTATCGCTGCGTCCGAAGCCGTCGGTGCCGAGTGTCACGTAGCGCCGGTTCACATACGGGCGGATTTGATCCGCGAACGTGCGGATGTAGTCCGTCGACGCGATCACCGGCCCTTTGCGATCGTCCAGGCATTGCTCCACGTACGATTTGCGAGGCTTCTCTTCCGGATGCACGAGGTTCCAGCGCTCCGTATCGATGCCGTCGCGCCGCAGTTCGTTGAAGCTCGTTGCGCTCCAAACGTCGGCCGCAACGCCGAAGTCGTTTTGCAGCAGCTCTGCTGCCGCTTCCACTTCGCGCAGAATCGCACCGCTGCCGAGCAATTGGACGCGCGGCGCCTTTTTCGTTGAAGCAGCACCTTCACGCAGCAGATACAAGCCCTTCAGAATTCCTTGCTCCGCGCCTTTCGGCATGTCCGGATGCACGTAATTCTCATTCATCAGCGTGATGTAATAGTAGACGTCTTCCTGGTTGGCCAGCATCCGGCGCAATCCGTCTTGCACGATTACCGCAAGTTCATATTGATACGTCGGGTCGTAAGAGATGCAGTTCGGAATAAACGACGCGAAGACTTGACTGTGCCCGTCTTCGTGCTGGAGCCCCTCTCCGTTGAGCGTAGTGCGTCCCGACGTACCGCCGAGCAAGAATCCGCGCGTGCGTTGATCCGCCGCGGCCCACGCAAGATCGCCGACGCGCTGGAAGCCGAACATCGAGTAAAAGATGTAGAACGGAATCATCGGCACGTTGTGCGACGAGTATGCCGTGCCTGCAGCGATCCACGATGAGATCGCGCCCGCTTCATTGATGCCTTCCTGTAGAATTTGACCTTGCTTGTCTTCGCGGTACCACATCAATTGTTCGGCATCTTGCGGTTGATAGAGTTGACCGACGGACGAATAAATGCCGAGCTGCCGGAAAAGGCCTTCCATACCGAACGTGCGTGATTCGTCTGCAACGATCGGCACGATTTTCGGCCCGAGGACTTTGTCTTTGACGAGCGACGTGAAGATGCGCACGAACGCCATCGTCGTCGAGATCTCGCGATCTCCCGTGCCTTTCAGCTGCGCATCGAACGCGGAGAGCTCGGGAACGGTGAGCGAAACCGACTTCGTGCGGCGAGACGGAAGGTGCCCGCGCTTGTTGACGATCTCGCGCAGATACTTCATCTCCGGGCTGTCTTCCGACGGGCGCAGGAACGGCAACTTCTCGATTTCGGAATCCGGAATCGGCAGATGAAAGCGGTCGCGGAAGTGCCGCATCGATTCGACTTTCATCTTTTTGGCCTGATGCGCGATGTTCTGCGCTTCGCCGGACTCGCCCATCCCGTAACCTTTGATCGTTTTGGCGAGGATGACCGTCGGCTGTCCCTTATGATGAAAAGCGGCGTGATACGCGGCGTAGACTTTGCGCGGATCGTGACCGCCGCGTGCGAGCGCCCAGATATCGTCGTCGCTCATATGCGCGACGAGCTCGGCCGTTTCCGGATAGAGCCCAAAGAAGTGTTCTCGCACGAATTTGCCGTCGCGCGACTTGTAGGTTTGATAATCGCCGTCGACGCGCTCGTTCATGAGTTGAACGAGCTTGCCGCTGTGATCGCGCTCGAGCAGCGCATCCCAACTGCTGCCCCAGATGACCTTGATGACGTTCCAGCCGGCGCCTTTGAATACGGTCTCGAGCTCTTGAATGATCTTGCCGTTGCCGCGCACCGGTCCGTCAAGCCGCTGCAGATTCGCGTTGACGACCCAAATGAGATTGTCGAGTTTCTCGCGCCCGGCAAGCGAAATCGCGCCGAGCGATTCGGGCTCGTCTGTTTCGCCGTCGCCAAGGAAGGCCCACACTTTCCGATCGCCCGCGTCGATGATGCCGCGATCGTGCATATAGCGCATGAACCGGGCTTGATAGATCGACATGATCGGACCGAGACCCATCGACACGGTCGGGAATTGCCAGAAGTCCGGCATCAGCCATGGATGCGGATACGATGAAAGGCCTTTGCCGTCGACCTCGCGGCGGAAGTGTTCGAGCTGCTCTTCGGTTATGCGCCCTTCGAGAAACGCACGCGCATAAAATCCCGGTGCCGAATGACCTTGCAAGAAGACGAGATCGCCGCCGAAGTTCTCCGACTGCGCGCGGAAAAAATGATTGAAGCCGACGTCGTAGAGCGTCGCCGAAGACGCAAAACTTGCAACGTGTCCGCCGAGTTCGGACGACTCTTTGTTCGCACGCGCAACCATGGCGAGTGCGTTCCATCGCACGTAATGACGCAGGCGCGTCTCGAGTTCATCGTTGCCCGGCATCGGTGCTTGCTCCGATGCGGGAATCGTGTTGATATACGGCGTCGATAGCCCGAGCGAGACATGTGCGCCGCCTCGCTGCGCTGCGTCGACGACCGCAGTAATGAGCTCTTGCGCGCGCCCCGGGCCTTCATGCTGAATAACGCCCTCGATCGCGTCGATCCATTCGCGCGTTTCTTGGGGATCGGGTTGGGCTGGTGCGGCCGCTTGCGCCGCTTCGGGCAGAGCGCTGCTGATCGTCGTCATGGCGGGCCCTGTTCGAGGAGACCATCCATTTCCTTCCTAATGGATCGGTCCAATCCGGAATCTGGAGCGGGCCGCTGTGCTTCCTCACGTAAAAAGGCTGCGATGGCCGCCAGTACGAGCACGGCGCCCCCTAATGCCTGCGGCGTCAGGCGTTCGGCAAAGAGCAACAGTGCGAGAACCGCTGCAAATACCGGCTCGAGCAGTGTCGTAAAGGCTACGGCGCTGGGCGAAAACCACCGCAGCGACGCGTTCATCGCGGTGTGGCCGAGCAGTTGCGATAGCAGCGCCATCGCAAGAATACCGCCCCAGGCGCGCGTGTCCGAAATGGCCGGCGGACGTTGTTGCGCGGCCGCCGCGGCAACGACGAGCACGAACGCGGCCCACGTGTACGTTCGCGTAACGATAGCGCGCGTGCCGTATGCGCTGCGAACGTGACGTATAAGGATGAAGTATGCGCCTATGCCGAGTGCGCCGATCAAGGCCAGCGCGCTGCCGAGTATGACGTGGCCGGGTATCGGCGGCCGGGTCGCGTTAAAGCCGACGATGCAGACTAGACCGATCGCGCCCACTACGAACGCCATCCACGCAATCGTGGAAAGATGCCGGCGGTACACTATCGAGTCGTAGAGCGCCGTCCAAATCGGCGTCGTCGCTACGAGCAGTGTCGAAATCGCAACGCTTGTGTATTCGAGCGACCAGATCCACGTGGCGAAATGCACTGCCAGCGCGACACCGGCGGCTACGAACACCCATCGGTGTTCGCGCGCGACGCGCGTGCGTTGGCGCAATACGATTGCAGCAGCGAGCAAAACGATCGAAGCGATGAGGAGGCGTGCCGCCGCAACGGCCAGCGGAGGCGCGCCTTCGAGTGCATAGCGCGCAAAGATTGCAGCCGCACCGATGGCGAGTTGCGCTGACAGAAGAACGCCATATTTCACCTGGCCAGTATACAGCGGAACGCCGCCGCGTCGAAACGAACGGAAACGACGATGAACGACGCGTTCTACGGCAGCGAATCGGCGCATAGCCGTATCGCTTTGATACGGCATATCGTAGAGATCGTGGCCATAGTAGCGGCCGGAATCTGGGCGTTCTACACGTTTATTTACGAGGAACGCATCAAACCGGCGCACGAGCCGCTCGCGTCCGTCGAAACGGTTACGATGGATCGCGAGGGACGCATTCGCAACTTAGACATTATTAGAGTGAAGATCGCCATCCGTAACGTCGGCAAAACCGAGTTCGACTCGGTCGCGGCGAACCTCGAGGTGTTCGGGTACCGCTATGGCCACGTCGTTCCCTCGGCTAACATCACTCACGATAGCTATCACGCCGCCGACGTTGCACCCGCGAAGCAGAAGCATCTGGTTTTTAGTGTCGTGCAGCTTTACGATGCAGCGATCAATGGTCAACGTGATCTACATAACATCGTAGACCCGGGCAGCGAAACGGGACACGCGTACCTGATTGCAATCCCGCACGGACGCTACGATTTGCTTCACGCAAAATTTCAGTACTTGCCATTTAAGACACCCGTGCCGCGGCATTTTGCCGTCAATGTCACGCGGCTTACCGGCGGCGGTTTCAACGTGACGGAGAAGTCGGGGAGCGTTCTCGAAGATAATGTTGAAAGCGAATTAGCTCTCACGCAGTAGGAGGGCCGGCGCGTGCTCGAGATTCTCAACACCGTTGCCGCGATTGGAACCTTCGTCGTCATTGGAGCAACGGCGATTGCCGCGGTCATCCAGCTCCGCCATATGCGCGCTTCAAATCAACTCGAGGGCTTGCTCAGCGTGCTGGCGCGCGTGGAAGATGCGAACTTCAACGCCTGGCTGACCGAAACGCAGCGTCAGCTTCCGCAACTCCTTTGCGATCCCGAATACGTTCGCAGCGTGGTCGACAACACGTTCGATCGAAACGTCGCGTGGCTGCAATTGGGAAATTCATACGATTGGGTCGGCAGTCTTGTGAAGAACCGGCTCATCCCCGAAGACGCGTTTATGGACGTCTACTCGTTCCGTATTATTCAAGCGTGGGAACTCATGCAACCGATCACGGTGCTTGCTCGCCACAACGTTAGCGATGCAGTATGGGAAAATTTCGAATATCTCTATATCCGTGGCGTTGCTTGGACGCAACGTCATCCGAACGGCGCGTTTCCAAAACACGTGAGACGAGCTAAGTTGCCACAGTTCCGGGATGTCGTCCCAGCCGGCTATAGTGAACCAAGCGCGGAACACCTTGGGGGAATCCCCGAAAGAATCGGGTAGTCTATTCATACGCGGGAGCTGCCGTCGGCGGCTGAGAGGGTCCACTCGGACCGACCGCATGTAACCTGATCCGGGTAATGCCGGCGTAGGAAGGGAGCCTGTTCCATGACCACTGTTGCTTCGTCCGTTGTTGGCGCATCGCCGTCGTCGCGTAAGACGTACGCGACCGGTTCGCATCCGTCTATTCGCGTGCCGATGCGCGAGATTACACTTACGAACGGCGAAACGCACGTTGTGTACGACACCAGCGGTCCGTACACCGATCCCGACATCGTAACGGACGTGCATCGCGGATTGCGCCCGCTGCGCGCGCAGTGGATTTTGGATCGAGGCGATACCGAAGAGTTGGATAAACCATCGTCGCTCTACCGCCGGGGACGTGAAGCGATGCACGAGCTTGACGCAGTGCGATTTGCCGCATCGCGCAAGCCGCGGCGTGCAAAGCCAGGTGCCAACGTGACGCAAATGCATTACGCGCGCAAAGGCATCGTTACGCCCGAGATGGAGTTCATCGCGATTCGCGAGGGACTCTCGCCCGAATTCGTTCGCGACGAAGTCGCGCGCGGCCGTGCAATCATTCCGTCGAATATCAATCATCCGGAAAGCGAGCCGATGATTATCGGCCGCAACTTCTTGGTGAAGATTAACGCGAACATCGGGAATTCGGCGGTTACTTCAACGATTCAGGAAGAAGTCGACAAGATGACGTGGGCAACCCGTTGGGGTGCCGACACCGTGATGGATCTTTCGACGGGGAAGAACATTCACGAAACGCGCGAGTGGATTTTGCGCAACTCGCCGGTGCCCATCGGCACCGTGCCGATTTACCAGGCGCTCGAGAAAGTAAACGGTAAAGCGGAAGAGCTCACGTGGGAGCTGTACCGCGACACGCTCATCGAACAGGCAGAACAGGGCGTCGATTATTTTACGATTCACGCCGGCGTGCTGCTGCGTTACGTGCCGCTGACCGCAAACCGCGTGACGGGCATCGTTTCACGCGGCGGTTCTATTCTGGCGAAATGGTGCCTCGCGCATCACGAAGAGAACTTCCTCTACACGCATTTCGAAGAGATCTGCGAGATCATGAAAGCGTACGACGTCGCGTTTTCGCTCGGCGACGGATTACGGCCGGGCTGCCAGGCCGATGCAAACGACGCGGCGCAATTCGGCGAACTCGAAACGCTCGGCGAGCTTACGCAAATCGCGTGGAAGCACGACGTGCAGGTGATGATTGAAGGTCCGGGCCACGTTCCGATGCATCTCATCAAAGAGAACATGGACAAGCAGCTCGAGATCTGTCACGAAGCGCCGTTCTATACGCTTGGGCCGCTCGTCACGGATATCGCGCCCGGTTACGATCACATCACCAGTGCGATCGGCGCAGCGATGATCGGTTGGTTCGGCACCGCGATGCTCTGCTACGTCACACCGAAAGAGCATCTCGGACTTCCGAATAAAAAAGACGTCAAAGACGGCGTCATCGCGTATAAGATAGCGGCGCATGCCGCGGACGTCGCAAAAGGTCATCCGCACGCGCGTCATTGGGACGACGTGCTCAGCAAAGCGCGCTTCGAGTTCCGCTGGGAAGATCAATTCAATCTTTCCTTGGATCCGGAAACTGCGCGCGAGTTCCACGATGAAACGCTTCCGGCACAAGGCGCGAAGGTCGCGCACTTCTGTTCGATGTGCGGACCGCATTTCTGCTCGATGAAGATCACGCAAGAGGTGCGCGACTACGCCGAAAAAGGCATGGCCGAGAAATCGAAAGAGTTCGTGGAAAAGGGCTCGGAGATTTACGTTCAGACGTAACAGCCTACGCCCTCGGTTACGGCGTCACCCACGCCGCAAAAACATAGTTTAGCGCTATCAATTCCGGCGGGGTGGGTTCGCACCGAATCGGGACAGTACAATCAATGGCGCAGCCCGGATGGTATGGCGAATTTTCGCGTCGCTATCATGCCCGCAACGCCGCAATATCACGGAGCTAACGCAGCCGACGCTGTGCGAGCAAGTTTTCAGCAGATGGTGGGGCGCTTCAATAAGAATGCACAGGTCGTAGTGAAAACCGTCCAGGTCTGCAACGGCGAACAACCTGCGTATCGGGTGGAAGATCCGCTCGGCATGGGATCCGCCGGCTTCATGGAGATCGTTCCCGGCACGGATTCAGCGGGTTTGATCAATTATGAAATCATGCCGGGCGGCAAACCGCATCCGGCGATCCTCGAGGCAATCGACAAAATCTGCTGGCCCTAGACGTGCGTAACGCGCGACGCTTGATGCCGTTCCAGCTCTTCGGCATGGAAGCCGCGTCGACGCTGCCAGTTTTTAACTTCGTGAT
>CAZRQS010000132.1:0-7667 GCA_964602255.1 uncultured bacterium | reverse complement strand
ATCATGCGCCGGCTGATGAGGTGCTCTGCGTTACGCATGAAGTATTCGAGAAATGCACTCTCGCGCGCCGTCAAATCGATGTTGCGCTCGCCACGCCGCGCGCGCCGGGACTTGAGATCGAAAACGACGTCCTCACACCGCAATTCCGCGTCGAGCGACTCCGCAGTTTCCCGCCGCACGATGCTGCGCAGCCGCGCTTCCAATTCGCCGAAAACGAACGGTTTGCGAAGGTAGTCGTTCGCCCCGGCATCGAGCCCTTCGATGACGTCTTCCGCCGTATCACGCGAGGTAAGAATCAGCACAGGCGTGGGAATTCGTTTTTCACGCAAGGACCGAACTACACTGAGGCCGTCGCGCTTTGGCAGGTTCACGTCGAGCACGACCGCATCGTATGAACCCGCGGAGGCCCAATGTTCCCCTTCTTCACCGTCGGTCGCGATGTCCACGACGTGTCCGGCTTCGCTCAGTCCGCGGCGTAGCACGTCGCAGAGACGGAGATCGTCCTCAACGACGAGCAGGTGCATCGGTCCACCGCAGGAGCGCATGCGCGGCCTTCGCGCGTTCGAGAACCGCTTGCGTCGCCGGTCCTTCGAAAAGCATGGTGAAGTGACCCATCTTGCGGCGGTTCACCGCGTGTTTCTTACCGTACAGGTGCAACACGATCCACGGATCGCGCAAGAGATCCTCGGTACCCGCCAAGTGGTTCCCATCTCCGCTTCCCAAAATATTCACCATGATCGCGCTGCGCATGAGTTGCGGCTCGGAGAGCGGCAAGCGGCAAATCGCGCGTACGTGCTGCTCGTATTGCGAGCACGGCGTCGCATCGATGGTGTAATGGCCGCTGTTGTGCGGTCGCGGCGCGATTTCGTTGACGAGCACCTGCCCGTCGCCCGTTACGAAGAATTCTACGCAAAACGTACCGACGATTTGCAGTGCACGGGCAATTCGCTCTGCGTACGTTTTTGCGCGCTCCATGACTTCGCCGTTCACGCGAGCCGGCACGATGGACATAAATAAGATGCCATGGTCATGTATGTTTTCGGCGGGCGGATAACACACGACGGCATCGGTCGCATCGCGCGTGCTCACGACGCTGATCTCGCACGCGAACGGAATGAACTGTTCGTAAATCAATCGTGCGCCGCCCGCTTGCCGTAGGGCCTGCAGTGCGTCATCGAGCGAATCGACACGCCATTGGCCCTTACCGTCGTAACCGCCGCGTACCGTCTTCAAGATCGCCGGGAAGCCGACGTTCTTTGCGGCGCGTTCGAGATCGGCAACCGAATCTATTGCCTCGAACGGCGCAACCGGAATCCCGCAATCGCGTACGAAGCTCTTTTCAAGCAAACGGTTTTGCGTGATGCCGAGCACCGTGCTCGCGGGCGTCACGTAGAAGCCGTTCTGTTCTAGGTGCTGGATCGATTCGATGGCGACGTTCTCGAACTCGTACGTCACGACGTCGGTGCGCCTCCCCAGTTCGTCGATGGCGTTCATGTCGTCGTATGCCGCTACGATTTGGTCATCGGCGACTTGGCCGCTGGGCGAGTGCGGCTGCGGGTCGAGCACGATGACGTCGTACCCCATGCGTTTGGCGTCGAGGGCAAACATACGACCGAGTTGGCCACCGCCAATCACACCGATAGTCTGAATCACCGGATTAAAGCTTTGCGGATGCCACGTCGTCGTGCATACGCTTCACGAACTGCGCCAGACGCGTTTCCAGCGCGGAATCCGTGGTCGCGAGAATACGCGCCGCGAGCAGCGCAGCGTTGGCGGAGTTACCAATGGCGACCGTCGCCACCGGTACCCCGCGCGGCATTTGCACAATTGAAAGCAGCGAGTCCAGACCGTTCAGCGCTTTCGACTGAACGGGAACGCCGATTACGGGAAGCAATGTCTTGGATGCCGTCATGCCGGGAAGGTGCGCTGCGCCTCCGGCGCCCGCAATGATCACCCTTAAGCCGCGGCTCGCGGCATGGGCCGCGTAATCGAACATCTCGTCCGGCATGCGGTGCGCGGACAGAACCCGAATCTCGAACGGTATGCCGAGTTCTTTGAGCATGTCACGCCCGCCGGCCATCGTCTCCATGTCGGAGACGCTGCCCATGATAATGCCGACCAAGGGTGCATCCGAATCTGCCATCGAGCGTTTGGTTCTCGGGAAGCGGGAAAAAGCCCCGGTATGAGTTCGTTTCTGCTCGGCATCAATTATTGGCCCCGCCGCAGCGCGATGTACATGTGGGAACGCTTCGACCTTGGCGAGATCCGCGAAGATTTCGCGCGGATTCGTTCGCTCGGTCTGCAAGTCGTGCGCTTCTTCATCATGTGGGATGACTTTCAGCCGGAGCGCGATCGCATGGACGAGGAAATGTTACGGCGCTTTGATGCATTCATGAACGAACTCGGCAACGCAGGTTTGAAAGGTATGCCGACCTTTTTTACCGGGCACATGAGCGGCGTTAACTACTTGCCCGAATGGGCGCTCGATCGCGAGCGTCCGCATGGACGTTTTCGCACGTTCGGACGGCACATGCGTGAATATGCGTGGGGCGCCGGCAACTTTTATAGCGGTCCGCTGCTCGAAGCCTCGCGCTTGCAGGTGCGAACGATCGGCGAACGCTGCCGTGGTCACGAAGCGCTGTACATGTGGGATTTGGGCAACGAATTCAGCAATCTGCGCAGCGCAAATTCACCGAAAGAAGCGGCGGAGTGGGCGACGCGGCTTACCGATGATCTTCTCGATGTGTCGGGTGCGCCGTCGACGGCGGGTAATCACGGCGAGGATCTTACGGAAGATCGCGGCATCCGGCCCTCGTCGTTCTGCAAACCGCTAGCGTGCGCGGTCATGCATGGTTATTCGGTCTACACGGCGTTTGCGCGCAGCCGCACCGATCCGGAAGTAGTGCCGTTCCTTTGTCAGCTCTGGCAGTCGATGTCGGGCAAGCCGGTCTTGTTCAGTGAATTCGGCAACCCGACATGTCCGCCAGGAACCGTTTCTCCGTACGATCGCCAGCCGTTGCCCGGCGAACCACCTGCGGACACGAAACGGCTGCCGCGCAATGCCGCACCGTACGCTTGTCTCACTGAGCAAGAGATGGCGCGGTATTGTTACGAGGTGCTCGACCGCCTTCAACGGCGTGGCGCACTGGGCGGATTCTGGTGGAACTGGGCCGACTACGCGAAAGAGCTTGCGGATACGCCGCCCTTCGACCAAGCCCGCCATGAGATGAGCTTCGGCATCGTTCGCAATGACGGCGAATATAAAGAGGTAGCGCACACGTTCAAAGAGTTTGCAGCGGAAGGCCGACAAATCGTGCCGCCGCCGGCGCCGATCGTGCGCGAGGAAGATTGGTACGGCACCATGGATAAAGGCTATCAAGCCTCGCTGTATCATCAGTACCTCGCTATGCATTCAATGGTTCATGCCTGACCGGAAAGTCGTCATCGTCACGGGCGCCGGACGCGGAATCGGCCGCGAGATTGCGCTGCAAGCGACGCGCAAAGGCTACGCCGTGATTGCGGTATCGACGACAAAGTCGTATCTCGACGACCTCTGCGCGCAAGTCACGCGCGACGGCGGCACGTGTGTGCCGGTGGTGCTCGACGTCACCGCCGCGGATTCGCCGGAGCGGATTGTTGCGGTCGCCCAATCGCGCTTTGGCCGCATCGACGTGCTGATCAACAACGCCGGCTATGCCACGCCGGGCGCATTGCTCCATCAAACCGACGCGCAAATCGACGCGCAGTGGCAAGTGCACGTCGCTGCGCCGCTGCGCATTACACGTGCCGCATTGCCGCTGCTGCAGCAAAGCCGCGGGCAAGTAATCTTCGTCGGTTCCGGCGTTGCGCGCGTGCCGTTACCGTATTACGGCGCGTATTGCACGGCGAAGGCCGCGATAAGGGCTGCGGCGGTGCAGCTGCGGCGTGAGCTGCGTCAGCAACACATTGCGGTAACCTATGTCGATCCGGGCTCCGTGCGCACGAATTTCTCGAATCGGCTGGGCATACGGTCATACGGGCCAGCGTTTTTGCAAGCTGCAGCACCGCGCGTGGGCAAATCTATCGTGCGCGCAATCGAAACGCGTCCTGCGCGCGTGAATGCGGTACCGACGCATACCATCGGTGCCGTCATCGGCGAGTGGCTCGGAAGCCTTATCGACGCATCGTTTCCGCGATACACGCCGCCGCCGGTTGCGAAACCGGAACCCGAACCTGAACCTGAACCGGCGCCGCAACCGCGGGCAGCGCCGGAGCCCGGACCTGAATCCGATTTCGAGCGCGCGCTCGAACCGGTCGCGCGGCGCTTAGAACGGGTAAAGTTGCCCCAAGCATTCTTAGCCGAATTGCTGCGGCCGGGAAACGACGTGCACTTAACCGATGCAGCGATGCGGTGGGCTGGGATGCCGAATAAAAACGAACGCGCCGCTATGGCGGAGGCGCTCGAAGCGCTGACGGCCGGCGGTTTTCTTGAACAGACGGGAGAGGAAACATGGCGAGTCGTGCGATCGGCGCAGTAATCGCACTTGTCTTTATTCTGGGAAGCGCCGCTGGAGCGCGCCCGCAAATCAACGAACAGAGCGGGGCCTTCGCATTTTATGGAATGCAGCAGCGTGCCGTTGCACGTCTGCGGCGAGTCGGTGCGAGCGAGCTCGAACTCGTTCAATCATCTTTAGAAAATCGCGAACCTATCACGCAATACATGTCGGTGGCGGGTGCACCGGTGCACTTCTTCTTGGTGCGCGACGACTTTCAAACGCTGATGCACGTGCACCCGCAGGTGCGTCGCGATGGACGGTTCTCGGTACGCGTCGCGCTCGACAAAGATCACCGGTACTATGCCTTCGTCGATTCGTTCGCGCAAGGCGGGATCGGCGAGCAAGCGTTTCGATTCACGTTGCAAAGCGGATCGCCGCCGCATCACCTCGACACCACGCTTGCAAAGCCGAACGCGGTCGCGAAAGCCGGACCTTATGAGGTAGCGCTTTCCACGGCGTACTTCAGCGCGAACGTTCCGGTGACGATTTCCGCTACGGTCAAGCGCGGAAAGGCGGTCATCACGCCGCCCGATCATCAATCGTTCAAGGCAGTTGCGGCGCTCATCAATACGGGTTCGCTCTCCTATGCGAGCGTGTATGAGGGTCAAGATACCGGAATGCAGTATCCGGGCGAATATGGCCATCCGCAGCTGCGGCTTCCGGCGCTGCCCGCGGGCGTTTACCGCATGTGGCTACAGATGAATATCGGCGGCAAACAGTTCACCGCGCCGTTCACGCTCGCTGCGCAATAGCGCTGCGCAGCTGCTTGCCGCCGATCGCCGCAAAAAACACGAGCGTTGCGAGAAGGACGATGGTCGCGCCACTCGAGCTCTGCAGATAGTACGAAAGGTAAAGCCCGCCCACGCCGCAGATCGCGCCGAACAGCGTTGAGAGAATCATCATGTGCGTGAAGCGGGTCGTGAGCTGGTATGCCGCTGCGGCAGGCGTGACGAGCAGCGCAGCAACGAGAATAATTCCAACAGCCTGCAGCGAGATGATAATGGTGAGTGCCAGTAAGACGAGCAGCACATACTCGACGAGTGGTGCGTTGATGCCGCTAGCTTGCGCTACGACGGGGTCGAACGACGTATAGAGCAGCGCGCGGTACATTATCGCGGTAATCAGGGCGACGAGTAGCCCCAACGCGACGATCATCAGGACATCCTGTTGATTGACAGAAAGAATATCGCCGAACAGAAAACTCTGGAGATCGATGGCGTACGAACGCTGCCGGCTCATGAGAAAGATGCCGAGCGCAAAGGCGCCGGTGAACAGCACGCCGATGGCGGTATCGAGCGCGACGCGTCCTTTCCGGTGAACGAAACCAATTCCGAGCGCGGTGATAACCGCGACGACGCCGGCGCCCGCGTAATAATCAAAGCCGCGCAGATATGCGATCACGATGCCCGCAAACGACGCGTGCGCGATGCCGTCCCCGATGAACGAGAGGCGGCGCAAGACGACGTACGTGCCCATCGCCGAGCACAACACCCCGACCAGCAGCGCGGTGACGAACGCGCGCTGCATGAAGGCGTAGTGAAAGGGTTCGATGAGGTGTTGCATCAGTCGACTCGCATGTGTCCGTGGGTATGCGTGTGCTCGCGAATGGCCGCATAGGCGCCCGATTCAAGAACCTCTTGCGGCGCACCGCAAGCGAGAACCCGGCGGTCGAGCACGATTAGTCGGTCGAACCACTCCGCCGCACGATCGAGATCGTGCGTCGTCATGATGACGGGCATTCCGTCGGCAACGAGTCCCCGCACGACTTCGCGTATCGCTTCTTCTGTTTGAGCGTCCACACCCGTCGTTGGTTCGTCCAAGAGCAGCAGCTTTGGCTGCTGCGCAATCGCGCGCGCAACGAATACACGCTGTTGTTGTCCGCCGGAAAGCGCGGAGATATGCCGGTTCGCCAGATTCTGCATTTTCACCAGTTCGAGCGCGCGCATGACGGCATCGCGATCCCCGGCACGGAAACGCCCGAAGAGCCCGAGCCGCGGGAAACGGCCCATCGCCACGACGTCGTACACCGTCGCGGGGAACGTCCAATCGACGGCCTCAATTTGCGGAACATACGCAATGGTGCCCGCGGGCAACGCGCGCGGCTGCTTTCCGAGAACTTCTATCTCGCCGGCGCTCGGCAGAAGTAGACCGGCGACCGCCTTGAGCAAGGTCGATTTTCCGGAACCGTTCGGGCCTACAATCCCCAGCGCTTCACCGAAGCCGACCGAGAGATTCGCGCCGTTTAACGCAACGACGCGTTCGTAGCGTACGACCAGATCGCGGACGATGACCGCATCGGTCACTTCAGAGCCTGCGCGATCACTCCGGTGTCGTATTGCAGCATGTGAATGTAGTCGTGGACACGGGGATCGTTTCCAATGGAGTCATCATAAAGGTCGGTGACCACGCGAATGCCGGCGCTTTTCGCCAATGTTTGCGCGAGTTTCGGACTGTATTCGGGTTCGGAGAATATGGCTCGCACGTGGTTTTGCCGAGCGAGGTCGACAAGACGCGCAATGTACGGCGGATTCGGGTCCTGTCCCGGAGACAGTTCGATCACGCCGACGGTTCGAATGCCGAAGCGCCGGTTATAGTAGTCGAATGCATTGTGAAAAATGATCATCGCGCGATGCTGCGGCGGAATCGTAGCGATCTGCTTGGCAACGGAAGCTTGTAGTGCAGCGAGCTGAGCTTTGTACGTTTCGGCATTCCGCGCATACGTCGATTTGTGCGCCGGATCGATTGAGGTCAATGCATCCCGAACCTTATCGACGTACGCGCGCGCGAGCACAGGATCCATCCAAAGATGCGGATTGTGGCCGATATGCGGCAGACCGTCGGACAGCACGAGCACGCGCATATTTTTGTTGCCGGCGTTTTGGATGGTCTGCTGCAACCAGACTTCAATGCCTAGGCCGTTCTGCACCACCAGACGCGCCGCGCTCAGTGCGGCGATATCTTGCGGCGCAGGCTGATAGTCTTCCGGCGACGCGCCAATGGGCACCAGATTTTGCACGTGAACGAGATTGCCGCCAACGCCTTCAACAAACGAATTCAACGTCGAAAACGTAGTTACAACCGGAATCGCAGTACTGTCACGCTGAGCCGCACCATTGTCACGCTGAGCCGCAC
>CAZRQS010000131.1:0-7721 GCA_964602255.1 uncultured bacterium | reverse complement strand
AGGCTCGCTCATAGCGGGACCTTACCGTACGACTTTTGCCGAAATGTTTCCTGGAAAGCTACGGCAAAGGACCCGGTCTCAAGAACAAGTTCACCGTGCTGCCCGGCGTTACAATTTCGCCCGCGTTCGGCGATTGCGTAAACACCCATGAGCCCGAAGTGACTGCTCCAGCTAGATTCGGAACCAGATGCGCTTCGACTACCTTTTCAACCGCGAGATTAACCGGTAAGCTCAGCACATCCGGAACCGCGATCAGTCCGAGATGCTGCGTCGGCACAGGCCCAATCTTTAGTAGGCCGCGACCGGCAAAAGAGACGTACAACGAGCCATGTCCGCTCTCCGATACGCAGTCATAATAGATGTTCATCGGACGTCCCGGTATTGCGCCGGTATCCAACAAGCGATGCCAGTTCACCGCATCATCGGTGTAAAACACTCCGCCTTCGCCGATAGCAAACCGCACATTCTGAAGATACGGATCGAACTGCATATCCGTGAGCACGACCTCTACGTTATCGTATAAGTCGCTTTGAGCGGCGCGCGCGATGGGAATGCGTCCGCCACAGGTAAGTTGTTGTTCCAAGCTCGCATCCTGCTGCCAACTCGCGCCTCCGTCATCGGAACGTTTCACGTCTTGCGCATCGAGAATGTAAATGACATTCGGGTTATACGGATTGACGAAGAACCGTTGCGCGACGTTGCTACCGGCACCGGGGACGATCCGCGCCCACGCATTCATACCGTCGCGCCACATCCACAACTCGTTTGCATAATTCCCGCCGGCATAAAACACGGTGTTGGTATGGCCGCCAGATGCTTGCAGCACGCCTAAATTCGGATCCGGCAGATCCGGGCCTTGCTGAACGATATTACCGCTCGGACCGATCCAGTCGGTTCCGCTGATGTCCGATATGTTTTGGGTGCGAGCGACGAACGCACGCGCCGTGCCGGCATCATCTGTTGTGAACACGATAAAAACGTAGTCGCCCGGCAGATGTACGCTATCGCCGAAAAGGTTGAGCACCAGCGGGCGTGAGCCTCGTTCGCCGAAACTGCTTACTGCATTCAACGTGCTTGGTTTCGGCGGGCCCTCTACATAAAACGCTTGGCTCGATCCCACTCGCGCGTCGGGCAGCGATCCAGGAGCGGTTTCGTAAACAGCGAGCTTCGTGTTCCAGCGCGGCGTAAACACCAGCATAGAGCTTGGGCGAAGCGGGTCGGCGAAAGAGCAATCGTTATCACCGCCGCCATAGTCTTGGTTCGACCACACAGCGCCGCCGTCAATTGAATAGAAACCGTCGTTGTCGCCGGTGTTGAAGGAGAGTGCGACGCCTTTTCCCGGAATGTCCACGCCTGCAACATTCACAGCGGCGAGCGTGCTGACACCGTGCGCGGCGTACTGGAAGTGCAGACCTCCGTTGATGCTGTTATAGATTCCGCCGTCGCTGAGCAGCCATACCGTTCCCGCTTGCGGTTGATACAGACCGTTTTGAAAGTCGGCGTTGAAGTTGGACGAGAGAAAAATGCCGTGTAAATCGACGTGCACTTGGTAGTCGACGTCCAATTGCTGCCAATTGTACGACGACTGCGCATTCACTGAGCCGACGTAAGCATTCGACTGCATCGGACTCACGAACAGTACGTTTCCGCCTCCGGGCGGCGGAACCGCGAGATTCACGCAACCGGAATCCCGAAACGGTTTTCCGCCCGGAACGGGCTGCGGCAGCGAGTCAACCTTCGACCAAACCGACTGTTGAGTACCGGAAAAATTCGTGTAATCGCCGTGCCACAACTCACCGCTGATAAGAACCGTAAACACTTCAAACGGCGACAGCGGGGAAACGACGAGAACGTTGGGCGCCGCAGAAACCGCCGTACCGAGGGCAGGCCCGGCATCCTGCGGCAGCGTGGTACTCGCATCGCGCGTCCACGTAATCCCGCCGTCGAAGGAAACGAACATGACGCCGGGACCAAGCACGTACAATGCTTGCGGAACATCGCCATTTGGCGCCGGTATGGAAGCCGCAACGTGGAAAAACTGATCCCACGGCAGTGCCGGTGGTATGACCGCATCGGTAAAAGACCACCCTGCGTTACTGCTCATCGCAAACGTATTTCCGCAAGCCGCGTATACGAGATGGCCGCTGGTCGGCGCACGTAGAAGCTGTCCCGCCGCCGGCGGTGGTGGTTGCGGATCGTTTGACGAGACCGTTCGCCGGAATGCGTACACACGCGACCAACTGTTGCCGTAGTCAGTGGACCGATAGATTCCGGCATCCAGGCTTTCGCGATCGTACCGCGTTAACGCCAGAAGCGTAGGGTTCCAACCAAAAATCGGAAGAACGAAACGCGCGCTTTCGAACGTGCCCGGTTCGGCGCTTACTGCGGTCCATACGCCTTCATCGCCAAACGCAACGATGTCGGCGCGTCCGTTGCCGGTTACATCCGCTAAAATGCGCACATGCTTATCGACGCGCCAACCCTGATTGTAGCCGAAATCGGCGAGAACAAATTTCGGCGGCTGGAACGTGCCGTCGCCGTTGTTGTATGCGACGTACACACCGGCGTCGCCGAAGGCGACGATGTCGGGAAGTCCATTGCCGGTAACATCCGCCAAAACGCGGGGATGTTTGTCGACCTGCCACCCATCGTTATATCCAAAGTTGACGACGACCGGTTGCGCGGTATAGGAAAATGTGCCGTCGCGGTTGTTGAACGCGATGTGCACTCCGTCGTCGCCAAACGCGACGATATCGGCGCGGCCATTGCCGGTGACATCTGCAAGAAGACGCACGTGTTTCTCGACGCGCCATCCCTGGCTATGACCGAACTGCAGAAGAACGGGTTCCTCGGCGTAGGTAAATGTTCCATCGCCGTTGTTCAACGCGATGTACACGCCGTCGTCGCCAAACGCTACAATGTCGGCCAGTCCGTTTCCGTTGAGATCCGCAAGCACGCGCGAATGTTTATCGACGCGCCACCCGTGGTTGTGCCCTAGATTTGCAATCGCGGGTTTAGCGGCGCGCGTAAACGTACCGTCGCCGTTGCTAAGCGCCACGTATACGCCGTCATCGCCAAAAGCGACGATATCGGCTCGTCCACTCGCCGTTACATCAGCGAGAACGCGCACGTGTTTATCGACGCGCCAGCCCTGATTGTAGCCGAAATCCGCGAGAACAAATTGGGGTGGTTGAAACGTGCCGTCGCCGTTGCTCAACGCGGTATACACGCCGTCGTCGCCAAAGCAGACAAGATCGGCGCGACCGATGCCGCGCAGATCTGCAAGGTACCGCGGATGTATGACGATGCGCCATCCGTCGAACAGCGCCATGTCGATCACACCCCACCCTCCCAGAGCGCCGCGTACGCCGAATTGACCGTCGGGCGGTTGCGGGCGAGTAAGTTGGTGCCAGGTTTGGCCCGCGTTGTCGGATCGCCAGACGTTTGAATACGTTCCGGCAAAGAGCGTGTCGCCGTCCGACGTGGAGGCAAACGAGAGCATGCGTCCCGTAATAGAGGTTGGACTTACATCTTGAATCGCTGTGGTTCTGGGGCCGGCGTAGGCAGTCTGCGTCATGGCGATCACCTCAAAAAAAGACGCGCACTTACTTCTCAGTGTGCGCGTCTGTTTTCGCTAAGCGGGGTGATACGTTCGTACTATAAGAACGTCATGGTGAGGCATCCCGTCGTCATCCTGAGCCTGTCGAAGGACCCTGAGCAAAGCGTTTCAACAACGTTGAACGCGCTGTCGAAGGGGCGGCGCGCAGCGCCGCCGCTCAAGCGCTATCCCACCCCAATCTGCTTCATATAACTAGCGTTATCCCAGAACAGGTACTCTTCGATCATTACCGCGTCCGAGTTCCACCGCCCGACGGTGCACATCGGCAGTTTGAACGCCTTGCCTGTTGGAGCGATGGTCTTTCCGTCCCCCATCGGCATCGGCTTTGTAAACGTGCCTTCCATCACGCCGATGACGCAGGTCCACTCGCCGGATCCGAATTTCACCGGATGTTGCTTGATACGCGTATCCGGCGCGTAAACGAACATCGCTTTTAAATCGTCGATATGTTGCTTAATTCCGGTTACGGAATGCCCATCGGGCCAATGGACGACGATGTTGTCCGCATGGCTCTTGGAGAGTTCGTCCCACGCCTGATCCGAAAATACGTGATAATCGAGATCGTCAAACGTACGAATATGCTCACTAACTGTCTCCATGGTTAACTCCTATAAAGACAGATACGAATGCCGTCATATTCTAACGCTCTACCGGTCACGATGAAATAGCTTATTCCAGGCTCGTCTGACGGCAAAGCGTTATATCGCTCGGACGCTTCACATGAAAGAATTCACTGCCTGAGTGGAGCGAGAGAATAGCTCGTGTTTTTACTGCCCCCGGGATTACGGATTAAGACGCCCTTGGTCACAAGGTCGTTCAAATCACGTGCCGCCGTGTCTTGGGACGTATGCGCAATGCCCGCCCATTTCCGAGCCGTTAAATGTCCTTCGAACTCATGTAAGAAGCGATTGAGCACTTTGCGCTGGCGCTCTGAAAACGGCACGTCCGCAAAGATAGTCCAAAAGCGCGCAGCGCGCAGCGCGTCCCCAAGTACGGCGCGCGCGCCGCGCACCGCGCGCACGTAACAACCGAGATACCATAAAAGCCACTCCGTAACATCGAGATCGCCGGTTTGGGCCTGTTCCAGCGCGGCATAATACGCATTGCGCTCGAGCAAAATCTGTCGCGACATACTGAAAAAGCGCTGCGAGAATTGGTCGTCTTGTGCCAGCGCCATATCGGCGATCGCGCGAGTAACGCGCCCGTTACCATCTTCGAAGGGGTGAACGGTTACAAACCATAGGTGCGCGAGGGCACTGCGCAGCAACCCATCCGTTGAGGACGGAGCGTTAAACCAATTCAAGAACTGCGCGATCTCGCGCGGCACACGTTGCGCGGGCGGCGCTTCGAAATGCACGTTCGGTGCGTCCACGCGACCGGAGAGCACTTGCATCGGCCCCTGCGCGTCGGTGCGCCATTGACCAATAGCGACGTCGGGACGATTGCCGGCGACAATTGGAAACAGCCCGGTATGCCAATGAAAAATACGTTCTTCGGTTAGCGGTTCGCTGCTGCGCTTCGTTGCGTCAAGCGTCATATCGACGACCCCGGCAGCCCGGATGTCGTCCGGCAACACCGCTGCATGCTCGATGCCTAACCTGCGGGCGACGGACGAGCGAACACTCGCATAATCAAGATCTTCGCCCTCAATCTTCGAAGTATCCGTGGCCTCTTGCGCCAGGGCTTGCAGCTCGGCTTCGAGCCGATCCGCAAAGCGAAGAGTCGCGACCTGTTGCGCGAACTCGCCTTGCTCCCGCCGCGCTTCCCCTAGTGGAGCAAGCAGGCGCGCAGCATCCCAGGTAAAGGACGGCCAGGCCTCCCGTTGCCAGATATACATTCTCCGCATAATCTGCGGACAATGTAGCATGGATGGTGCCCGCCGCGCAACATTCCCCGCACGCAATGCGGCGAATCACTGTGGCATTCTCCGCATGGTCACGCTTACTTCAAAGCGGCCGCCGCATTCTGAAGCGCCGTAGTGAAGCGATCGAGGGCCGCTTGCTGCGCTTTTGCGTCGCTGCCCGCAAACACGAGTTCCGGGAAACTCGTGAAGACGCGATCCAACGAATGATAATACCGATTAAACGAAAGGCCGTCCGGCATATAGAACGCATCGCGCGCGGCTTGCTCTTGCGCCGCGAGTTTCTGCATAGTTGCAACATCGCCCGAGGCTTCAGCCGCACCCATAGCTTTGTCCGCCGCCTTGGCGCCGGCATCGAACGCTTTTAACGCTTGCATAAACGCAGTAAGCGACGTCATCGGAATCTTGCCGCTCATTGCAATCGGCATGATCGCGGTCGGCACATCTTTGGCGAACTGCGCGCTCATCTCGGCGATGCGCAGCGGATCGACCGTCGCGCCTGCCGCGCGCATCGCTTGTACCAGCGTTACCTGCGCCGTTGCGACCGCCTCTTTCATGCCGGGATCGTACGTGCGTAAACCGTCGATGTTGTCTTCCGCGGTGTGATGCGCGCCGAACGGCCCGTAGAATCCGTTTGACGAACTCGGAATGCCCAGCATGTAGCCGAAGTTCTGATGATCGGATCCACCGCCCATCGCATGCTCCAGCGGCTCGTCCTTCGTGTCGTGCGCGCTCAGCGGCAATCTATCCGGTCCGCGCACGCTATCCGCGGCTTGTTTAATGAACGCCCAGAGTCCCGGCGTCGAGCTGATAATGAACGGCGGTCCCGTCGTTAGCTGATCGGTGTTGATATATTCAAAGACGTTCTTACGCAACTGCGGACCGTATTGATAGATGTACGACGCGGAACCCCACAGACCCAATTCGTGTCCGTCCCACGATGCAATCTCGATCGTTCGTTTCGGCTTGTAACCGTTTTGCACGAGCTTGTGGAGCGCATCGGCGTCTTGCATCATCACCGTTGTGCCGCTGCCGGGATCGATCGCGCCGAACGTCATCGCATCTCGGTGGCTTCCGATCATGACGATCGAATCCGGCTGTTCGCTGCCTTTCAGGTCGCCGAAGACGTTCCAAATCGTCGTAAGGTGGCGCGTGAATTTCACGTGCACATGCACGCGTTCATTGCCGCCGACGTGCTGTACGAATTCGAACATCGGATGCCAATCCGCGGGAACGGCGTGACCGCTCATGCCCGAAAGGAGTGTGCGCGCAACACTTTGCGTGATGCTCATTTCGGGAATGGTCGCGTGCGGAATGGCGCTGTATGCAAGGTGCGTTGCGCCTGGAACCGGCGCTTTGCCGGGATACGTCGGGTCGCCCGGAGGCGCGCCGTTTAAACTGCTTTTCGCGGGCGACGGACCGCTCATACGTTCCGCCATGTGCGTGTTCTTGTAATTGCCCTTCGGCCACATCTCGCCGCCGCCGAATCCCGTCGTTGCGGGATCCATGAATTCCAGAATTGCAACAACGCCGCGGCTGCGTAGCGCTTGATACTGATTAAACGTGGGATCGAAGTTGCGGTATCCGCCGCCGCCCGGCGCACTCAAACGAATAATCGCGATCGCGCCGTGGAGATTCACGTGCATCGAATCGAGTTTCTCGAGGTCATCTTTCGATGCGGTATTTACGTAATACGCAGGTCCCGTCACATCGCCGTCGCCGGAGTTTTCCAAAAACGCCGGGCCGGCCATGCGTTCCCACTTCGTGTGCGGCGCGGTTCCACCGAGCAGATCGAACGCGATGCGTTTTGGCGATACGAGATCGAGCTGCTGCTCCACCGGCCCAGTAAACCACACGCGATACGAAACGACGCGCGTTTGAAAGCCGTCGTGCTTCAGGCGTTGTTCGACGAACTTCGCGGTCGCGTAATCCGCCGGCGTCCCGGCGCGATGCGGCACCATCGAGATGTGCCGTTCGATTTCCATGGCGTTCTGCGCGCTCGGGACGGACATCATCATCTGTTCGTACTGCAATTCGCGCGTAATCGCGGGGCCTTGCGCCCAGCCGATAAGCGATGGTGCCGCGGCAGTGGCACTCATGGGGAATAACACAGCAGCGGCAGCGATAAACGCGCCAAAACGTAAAGCGTTCATGCGCAAACGTTCTGTGCGCTGCTGTTTTACGCCTAGCGGCTTTACGTCGTTAGCATCCGAACGTCCGTACCATCGACATTCATACTCG
>CAZRQS010000130.1:0-7735 GCA_964602255.1 uncultured bacterium | reverse complement strand
TTCCCGAGAGAACGAGCGGCGTAAAGAATCCGACGAAGTAGCAACCCAGCGTCCACACCGACGGAACCCGAACCGCCAGCACCACCGGAACTATACCGAACAGCCCGATGCGCACGAAACTACTTAAGACGAACGCCACGACACTGCGCCGATCCAGCAGCCGCTCGTTGCCGTGCATCGAGAGCAGCAGGTTTGCAACACCGGCAACGCCGCCGACCGCCAGCGCGAGCGCAAACCAAGGGTGCCAAACTCCAAGAAGCAGTGCCGGAATAACGATGACGAGCAGCGAGCCGAGCGCCGTTCTGCGCTTTAGTTGAAGGTAGAAGGCGAGGTCAGCCGCCGCTTCGGCGGGGCTGTAACTACGGCGGGTGGTGAGGCTTTCCTCCTCTTCGTCGTCCCAGCCGCTCACGGCGAAAGCGCGCGTGCAACCAGGCGCCAAGCCGCGACGATGCCGACGACGAAGCCGGCCAAGAACAACACGAGCACCCAGTACGAGGTGCCCAGCCGGTGATCCAGCCAGATTCCGAGGAGCAGTCCTACTATGACGGTTGCCGCGAACGTCGAGCCGGCGCCGAGCAGCGGCAGGACGCTTCTCAAGCGGACAGGCCGCCTTCAAAAGGGTGTGGATACTGCGCGCCGCGCAGACGCGCGAGCAACCACTCGACGATGCGATTCGCGGCGTGTCCGTCGCCGTAAGGATTCGCGGCGCGTGCCATCCGCTCGAAGTAGGTGCGATCGGTGAGCAGCTTCGTAGCCGCCTCAACGATGCGTTCGCGCGAATGACCGACGAGCTCGAGCGTTCCGGCTTGCACGCCCTCCGGGCGCTCCGTTTCATCGCGCATGACGAGCACAGGTTTGCCTAAGCACGGCGCTTCTTCTTGAATGCCGCCGGAGTCAGTCAGCACGAACGTGCAATCGCGAACGGCCGCAACCATTTGCGCGTAATCTAGCGGATCATCGAGCACGACGCCGTCTTCCGTACCGAGCACGGCGTACGCGACCGGGCGCACGCGCGGTGACGGATGTACCGGCCACAAAATTTGTGGACGCGCCGGCAAATGCACGATGTCCCGCATCGCTTCGCACATCTCGCGCATGTACGGATGATTCTCGCGCCTGTGCGCGGTGACCACGATAATCGGACGGCTGCGATCCAAACGATCCCAGCCCGGAGGTTTGGGAAGATTGCTGCGCGCTGCAGTGTCCATGAATGCATCGATCACGGTGTTACCGGTGACGATGACGTTCTCCGCGGGAACGTGTTCCTGTAACAAGTGTTCGCGCGCGAGCTGCGTCGGCGCGAAATGATACTGCGCGATCGTCCCGGTCAAGCGCCGGTTCATCTCCTCGGGAAACGGCAGCCACGGATCGCTGGTGCGCAGGCCCGCCTCGACGTGTCCAACGGGAATCTGCTGATAAAACGCGGCCAGCGCTGCGGCGGTGCTCGTCGTCGTATCGCCGTGCACGAGCACGACCTCAGGCATCGCGGATTTGAGCACGCCTTCCATGCCGATCAGCACGCGCGTCGTAATGTCGGTGAGCGTCTGGTCGGGCGTCATGATGTTGAGATCGAAGTCGGGACGGATCTCGAAAAGCGCGAGCAGATCGTCGAGCATCTCGCGGTGCTGCGCCGTAACGCAAACGATGTTCTGGATCTGCGGATGGCGCGCGAGCGCGTGAACGACCGGCGCCATTTTAATGGTGTCGGGACGCGTGCCGAAGACGGACATGACGCGAAGCGGTTGCACGATTATGCCTTTACCAATCCATGGAAACCGCCCGCCAAAAACAGCGCGACCGCGCCCAACACGATGCAAATCGCATAGATGAGCAGGACGGCTTGCCGCACGTTGAGGCCGTAACGGAAGATCAATTGATGATGAAAATGGCCGCGGTCCGCTTCGGTAATTTTCTTGCCGGAGCGCGCCCGCCTGTAAATTGCCGCGGCAGTATCGAGAATCGGCAGCGCCAGCACGACGAGCGGCGCGATGAGGCCGACCGCGATTGCGGTCTTACTCGTACCGATGATTGCGACCGTTGCGAAAACGTAACCGATGAACAGCGAGCCGGTATCGCCGAGGATGATGCGCGCGGGATTGAAGTTGAACGGCAGAAATCCGAGAGCGGCACCGGCAAGCGTAATAACGACCAGCGCGACCGCCGGATTGCCTTTCGTGATCGCGATCGCAAACAAGAAGATGCACGAGATGGCGGTGAAGCCCGAAAGCAAACCGTCGAGTCCGTCGATGAAGTTGATCGCGTTCATCATGCCCAGATACCAGAGCAGCGTGACCGGTATGCTGAACCATAGCGGAAAATCGATGTACTGATGCGTGATCGGGTTTTGAATGTCGGGGATCACGAATCCGTAGATCATCGAGATGCCCGCAACCACAACCTGCGCGGTGAATTTATACCGTGGACGCATGCCCATGATGTCGTCCCACAGTCCGACACCCAAAATGAGCATGCTGCCGAAAAGTAAGCCGATGAGATCGTGCGCGCCCGAAATTTGATCGCGCAGCTGGTCGGGCAGCGATTCATGCGGATCGATCGGAAAGAAGCCGTGCACATGGCTGAGCGCGACGCCGAGCACAGCGAAGAGCGCAAACGCAAATCCGAAGAACACGGCAATGCCGCCGATGCGCGGCTTGGGGACGTCGTGCATCCGCCGCTCGCCGATCTCGTCGATCATGCCGACGTGATGCGCCAAGCGTATGACGAACGGCGTGAGCAGCGCCGACGCGACACCCGCGAGCACGAAGCCGGAAATATAAAGGTAGATAGGCGCCATTACAGAGCGCGGGCTCCTTCCAAATTTGCGAACGGCACGAGCGCTACGCCCGCTTCCGCCAGCAGTTCCTGCGCGATGGGGTCCGGGTACGCAAACTCGTACACGATCTTCCGCACGCCCGCGCTAATGAGCAGCTTCGAGCAGTTCACGCACGGCTGGTGCGTGCAGTACGCCGTCGACTCGGCGATGTTCACGCCGTGCAGCGCCGCCTGCACGATGGCGTTGGCTTCGGCGTGCGTTGCGCGCATGCAGTGATCGTTGACCAGCGTGCACCCAACCTCGGTGCAATGTGCAACACCACGCGGCGAGCCGTTGTAGCCTGTCGTTAAAATCCGGTGTTCGCGAACGATCACGGCGCCGACCGAGGCACGCGGACAAGTCGCCCGGGTTGCAACGGTGCGCGCAATCTGCATGAAATATTCATCCCATCCAGGGCGCATAGGTTGCTCTTCGATGCGGACCCCGTTTACGGCCTTGGGCTTACGGCCACCGGAACAGAACTTGTACTGCCGAACATGCGATCACCCGCATCACCGAGTCCCGGCACAATGTATCCGTGGTCGTTCAAGCGTTCGTCAAGGGCGCCGGTGACGATACGCACCACCGGATGCGCGCGGTGGATTCGCTCGACACCCTCTGGTGCCGCGATGAGACTGATAAATGTGACTTCGGTCGCTCCGCGCGAAGCCAGAGCGTCGATGGCGGCCGCGCCGGAGTTTCCAGTTGCGAGCATCGGGTCCAGGACGAAGACGTGGTGCCGCGAGAGATCGTCCGGAACGTTCGCATAGTACGGCACCGGCTGCAGCGTTTCCGGATCTCGGTAGAATCCTAGATGCGCCACGACGGCATCGTCAATCACGTTCAAGAATCCGGGAAGCAACCCAAGCCCTGCACGTAAGATCGGTGCGGCGACAGGACGCGTGGCGATGCGCTGCGCGACGGTGCCGGTCAGCGGCGTGGTGACCGGTTCATCTCGCAGCGGAAGATCGCGCGTTGCTTCATAAGCCAAGAACGCGCCCAACTCTTCGATAAGTTTACGAAAAACCGGAGTCGACGTATCGCGATCGCGCAAACGCGCGAGGCGGTCGGCGACCGCGGGATGCTTGACGACATAAAGACGATCGTGCGGTGCCATGGCGCTGGCCAAGAGAGTTTGGGCCGCCCTCGCCCGAAGCCTTTCACCATGCACAGCCGTATTATTGCGGCCGCGGTTTTTGCTGCGGCACTGTTTCTTTCTACTACTTCGAACACTCGTGCCGCGGAGCCACAGGCATACGCCACGTTTACGGCGGGCGCACAAGCCAAGCACGGGCTCTTCACCATCTGGCAAAAGGATGGCAAGACGTATCTCGAGCTCGCGCCGGGTCAGCTCGACAAGGATTACATGGAGACGATCGTGCCGGGGAACGGCCTTGCGCAAGGCCCGGTTTGGTGGGGCGATACCGATTATCTGCCGACCGAACTGGTGCGTTTCGAGCGGCGCGGCAATCAAATCGTCGTGCTTTGGCCCAACTGGTACGCGACCGCTCCGGGGAGCCAGGCAAATCAGCTCGCAAACCTCTCGAATTTTCCGGATTCGGTCGCGGGAATCGGAGATATCGCCGCGCAGGACGCAACGACCGGCAACGTCGTGTTCGATGTTTCCTCGCTGTTGAGCGACGAGTTGGATCTGCGCAACATCATCAATGACGGCTTGCCGGCGGATCAGAGTTATCGTCTAGATGATGCGCTTTCATACGTCGACGAGGTCAAGGCGTTTCCGCAGAACGACGTGATCACGGTGTCGCAAACGTGGAGGACGGAAGCCAAGCACGTCATCGATACCGCTCCGGACGCTCGAAAGCTGCGCATCAAGGTCGTCTATAACTTCATAGAGCTGCCGAACGACGGCTACCGGCCGCGCCTTGCAGACGATCGCGTCGGCATCTACAACGACATCTACCTCGATTTTGCCAACGACCGCCGCGGCGACCGGCGCATGCGTTATCTGGTTCGCTGGAACTTCGATCCGGAAGATCCAACGCGCCCATCGCGAGCGCGCCATCCGATGGTCATTTACCTGAGCAACAGTATTCCGCCGCAATACCGTCAAGCGATAACCGACGCGTGCCTGATATGGAATGATGCGTATAAAAAAATCGGCATCCTCGACGCCGTTCAAGTACGCCCGCAACCCAGCGATCCGAACTGGGATCCCGACGATTTCCGTTACAGTGTCATTCGCTGGTTAAATGAAGCGCGCAACGGATTCGGTGCGGATTCCCAAACGTTGTTCGACCCGCGCACCGGCGAAGAGATTCGCACGGGCGTCATCGTTTCTGCCGGAGAAGGCATCTCGCCGTTTCTCACGTGGAAGTATCAAGTCGATCCGGTGCGCTACGGCCGCACGACGGATCCCGTGCCGGCAAAGTTCATACACGACTCCGTGTTTTCTGCGCTCGTGCATGAGATGGGTCACAACATGGGGCTGCAGCACAACTTTATCGGGTCGATGGCGTACACAGCGCAGCAACTGCAAAGTGCTGCGTTCACCCGCAAATACGGTATTGCATCGTCGGTGATGGAATACACGCCGCTCAACTTGTGGCCGCGCGGAACGAGCCAAGGCGAGTATTTTCAAACGACGCTTGGCCCCTATGATTACTACGCCATCAAGTACGGCTATGCAAACATTTCGGGCGCGCGTACCCCGGAAGATGAAGTCCCGACGCTCCGGCGCTGGGCTTCGGCGTGGTCCAATCCGTGGTACAGCTACGCGTCCGATGAAGACGTTTCGTGGTCGAACGGACACGCCGCCGATCCGCGCGTGGAGCAAGGCGATCTCACCAACGATCCGCTCCGGTGGTGTCAAACGCAGGTCGAGATCAACCGCGATCAGCTTGCTTCACTCAACCGCCTTTGGCCGCAGCCCGGTCATTCGTACGAGGAAGAAACGCAAGCCTTCGGGCGCATTCTGCGCGGCTATCTCGGCTGTATGGGCACTACATCGCACTTTATCGGTGGGCAGTACATTTCGCGCGCGCATCGCGGTGACGCAGGCGCCGCGCCGCCAATCGTACCGGTACCGCGCTCGAAGGAAAAGCGCGCATTCGATCTGCTGCAGCGCTATCTCTTCGATGCGTCGGCGCTACGCGTCTCACCGGCGATTTTGCAACACCTGAGCTACGACGAGTGGGCGGGCTATGGCTTTACGAGCTGGGATGGCTATGGGAATCTCCCGGCGTGGGCGTACAATCCACCCGAGCGGCACGATTTTCCACTCGTTGAACGCATCAACGCCGCGCAGATGCAGGTCATCGGTTATCTCTTCCAGCCGCTCGTGCTACAGCGCATCGACGAGAATCCGGCAGAGTCGAGCGCCCCGACGATGAGCATCACCGATCTCTTCGATTGGCTGCATGCCGGCATCTTCGGAGATTTGAAATCTCCGGCGATTCCGCTCGTAACGCGCAATTTGCAGATTGCGTACATCGCCAGGCTCGACGACCTCGCGAACAGGCCGGAGAAAAACACGCCTGCAGATGCGCAGTCGCTGGCGCGCGCGGCGCTGCAGCGCATCGCACACGCTGCCCAAAACGCGCAGCGCGCCCGCCACGACGAGGTGACGAGCGCGCATCTCCTAAGTTTGATTCACCGCGCCAACGCAGCTCTAAAGTAGTTGAAATACGGTTTACGGAACGTCGAAACGCCCCGTCAGTTCGTACACGCGGTCGCGGAGCTTTTCGATCTTCTCGCGCGTTTCGATGTCCGTTAACCCCTCGCAGATAATGCGTGCAACTTCGCGGCATTCGTCTTCGCCAAACCCGCGCGTCGTAATCGCCGGGGTGCCGATGCGAATGCCGCTGGCGACCATAGGCTTTTGCTGATCGTACGGAATCGCGTTCTTGTTGACCGTGATGCCGATCTCGTCCAAGTACGTCTCGGTCGCTTTTCCGGTCAAGCCTTTCACTGAAACGTCGACGAGCATCAGATGCGTGTCCGTGCCGCCGGCAACCAGACGCAAACCATTGCGCGTGAATTCCTCGGCCATCACTTGCGCGTTGCGGATCACTTGCTGCTGATACGTCTTGAACGAGGGTGCGAGCGCTTCGCCGAACGCGACCGCTTTGGCCGCGATCATATGCATGAACGGTCCGCCTTGGATGCCTGGGAACACGGATTTGTCCAGCGCCTGCGCCCACTTCTCCGTCGATAGCACCAAGCCGCCGCGCGGGCCGCGCAAGGTTTTATGCGTGGTCGACGTCACGAAGTCTGCGAACGGAACCGGCGAGGGATGCAGGTCCACGGCGACAAGGCCTGCGATGTGCGCCATGTCCACCATGAAGACCGCGCCGGCTTCATCGGCGATCTCGCGGAACGGCGCATATTCCATCGTGCGCGGATACGCGCTCGCGCCCGCAATGATCATCTTGGGCTTGTGCTCGCGCGCGAGCCGGCGAACTTCATCGAAATCGATGAGTTCAGTGTCTTTGCGCACGCCGTACGCAACAGCGTTATACAGCTTTCCGCTGAAACTCACCTTAGTGCCGTGCGTAAGGTGACCGCCATGCGCGAGCGACATGCCGAGCACCGTCTCGCCCGGCTGTAAAACCGCCATGAACACGGCCATGTTCGCTTGCGCGCCAGCGTGCACTTGAACGTTGGCATGATCCGCTTTGAAGATCTTCTTCAAGCGAGCGATTGCGAGATTTTCCGCAACGTCGACGTACTCACATCCGCCGTAGTATCGCTTGCCGGGATACCCTTCCGCGTACTTGTTGGTCATGACGCAGCCCATTGCTTCGCGAACGGCCTTACTGGCGTAGTTCTCCGAGGCGATGAGTTCTAAGTTTTGCCGCTGGCGCCGGTCCTCGTTTTGAATCGCGGCGAAAACCTCCGCGTCCTGCGCTTCGATGTGACTTGGGGTCAGAATATCCATTACGTTACCACCACGAATTCGAG
>CAZRQS010000129.1:0-7840 GCA_964602255.1 uncultured bacterium | reverse complement strand
ACCCCCTGCGAAAACGCGGTACGCAAAGCTACGAACGATGGCGGCGAACTCGGCGGGACGGCGTAACGGCGCTACGTGGTCGCTGCGGCGCATGACGGTGATGGGCGCCCCGGCCCTTCGCGCGAATTTCGCTTCGTCGCGGCGAAAGAGCAGATCCCACTTCCCATTCACGAGAAGTACCGGTTTTTTGTAGCCTTCGAGCAGAGCACTGTATTCGATGCCGCCCGTAATCGTGCGGCTCGCTTCGAATACGCGCTGATCGAAGCGAAACGGAATAATTATGTCTGCGACCCTCGCCGGGAGCGTTAGCCGGAAGAACGCGGTGAGCATCCGCTGCAGCATCTCCGGCGGAAGTTGGCCGCTTGCGGCTACCGCGAGATTGTACAATTTTTGCCGCAGACCGACGATGTCCGTAGAGCAGCCGGTCAGCAAAAGTCCCGACGTGAGCTCGGGCAAATCCGTCGCGTAGCGCATGGCGACGTAACCGCCGAGTGAATAACCGATGACGAGCGGGGGCCGCCACGACAGTGCCGTTGCAATGTACGCGAGAAACGCGTCGATCACCGCAGGTTCGAACGGCAGATCGACGAGCGCTCCGTGACCCGGCAAATCCGGCGTGACGACATAAAACTCGTCGGCCAGTGCGCGCGCATGCTGTTCCCAGATCTTTCCGCCTAAACGAATGCCATGCAAAAACACGATCGGCGGATCGCGCGGATCACCGAATGTCGTAATGCCGCGGCCGAAGTCCATAGCTTACGAGACGGCCAGCAGTACCTTGATGGCGCGCCGTTCGTCCATTGCCGCGTAACCACCGGCTACTTCGTCCAAGGGCAACTCCAGATCCAACACCGGAGACGGATCGATGCGTCCGGCTTCGAGACTGCCAATGAGCTGCGGCAGATACGCGCGCACCGGAGCGAGTGCGCCGCGCAAATTGAGGTTGTTCAGAAAGATGGTGCGCATCGGCGGCGTCTTGACGTTGTGCGGTACGCCGACGAAACTCACCGTGCCGCCGGGCCTGGCAACGTTGACGGCAAGATCCATGCTTTCCTGATTCCCTACCGCCTCCACGACGCTGGGCGCGCCGCCTTTGGTGAGTTCGAGAATCGCTTCTTGAACGCCGTCGTCATGCGAATTGAAGAGATCGGTTGCACCGAAACGTTTGGCGATCTCGAGCCGCTTGGCGTTGTGTCCCACGGCAATGATGCGTTTCGCGCCGATCTCTTGCGCGGCCGAGAGCACCGCACACAAACCGACGGCGCCATCGCCGATGACGACTACCGTTCCACCGCGTTGTGTCTGTGCGCTCACCACACCGTGATGGCCCGTTCCCATGACGTCGGTGAGCGTGACGGCGGCGTCGTGTTTCTTACGATCGTGCGCGACGGCATCCGGCATCTTCACGAGCGTTCCGCCGGCGTACGGGACTCGCACGAATTGCGCTTGACCGCCGTTGTCGTCGTCGCCGAAGTTGCTCATGTGTACGCATGAGGTTTGCAGTCCGGCGCGGCAAAATTCGCACGTTCCATCGCTCGAAACGAATGGCGCGATGACGTAATCGCCGGGACGCAGACCCTGCACATCCTTGCCCGTTTCTTCGACAACGCCGACGAACTCGTGTCCGGTGCGATCGCCGGGGGTCCATTGCGTTACCCCACGATAGAACCAGAGATCGGATCCGCAGATTGCAGCGCGCGTTACGCGCACGATCGCATCGCGCGAATCGACGATGCGCGGATCGGGAACATCTTCCAATCGCACGTCGTGCGCGCCATGATACACAGTCGCTTTCATGACAGACGGAGTTCGCCGCCGTGCGTGGAAAGTCTCCGCCCCATGCTGACAATGCTCGCATTAGCAACGATATTGAATAACGGAGCGTGCCTGGACTCGATCAAGTCCGTGCCGCAAGGACTCTTCGGAAGCGATCAGTCTTCCGCGATCGTGAAGATCGACAAAGTCGTTTCGACGTGGTCGATGATCGACGGCGAAACCATCGGTTACTTGTACACGCGCCAAGACGGTACGACGTGGCTGAGCCAACGCGGCCAAGATTACATGTCTGCCGCAAACAGCCAAGCGATCAACGCCGTATTCGCCTCGACCCACCTTCCGGGCGCCACGGTCACCCAGTTTCCGCCCGTGCGCCGCTATGGCGTAAGAACCAATTACTCGGAGATCTTTCAGGTGAAGCTGCCCACGACGGCCTTGGACCCGCTCCACGTTCGGCTGGACCCTTGTGTCGCCTGGCCTTCAGGCGCGGCCCTGCCTAACCCGCTCCCGTAGCAGGGCCGGCGACAGGCTCCCCTTGCCGGGGAGCGAATTAGCAGAGTCCGCATCCGATTGCTAATTTCGGGGGTTATAGCGGCTGATGGATTCACTCGTGCGCTTCCGGTCACGTGCCGTCTGGGAGCCCAATGCGGACGTCGTCATCGACGAAGCGGCACGGAACCTCGTCGTGCGAGTGGAGCTCGCCGGCGCAGATAGTGAAAGCTTACGCGTCTTCGTCGACGAACGTCATCTCTTTATCGCGGGCCGCCGTTCGGAGACGGCGCGTCTTCGCACCGGTTCGTTTTTACAAAAAGAAATTGCGGACGGCGAGTTCGTAAAAAAGATCCATCTCCCCGTGGCAGTCCAGTATGGCGAGATCACCGCGACTTATGGTGACGGCATGCTGACCATCGCGCTGCCGATCGCCTCCCCTGAATACATTCCGGCCTCGCGCACGGAAATTCGAATGATCGTGAAAAGGATTCTCGCGTAAATGGCTGCGTCACAGCAGAAAGAAACCCCCATCGTCCCGGTAAGCCTGATCGGTATTTTGCCGCTCCAGGATGCAGTGCTATTCCCGAACACCGTCATGCCGCTTGCCGTGATCAAAAAGCCCGGCATTCAGCTGGTTGAGGAAGCGCTGCGGGAAGGCAAACCCATCGGATTGACGGTGCTCAAGAATCGGGAGACGGAGAATCCGGGTCCCGGTGACGTTCACCGCATCGGCACCATCGGCACCGTGCAGAAAATGCTCAAGGTGCCTGACGGCACGCTACGCTGCATCGTTGCGGGCCAGCAAGTTTTCAAAATCGACCAGTTCACGCAAACCGAACCGTATATGGTTGCGGGGTACACGGAGCTGCCCGACATTACGGTGCAGTCCGAAGAACTCGTCGCGATGCAGCGCAATCTCGGGAGCTTGTTCCAGAAGCTGCTCGGCTATCTGCCGCAAGCGCCGCGTGAGATGGAGATGGAAGTCCAAAACATCACGGACCCCAATCTGCTCACGTACTTCGTTGCGTCGACGATGCGCCTGGAAACGGCCGATCGTCAAGCGATCTTGGAAGAGCGCAACACGATGAAGCGCATGCGCAAGCTCACGATGCTGCTCACCAAAGAGCTGGAAGTCGTCGAGCTCGGGCACAAGATTCAATCCGACATCCAACGTGAGATGGAGAAGAATCAGCGCGAGTTTTATCTGCGCCAGCAGCTTCGCGCCATTCAGGAAGAACTCGGCGAGGTCGATCCGCAGCTTGCCGAAACCAACGAGCTGCGAACGAAGATCGATGAAGCCGGCATGCCCGAAGAGGTCAAGAAAGCCGCAGAGCGCGAGCTCGACCGCCTTTCGAAGGTGCCACAGGCGAGTCCTGAGTACAGCGTCATCCGCACGTATTTGGATTGGCTCGTGCAGCTGCCGTGGAACAAAGAAACGGCGGATCACATCGAGATCAAACAAGCGCGCGAGATTCTCGACGAAGATCACTACGATCTCGAGAAGATCAAAGATCGCATTATCGAGTATCTGGCGGTCGGCAAACTCAAAAACCGTTTGACGGGTCCGATTCTGTGCTTCGTTGGGCCGCCGGGCGTCGGTAAGACGTCGCTCGGACAGTCGATAGCGCGCGCAATGGGCCGCAAATTCGTGCGAATTTCGGTCGGCGGCGTGCGCGACGAGGCGGAGATTCGCGGACACCGGCGCACGTATATCGGATCGATGCCGGGCACGATCGTTCGAGCGATTCGCGATGCGGGCACGCGCAATCCGGTCATGATGATCGACGAGATCGACAAGGTCGGCGCGGACTTCCGCGGCGATCCGCAGTCGGCGCTGCTCGAGGTGCTCGATCCGGAGCAAAACAACTCGTTCCGCGATCACTACATCGACCTGCCCTTCGATCTTTCGCAAGTGCTCTTCGTTTGTACGGCAAACAATCTGGACACCATCAGCGGCCCGCTGCGCGACCGCATGGAAATCATCCAGCTCTCGGGTTACACCGATCTGGAGAAGATGCAGATTGCCAAGCGCTATCTCATTCCGAAACAGCGCAAGGCGAACGGTGTGAAAGAGACGCAGGCGCAAATCAACGATGCGGCACTGCGCCTCATCATCAGCGATTACACGCGCGAGGCGGGCGTGCGCAATCTCGAGCGTGAGATCGGCACGGTGTTCCGTAAGATCGCGCGGCAAATCGCCGAGTTTCCGCGTTACAAAGGACGGGTGAAGCCGGAGAATCTGCACGAGTTCTTGAGCAGGCCGCGCTTCTACAGCGAAGTCAAGAAACGCGTGGCATCGGTCGGCGTATCGACCGGCATGTTCTACACGCCCGTCGGTGGAGATATTCTCTTCATCGAGACGACGGTGATGCCGGGAACCGGAAAACTCGTGTTAACCGGACAGCTCGGCGATGTCATGAAAGAGAGCGCGCAAGCGGCGGTTTCATTCTTACGCTCGCGTTCGAATGAACTCGATTTGCCGGAAGACTACTTCGCCAAGCACGACCTGCACATTCACGTGCCGGCCGGCGCAACGCCGAAGGATGGTCCGTCGGCAGGCATCGCGCTTGCAACCGCGATTACCTCGCTCCTCACCGGCATCAAAGTCGATCCGGACGTCGCGATGACGGGCGAGATCACGCTCACCGGTCAAGTGCTGCCCATCGGCGGACTCAAAGAGAAAGTTCTCGGCGCCAAGCGCGCGGGCATCAAGAAGATCATCCTGCCTATGCGCAACGAGATCGATCTCGAAGATATTCCGAAGGAAGTGCGCGACACGATGACGTTCGTGCCGGTAGAGGAGCTCTCCGAAGTGCTCTACCATGCGCTTGGTAAGCGGGTCATTACGCCCGTTGAACTCGGAGAAGGCGTTCGCATCAGCAACGTCGTTCCGATGCGCCAACGAAGCGGGATAAAGCGCGTGCGCGTCGCTGAACGCAAACGCTCGCGCAACCGGCGGTAGAATGGCACTCATGTAAAACCCTACGCCGAATAGGTGGATTTACGCTCGCATTCCCGAACGTTCACACGTGCAAAATCCGTGACGTTATGGAGGGTAGGGAATGCGAGCGTCATTTTTCATACCGGCGTTACTGTTGTGCTTCTATGCCGCCGGCGCGCAAGCAAATGCGCAAAACACATCGAGCGTTACCGGAACAGTGGCGAACGCATCGTCACAAGGCCCCATCTCGGGTGCGACAGTTGAACTTATGGGTCCCGGCGTCGATCGCAAAACGACAAGCGATGCGCACGGGACTTTCGCTTTTGAAGGCCTCTCCGCGGGAACCTATTCGGTCCGGACTACCGCAACGGGGTACGCCGTGGCCGTATCACCGCCGTTTGCTATTGGCGCCGGCGAACACGTGCAGCTGGCCGTCGCGATGCAACCGCAGTCGTCTACCGCGTTGAAAACCATTGCATCGGTTCGCATCAACGGTAAGCAAGCCGTGAGTGCGTCCTCCGCGCCGACGGTGACGATCACAAACCGTGAGTACGTCGCAAAGGGCCAAGTCCTGGTGCAGCAAGCGTTGCAACAAACGCCGGGCGTTACGGTCGAGCATTACAACGGTGGCCTGGGATCGGTTGCGGTACTGACGATTCGCGGAGCCGGCGCATTTAGCGAGGGCCAATATGCCAATACCGGTTATGAAGTACTCGTGCTGCAAGATGGAGAGCCGTTGCGCAACGGGCAGTACGGTGATTTCGATCTCTCAACGCTCACGCCCGCGATCTATTCCCGGACGGAAGTGCTCAAAGGGGTCGGCGGCACGTCGCTATTCGGTGCGAACACGATCGGCGGCACACTCAATTTGGTGACGCGTGATCCGCTCAAGACTGAAGGCGGTGAATTTTTGGCCACGGCCGGGGGTTTCGGCTTTACCGATTTCAACGTGAGCGAAACCAATACGATCGGCAAATTTGGCTATGTTCTCGACGTTCACCGCATGACTTCGGAGGGTCCGATTCCCGGCAATCTGTTCGGTGACTACGTCAACTATTGCGGTTTTACGACGCAAGCGAATGGAACGTGTTTCATCGCGCATCCCACACAAAACTTCGATTTGAAGTCAGCGCTCGCGAAGCTGCGCTATCAGGCGTCTCCGGTCACGTCGGTAACCTTCACCGGAACGTTTGAAAGCGATATGCGCGATCAAAACGGCCTGCAGGGAAACCCGACGACGGTAAACGGGGCCTCAACGGACTCCCGAGGCATTCCGTTCTTTTTCGGCTTCCCCGTTGATAACGTCTATAACATCCAGCCAAAGTATGCGCTGGACGTCCACACGCAAGCCGGCGGCGGCGATCTCATCCTGCGCACATACGCGCAGCTGCTCGAGCGCGTTGACGGCGACATTGCAGCGCTGCCCGCGACGCCGCTGGACAATCCACCATTTCCGGGCGCTACTATCGAGAACCTCAATCAATACGAGGACCGCGCTGTCGATCGCCTCTACGGCACTGAGGCATACTGGACTCGGATTTTTGGCAGACATACGCTAACTCTTGCGGCAGGCGCTAACGGCGACAGCTTCTTCGAATGGGGCGGAGCGATTCCGCAGCCTATGACGTTCTCCCAGCTTCCGCTCATCGTTCAAGGCAAGCAAATCGAACGCACGTATATGGTACGCGATCAGATCGAAGCATCGCCGAGGTGGCGCTTCGATTTCGCCGGGTATTACAGTTCGTACGATACGCTCAACACCAAGCGATTCGATCCGCGGCTCGGCGTCGTTTTCCGGCCGGATCTGTCGAGCGCCGTGCACTTTTCGGTTGCCAGCGGTTTCGCCGCGCCGCGCATCCGCGATATCAACCTGGGTCTGGACATGAATATCGCTGACGCGGGCTACGATCCGCGCTGTGGAAACATCAATGGTGGAAACTGCGCGGCAAGCGTCGGGAATCGAAATCTGCTGCCGGAGAACGCGATTGGCTACGATCTGGGGTACCAGCATAACTTTACTTCAGATGGCCGGGGTTTTGTGGACCTCGATTTCTATCGCACAAATCTCTTCCATCACATCATCAACGCTGATTTACCCGCGCCGCCCGGGCTAACGTTCTCTGACGGCACTACGCCGATAAAATTCTTTAACACCCCGCTCAATCTCTCGCGCGCTGTCTATACCGGCTTTGAATTCACCGGTTCATTGCCCGTTTCTCGCAACTTTGCACTCACGGGCGACTACGATACGCAAGCGGCGTACCCCCTCGGCATCGACGTGAATACGGAAACGATCGCTCAAACGCTCGTAAATAATCAGCAATTCCTTGGTGTGCCCGTCCACAAGTTCGGCTACGGGGTGAACTATGAAAATCGTGCCGGTACCTCAGCGTTCTTCGAGGGACACTACAACGGGGTAAACAATCCGTTCAACGTAGCTTCTTTTTGGATTTACAACGCGGGAATAACGACGCCGCTCGGCGAGAATGCGCTTCACATCACGTGGCAAAACATCTTCAATAAAAACGCGGGGATCTGGTCGTTCTTCGGCGCGGGTGTTCCGTACCCGGGTTTTTCAGGCGATTTTGCAACGAACACGCATCCGTCGTATCCGCATTCTATCAACGTCAC
>CAZRQS010000128.1:0-7933 GCA_964602255.1 uncultured bacterium | reverse complement strand
CTTGTTTGCGTAGAGCCGTAAAGGCGGACTTGCCCGGATAACGGGCCGCGGAGCCTAGTTCTTCTTCGATGGCCATCAAACGGTTGTACTTAGCGATGCGATCGCTGCGTGAGAGCGAGCCGGTTTTGATTTGCCCAGCACCGGTTGCCACCGCGATATCGCTGATTGTCGTGTCTTCCGTCTCACCCGAGCGGTGCGAAATCACCGACGTGTAACCGGCTTTGTGCGCCATCTCCACCGCGTCGAGCGTTTCGGTAAGCGTACCGATTTGATTGACTTTGATGAGAATCGAATTCGCGACACCATTACGTATGCCGCGCTCGAGACGCTCCGTGTTCGTAACGAACAAATCGTCGCCCACGAGTTGACACTTATCGCCGATCGCCGAAGTGAGCTGCGCCCAGCCGTCCCAATCGTCTTCCGCGAGGCCGTCTTCAATAGATACGACGGGATACTTCGCAATCAGTTCGCGGTAGAACGCCACCATGTCGGCGGCGCTGAACGCTTTGTCTTTGGTGAGCGGATAATATTTGCCGTCCTGATAAAACTCGGTTGATGCTGAATCGAGGGCGATGGCAACGTCATCACCCGGCCTGTAACCCGCGCGCGTAATCGCTTGCACGAGCAGTTCCATGGCTTGATCGAGTGTGTCGAGACGCGGTGCGTAACCGCCTTCGTCGCCGACCAGTGTGGGCTGGTTTTGCTCGTGCAACAGGCGCCCCAGTGCGTGAAAGACTTCGGCTCCGTAGCGCACGGCTTCGCGAACGGACGGCGCGCCGACCGGCACGATCATGCATTCCTGAAACTGCAGCGCACCTTCAGCATGTTTGCCGCCGTTGATCACGTTCATCATCGGCACCGGCAACGTCGAAGCTGAAGGGCCGCCGAGATACCGAAACAGCGGCACCGACAAACTGCTTGCGGCGGCGCGCGCTACCGCAAGCGAAACGCCGAGAATCGCATTCGCACCCAGTTTGCTTTTGTTGGGCGTGCCGTCGGTCTCAATCATCGTCATGTCGATCGCGCGCTGCGCCGTAACGTCTTGGCCTTCGAGAATCGGACCAAGCACGTCGTTCACGTTCAGAACTGCTTTGAGCACGCCCTTACCGTTGTAACGTGCTTTGTCCCCGTCGCGCAGCTCGACCGCTTCGTGTGCGCCCGTCGATGCGCCTGATGGAACCATCGCTTCTTCGACGGAGCCGAAACTCGTCGCCACGCTCACCGCAATGGTCGGATTCCCGCGTGAATCCAGTACCTCACGCGCGTGAACGCCTTCGACGATGGGCCGGCCGCCGCCGCGCAATGATTCCAACGACATGTGTTTACTTCTCCAAAATCCAGCGCTCGAGATCGTGCTTGCGCGTCACGTAATCTTTGGGTTCAAAGAAGATTGCAAGTTCACGCTCCGCGCTCTCATGCGAATCGCTTCCGTGCACGAGATTGCGTCCGATCGTCGACGCGAAGTCTGCACGAATCGTACCCGGAGCCGCGCTGAGCGGATTCGTCGCTCCGATAAGTTGGCGGCAGCCTTCGATAGCATCTTCACCTTCGACCGCCATTGCGATAAGCGGAGCGCTCGTGATGAAGTCGACCAGACCCTGGAAAAACGGTTTGCCTTCATGCTCGCCGTAGTGCTTGCGGGCGCGCTCACCGTCAAGCTGCATGAGTTTCATCGCAATGATGAGATAACCGCGCCGCTCGAGGCGCGAAATGATTTCTCCGACCAAACCGCGCGAGACCGCGTCGGGTTTTGCGAGAATAAGCGTACGTTGGATAGCCATAACGCGCCTGGAATACGGGCCACGGGCAAGGTAAGCCTGCAGCGCGAATGCCACTATCGTGAGCCGCTTTAGTCGTATTTCGCACCTTGAGCGAACGGGCAGCACGAACGAGGACATCGCAAAAATCCTGGGCGATGTAGAGTCCCGCGGATTGACGATCGTCGCAGATTACCAAGAGCACGGCAGCGGCCGAAAAGGCCGCTCGTGGATTGCTTCCCCCGGTAGTGCATTGCTCTGCACGATTGCTCTTCCCGACGCCATTCCTACGACGGATTTGTGGATCGTTCCATATTGGACAGCGCTCATTGTGGCAGCAGCCATGCGCGAGTACGGTGCATCGCCGGTCTTGCAGTGGCCCAACGACGTGCTTATCGGACGGCGCAAAGTTTCGGGGATTCTCTGCGTTTCACGCGTGATCGGCGACTACGCGTGGGTGGGGTGCGGCATCGGCGTCAACGTCACGCGTCCCCCAGGCGATGCCGAACTCGCGAGCATCACGCCGCCGCCGGCGTTCCTCTCGGATGTGATCGACGTCCACAGTACTACGCTGCTGCACGCGATTTTACGCCAGGCGGATTTGAGGTACGACGACCTGAGCACGCCGGGGCGCATAGCGCATGAATGGGAGAAAGCCGCCGGCCTTCCGGGCGCACGTTACCGCATTTTGATCGACGGCGAGTCCGAGCCGTTCGAAGCAACAACGCTCCGCCTGTTGAACGGCGGAGCGCTGTTGGTCGATCACGATGGCGAGCAGCGCGAGATCGCGCTGGCGGATGCGCGCGTTCTTCGCGAGTAAGTTACTTCACAACTCCGCCGAGTGCGATATTCGCGCCTTTGAGTGCCGTTACGGCGACGGTTTCTGAGCCGCCGTCGATGGTCAAACACAGATTGGACGCCGAATTCACGGTCGCCGGCTTTGGGATCATCTTCGCCGTGACGCCGGCATCTTTGAGCGCTTTGGTCGCGATCATCGTGTCGGCGTTACTCGAAAAGAATAGGATGACGTCAGCCATGGTGCACCCCTTACTTGTTCGAAGCGCCGTGCACCAGTTTGTTCAATCCGGACGCAACGTCTTTGAGTTCCGAGACACGTGTTACGGCTTGTTGCAAACGATTGCTCATCTCTTGCGAGAGCGTATCGATGACGATCATGTCGCCCTGCAATTCGTCGTTGACGGCCTTGAGCTCGGCGATCTTCGGAGCCGCGTCGCCGCCGTCGAGTTCGTTGATGAGTTGTCCCGCGCGCTCCACCGCGGCTTTCGTCGCGGCAACGTGATCGCCGGAGACTTCTCCGCCGACGATGGCGACGCCGAGTTCCTTTGCCGCAGCGCTGACTTGCTGGCTTCGTCTACCGATGGCGTTGGAGAGGCGCTGCACCACCGGCACCGCGACGAGCAGCGCGATAATCATCGCGACGAAACCCCAAAGGATGAAGGTTTGCGTCATGTGATTGATGATGCTCGTAATCTGCGACATCGGCATGCCGTACCAACGCGCACCGATGATCGTGTTTTGATCGTCGGTAATCGGATCCAAGCGCGCAAGATAGAGCATGCCGCCTTCCGCATCGGGACCGACCCATGCGGCGTTTGCCTTCAGGCCTAAAGATTTGGAAACTTGCGTATCGATGACGCGCGTGCCGTCCGATTCACTAATCGTGCTGGAGATAATCGCGTCGCCGTCCAGCACTGCCGTTTGGCCGCCGAGCGAATGCGTGCTCTGATCGACCAGGTCATAGTAATGGTTCATGAGCACACCGCCGTAAATCGCGCCGAGCGTGCGTTCATTCTGATCGCTCATTGGGGCTGCCGCAACGATGGCAAGACCGCGATCGAGATGCTCCACGGTTTGCGCGCCGTTTTTGACGTCGGTCTCTACCTGCGATGAGAGTCCCTCACCGGCGAGTTCTTGCTTCGACATGACAATGGCGCTGCTGACCGTCTCGCCGGTCAGTGCGCGCTGCACGTACTTGTTCTCGCGAATGGAACCGCCGGCTCCGCCGTTTCCGCGCGCAAGCACTTTCCCGTTGTTGTCAACGACGGTGAGGAACGAGAGACCCGATGCGCGCGCAATGTTTGAGAGCTGGTCCTGAAGCGCTTGGGCGTTCCCGGTCTGCAGGTTCTTGCGCAGCGCATCCGACACGGCGTCTTGCGCGATGAGCAGACGAATCTGGTCCTTGCGCGAATCCCAGTAGCCCGCGAATGCGTTGGAGCCGTTCGCGACTTGCGTGCGGCCCAACTCCATGAGGTCGCGCGTCAAGGTCAGCCGCGCCGCAAGCACGCTGATGATGAAGAACAGAACGATCGCACCGACGATGGTGCCTAAGAGGCGGACTCGCAAACTCATACCGTTTCCCCTTCCGAAGCGGTGTCGTTGACCTTGAATTGAGCGAGCCGGCTGTCGATACGGCCGGCGAACTCGTTCATCTGACTGACCGAACTCAGCATGCGTTGTGCCGCGTCGGTAACTTCCTTGTTGACGTACGTGAGGACCTCAACCGATGAGGTGTTTTGTTGAGAAATTTCGGCAATGTTTTGGAATGCCGAGTTGACCTGGTCCGAATGCGCGGACATTTGCTGCGTCGCTTGCACGTTGAGCTGCACCGACCGCGTGATCTCTTCAATAGAGCGGATGACCTGATACGAGTTGCTGCTCATCGCGCGCGCAACCGAGGAGATTTCGGCGATCTGCTGATTCGCCGTCAATACGGCCTCGACGATCTGGCGAAGCGCGCCGGATGCATTGTTCGTACCGCTCACGCCTTGCTCGACGCGTTCGGTAAGGCGTTCCATTGCGCGAACGACTTCGTTGATGACGCTTTGCGTCGACTGAATGTGTCCCGCGATTTCTTTGGTGGCCTGTACGCTGCCGTCCGCGAGCTTGCGGATTTCCGTCGCGACCACGGCGAAACCGCGGCCGTGCTCGCCGGCACGCGCTGCTTCGATCGCAGCGTTGAGCGCGAGCAGATTCGTTTGCTCGGCGATGCGGTCGATCACTTTGACGATATCGCCGATCTGTTCCGAATTGCTGCCGAGCTGCGCGATGTCGTTGCCGAGTTCGGAGATCGTCGTGCGGATCGTGCCCATACCTTCGACGATGGTATGAATCGCCGCGTCGCCGCGCTCGGCCGTTTTCGACGTCTCATTTGAAATTGAGGAGAGCGAATCAACCTGCGCGGTCACCTGCTCGATCGACGTCGCCATGTTGGTAACGGCCAGCGAAGTCTCGTCCAAGCTGCGCGTCTGTTCTTCCGCTGCCGCCGCAATGGCGTTGATCGTTTCCGTCAGCTGCGCAACTTTGTGTGTCGCTTGTTCGACGATGCGCGACTGCTCGTTGATGCCTTCGTCGAGCTGACCCTGAGCAACGGTCGAACCTTCGATGACCGCGAGCGCAGTGGCCGCTGTCGTCTGCAGTTCGCCGCCCGCCGTGCCCAGCTGCGTTGCGTTCTGATGCAGGTTGCCCAGAAACTCACGCATGCCGAAGATGAGCTTGTTCAGCGCGATCGCAAGTTCCGAAAGCGCGCCGTCCGAAACGGCGAGATTCTTCGTAAAGTCGCCTTGCGAGACTTCTCGGATGCCGGACGCAAGCGCCGAGATCGAACTTTGCAGGCCTTCGGTGCGCGCAAGTTCCGTGCGGCCATTGCCGAAAAGCGCGGGCAAGTGATACGTATCTTGCTCTTGCACCGGAACGATTTCACCGGCGAAAAGAAAACTCAGGAGCGAGCCGAGGACGCCGAGCAAAACGCCGGAGCCCAATGCGCCGTGCAGATGCTGCGTTTGACGGACTTCGAAATCGATAGCGCCCGCCGCCAGCGCCAGGGCTGGTCCAATCGGTACGCCGACGAGCGCGGCCGTCACGGTAACGAGCGCAAGCAGAATGAGATCGAACGCAACGTAGCGTGCGCCGAACCATGCGAGCACGAAACAAACGACGGCCGCCGTCAAGGCGACGCCGATGCGTGAGCTGGTTCCCAGGCGCGAACGCCAGGCTACGAGTCGGGCTTGGATCACAGACACCTCGTTGGTCGTGGGGCCAAAACGGAACACCGCGCGCCCGAAAAGGGGCCCCTTATAAGGAATCTACGGCCAAAGTCGCAGGCAACTTAATGGGCCTAAATACCCTGTTGCTCGCTTGCCTCCCTAGCAAGCATCGGCTGTTTTTAGCTGCGGGCGCGGCTACGCTTTTCGCAAACCTCGCAGAAGTACGGCATCTTGTTGTCCGTCTCGAAAATGGAATTCGAGTAGTACATCGCGCAGCGCGCGTTGTAGCAGTGCTTTAAACCGATGGCGTGGCCTACTTCATGCACCGCCTCTTTAAGCGTGCGTTGAAAGAGCAGATTCTCGTCTGCGTCTTCGCCGTAAAACTCGCCGCGTAACCGGTGCAGCGATACGACCGCGATGCGCCGCTGATCGTCCGCATCCCCGAAAATATACCGATGCGAGGTCTTGTAAAGATCGAAGTCCGTAACGGCGAGGAGCATTCCGTCGCCGTCGGGATATTGGCGAATCACTTTCGTCGTCAACGTCGAGAGAAACATCTGTTGGCGCGCAACGTTCACTGCGCTGCGCGGAACGACAAGCGAACGTTCTACCGTGATGCGATAGAGAAACCGCTCTTCTAGACATAACCCCAAGCGGGAAAGGAACCCTGGGTCGATCGCATTGATTGGAACGATGCGCAGTTGCGTGTCCATCCTTGGGCGGTTTCTTTCGACGCCGCCGCGAACTCGCCCCGCATGATCGTCGGCATTGGGATGGACCTCGCCGAGGTCTCTCGATATGAGTTCAACGAGGCGCAGCTCGCGTGGTTCGCGCGCAAGGTCTACACCGAAGAAGAGTTTGCGTACGCCATGCGCAAGCGCAACCGGGCGGAGCGTCTCGCGGGATTCTATGCAGCGAAGGAAGCCACGCGCAAGGCGTTCGGACACGCCATACCCTGGCGGCTCGTCGGCGTTTCGCACGAAGGCAGCGGCAAACCAATCATCCGTCTTTACGGCGACGCGGAACGCCTTCTGAAGCTGCGCGGTGTTTCGATAGTGCACCTGACGATCACGCACACCGCGTCGATGGCTGCTGCAGTCGTCATCCTGGAGGGCAACAGCTAATGTACGTCCTCACCCCAAAGCAAATGCGCATCGCCGATGCAAAGGCAGCCGAACGCGTCGGCGACGTGACGCTCATGCGCGCTGCAGGCGAACGCATCGCCGACGTGGCGAAGCGGTATGCGCGCGGATCGAAGATCGTCGCGTTCGCCGGTCCGGGAAATAACGGCGGCGATGCGTTCGCGGCGCTCGCGCTCTTGGATACGTACGAACGCGTGATTTATGCACAGCCGGCCGGCCATCCGTCGGACGCGCGACGGGACGCTGAGGTACGCGCGCAAGCAACGGGAGTACTCGTGCAGCCGTTTCCGGAAACCGAAGCTTCCGCAAGCGCGGCTATCGCCGATTGCGGATTGGTCATCGTCGGACTCGTCGGTACCGGCGCGCGGTTACCGCTGCCGGAGATGTACGCGCCCGTACTGAGCGCGATCAACGCCTCGGGCGTTCCCGCGCTCGCGATCGACATTCCGCCCGGCGTCGATGGCGAACGCGGCATCGTCGTGGAACCGGCGCTTTGCGCGACCGTTACGGTAACGCTCGGCACGCTGAAGCCTGGATTACTTCTGACGCCCGGACGTTCGCACGCCGGTGAATTGTGGCTCGCCGACATCGGCTTGCCCACGGACATCTTGCAAGCGCAGCCGCGCGAGTTTTCGGCCATGGATGACGCGGAATTTCTCGAGCTGCTGCCGCAGCGCGGAGCTTCCTCAGATAAACGCAGCGCGGGCGCGCCGCTGATCATCGCCGGTTCGCAGCAATTTCCCGGCGCAGCGATTTTGACGTCGATGGGTGCGGCGCGCGCCGGCGCAGGTTATGTTACGACGGCGACTCCACAAGCCGCGACACTACCGTTACGAATGCACTTGGTGGAACAAGTCGTCGTTACGATCGATCCGGATTCAAGCGCGGACGACGTCGTGAACGATCTGCTGGACGTTGCAAAGCACTGCTCGTCCATCGGGATGGGGCCCGGCCTTGCGCTCGACGATCGCACCGGCGAGGTCGTGCGCCGCGTGGCACGGCAAACGGAGCTCCCAATCGTAGCCGACGC
>CAZRQS010000127.1:0-8043 GCA_964602255.1 uncultured bacterium | reverse complement strand
GTTGTAAGAAAATTGACCCAACGCACAATTTCGGTAAAGTGTGCGGGGTGGCGAGCGGGCGCCTAGAACCTTGCAAGCGTGAACGACGCGATTGAGGGGCGGGCAACCCTATCGCGGGCGGACCGCGATAGAGAAGTCGTCCAACGCACGGCTGAGCTGCTCACCAGCAGCTTATCGCTGGAAGAACTCTTCCATGCGGTGTGTTCACTATTGGCGCGTTTCGTCGATGCGTCCGTCGTCTTCATCGCACTGAAAGATTCTGAAGGCGCGCGCGTTGCGTTTCTTCTGCAAAACGGCATCGCGGGCCGCTTAGAAAACCGGCGGGTGCACCCCGGTTCGCCGACCGACATCGCGCTGCGCACGGGCCAGCCGTTGTTAAAGCGCCGCGCCGAAGATTGGACGGAAGATCACTTCCCGATCAATTTGCCCGGGCAAGAGCCGGAAAAAGAGCGCGCCTCCGCAATTTTCGTGCCGCTCAAGTTCGGCGCGAAGATTATCGGCGTGCTTTCGGTGCAAAGTCTTACGCCGGATGCGTACGATGAAGAAGATGTAGCGCTGCTGCAGACGTGCGCGCTTTATCTCAGCGTGCGCATTCACCAAGCGCAATTGGAGACCCAGAGCGCGCGTCTAGAAAATATTGCTGCAACCGACAGTCTGACCGGCGTTCCGAACCGCCGTTCGTTCAATCAACGCCTTGCCGCCGAGTGGCGGCGCGGCGTGCGCCGCAACAGCAGCGTCGCGCTGATGCTGATCGACATCGATTTCTTCAAACCGTTCAACGACACGTACGGCCATGTCGCCGGCGACGCGGCGTTGCAGCAGGTTGCAAATGCGCTCTCGTCGTGTTTGAGCCGATCGGAAGATCTGTTCGCGCGCTACGGCGGCGAAGAGTTTGTCGCGATTTTGCCCGACACGCCGCTCGCCGGGGCGCTGAATATTGCCGAGCGAATGCGCGAAGCCGTGTTCGACTTGGGCATCGCGCATAGCGGTTCGCTTTTGCGCCGCCTTACCATCAGTGCAGGCGTCGCGTGCAAAGCTGCCGTTCGCGGCACGAATCCCGAATCGCTGATCGAAGCTGCCGACGATGCGTTGTATCAAGCGAAACGCACCGGCCGAAATCGCGTTGCGGGAGAAAACTACAAGTCCGATGCGCCCCCGGCGTATCCGAGCAAAGCGTACCGGCACAATTTACCGGAAGTCCGGGGCCACACGTTTGGGCGAGCGGATCATCTGCAGCAGTTGCGCAAACTGCTGCGTAGTTCTCGACTGCTCACCATCGCGGGTCCGGCCGGAATCGGCAAGTCGCGGCAAGCCGTCGAACTCGCGCATCGCGAGATCAGCCGTTTTCCGGACGGCGTATTTTACATCGACTGCTCAGCAGTCGCCGATGAGCGATATCTAGCGAACAAAATTGCGTCGATTTTGGGCGCTCCGGAGACTCCCATCGTCGCGCCCGAATCGATTATCGCCGACCTGTTGCAATCGAAAAAAGCGCTGGTCATGTTGGACAATTGCGACGGCATCGTGCAAGTGGCAGCGCGGTTTCTTCAAACGATTACCGCGCATTCACGGCACGTGCGCGTGATTGCGACATGCCGCGAACCGCTGCTGGTCGGCGGCGAAGTAGCGTTCGTCATGCCGCCGCTGGCGCACGAGGACGCAGTGGCATTGTTCTTAGAACGGGCAAAGCCCGTGACCGGCGTGGATCTGCGTAAGGTCGACGTGAGCCTGGTGGAGTTTATTTGCCGGCAGCTCGAAGGCTTGCCCCGGGCCATTCAGCTCGCCGCAGCGCAGCTGCGCGCATTTCCCATGGCCGAGCTCTCCCAGCGGCTTCCCGATCAGGAAGCGCTCGGACGTGAAGCCATGCGCGGGTTCGTCGAGTGGAGTTATAACGTGCTCTCGACACAAGAGCAAACGCTATTGCGCCACCTATCGATCTTTGCAGGCGGCGCGACCAAGGACGCAATCTTGGCGGTTTGCGGAACCACGGAACAACTACGATCGCTCGTCGATAAGGCACTCATCACGCACGAGATTACATCGACGGGTGAGCGGTACGTGATCCCGGCGTCGATTCGAACGTTTGCGTCCGAACGCTCAGCAGAGCTGAACGAGCGGCACGGGCTCGGATTGCGCCACGCAAAATATTTTCGCGAACGCGCGCGTGCGCTTGAAGGGTCGTATTCGACCAAGCGCTGGCAGCAGATGCTCGAGGCAATGCTGCCCGAACTGGACAATCTGCGCGCCGCGCTCATCTTCACCGTGACGCATGCCAACGACGTACAACTCGGCGCGGAACTTACCTGCGATTTGGTCTCCTACTGGCATCAGCTGGGGCGCAACGCGGCCGGACGTGAATGGATAGAGCAGCTCTTGGCGCGTAGCGACGTGCAATTCCCGGCGCACGTGAGAGCGAAGCTGCTGTGCGGACTCGCGCGGCTCGACACCGCGCGCTCAAGGCGGGCTTTCGATTCGGCGTTGCTCTCGGTGCAAATCTACCGCGAGCTTGGCGATAACGCGGGGTTGGCCGCAGCACTCTTTGAAGTGGCCGCCGCGTCTACGGGAATCGGCGACTTGGATGGTGCGGATCCATATTTAGATGAAGCACTCGAGGTCGCAAAGCGGATTGACGACTTACGCCTTATGGCGCTGGTGTTGAACGGAAAAGCTCTCACCGAGAGCTGGCGCGGACGCTCGGAAACCGCACGCGAATTGCTCGAGCAAAGCCTTGCGCTGTTCCGCCGGCTCGAGGACGATCGCGGCGTAGCATCTGCACTCGGTAATTTAGGCGATCTTGCAGCAACCGTTGGCGAATACGATCGCGCCGTCGCGCTGAGCCGGCAAAGTTTGGCGATAGTTGAGCGACTGCATGACGGGCCGTCGGCGGGCTGGCAATTGATGAACCTGGGATTCTTCGAACTCAAGCGCGGTAACGCGGATGCTGCGCGCCCCGCGTTGCGGCGCGCCCTCGAGCTGGTTCGTGAGTATCAAGACGACTGGCTGAGCGCGAATTGCCTGGACGGCCTCTCCCGGCTGGCACTCGCGGAGAAAGACTGGGGCCGTGCGCTCCGGTTGGCGGGCTTTGCGGACAGCGTACTCGACGGCATCGGCGTTCCTCGCCAGCCACCTGATCAGCGCGATTACGAAGCCGTCATTATCGAGGCCCAAATGGCGATCGGGGATGAGGCGGCCCGTCAACAAATGGAAAGCGCTCGTAATATGGCTTGGACCGACGCGGTAAAGGAAGCGCTGCAGGTCTAGCGCAAGCGGCCGGGCCCTGGCCAGCCCTTACCTATCATTTGTGATAGGCCGATATACCGGGTATGGTGCACGCATTGATACTCGGTACGATTCTTGCCAAGCCGCGCGTTGACGTCCACGCTGCGGAAGCGCAGGCTGCAACGGCGCTGTATTACCATTTGAACGAAGAACGGCGCGGGCACGGTCTTGCACCGCTCGCCCTCGATGCCCGGCTTAGCGAAGCAGCTGTCAAGCACGTGGTCGACATGAGCCGGCAAAACTATTTCGCTCACGAATCGGCCAGCGGTGAGTCTGCGTTCGATCGCATGCGCGACGCGGGATGCAGTTACCGCTACGCGGGTGAGAACCTCGCATTGGCGCCGGACGAGCGTGTTGCAGATTCAGCGTTGTTCGCGAGCGCGCCGCACCGGCGCAATACGCTCTCGCCGAACTACCGGCGCATCGGCATCGCCGTGATGTTCAACGCCGATGGCGAGCTGCTTTTCGTGGAAGATTTTTCCGACTAAAGACTCTGCAGTCTGAGCCGGAAGGCCCGGGCGGCTGAAAAAAGCGCTCTGGTACGCTCCGTGAGTGAACCGGATCCTAGTCGCCGCTCAGGTAGTGGCGGTCGCATGCGTTGTGGGCCTGGTGGCTTGGCATTTTCTGCATACCGCGCGCCAAGCCGGCGACTTCATTGCCTTTTATTGCGGTGGCCATACCGTCGCTGTGCATCGCGACCCGTATCTGATCGAGCCGATACGTTCGTGCGAGCATGCGCTTTCACAGGGCTTTGCATCGAAGGCAACACTCCCGGCGCCGATTCCCGGTTACGTTCTCTCCGTGTTTGCGTTGCTTTCATTCGCTCCGTATCCGGTCGCAGCGCTGCTCTATATATGTATTGCGCTGACGGCGCTTGGAATTGAAGTATTCGCCATTTCAGCGCTCACGCGCGCGTCGCCGCTGCTGGTTCTTGCGATAATCAGCCCCATAGCGTACGTGTGCATCAATTTAGGCCAACTCGTACCGATCATTGCGAGCGCGGCAATCGCCGTGTCCGCGTTGCTCGTAGCGCGAAAGCACTTTACTGCGGCAGCGATAGTCTGCTGCGTTTCGATGATCGAGCCGCATATCGGTTTGACCGCCGTGCTTGCGATGTTGCTGTGGATGCCCAAAGCGCGCTTGCCCATCGTTGCGTGCGCCGTCGTTTTGCTCGCCGAATCTCTTGTTGTCACAGGGTGGCGCGAAAATTGGGAGTACCTTACGGCGGTCCTGCCGGGAATGGAGCGTGCGGAGACGGGATACGCCATGCAATACAGCACGGCGTGGCTCGCGCATACGGCTGGAGCGTCATACCAGCTGGCAGCGGAAATCGGAACGTTCGCCTACATCATCATGCTGATCATTACGCTGCCGCTGCTTCGCCAATTCGCCGCCGTCACGAACGCACGAGAGAGCATGATACTTCTCGCGCCACTTGCCGCAATATTGGGTGCAGCATTCCTTCATGTGACGCAGCTCATTTTCGTGCTTCCGGCGGCGCTCTTCTTACTGTACCGCGGGGGAAGCGGTACGCGACTATGCGGCGCGGCTCTGCTTTTGGTGATGGTGCCTTGGCTCATTTTCGCATTCGAACGACCGTCGGCATTTTTGGCATTCACCGCGGCGGCAGTCGCATTTACCGCCTACAGCGTCGCGAAATTAATAGGCGCAACTGGTAGCCGCCGATGGCTCTATGCAGCGAGTGCCGTATTCGTGATGTTCGTGATGATAGCCGCGATCCGCCAAGTCCCGACGCACAGCGTGCATCCCAACGCAGCGGCGCAGTCGCGAATTAACGCGCTGTCTCCGCACGCATTCTCTACCCAGGCGTGGCAGCTGGCGATCGATGCCGGAGGCGCGGACTTAACGCGACGCTCTCTCGCTGCCAAAATTCCGTCATGGCTCGGCGTCGTGCTTCTTTTCGGCATCGTCGTAATGCGCTCGCGCATTTTCGAATCGCAGCCTGCCCTCCACGCGTATGGGTAATAGGCACCGATGAGTACGGCAACCGTCGCGCAGCATGGCGCTGCAGAAGAAGCACGCACCGGCGCGATCCCGGTCTGGCTCTTAGTCATCGTAGTTCTCTCGCTCGCCGCCGGCGGGTGGCTGCGTTTCTCAAGTTTGGAAACGAAGTATTATTACCGGGACGAGGTATACACATCGTTACACGCCGCGGGGTACACGCTTGCGCAGTTGCGCGCGTCTCATCCGAGTAGCGTCGTGACTGCGGCGCAGCTCGTCTCGCAATATCAAGCGCCGAAAGGTTCGGCCCTCGACACCGTCCGGGCACTGGCAATCAGCGATTCGCAGCATCCGCCGCTGTACTATCTGCTCGCACGCGGCTGGGAGCGCGTGTTCGGCAGCTCTATCGAAGCGCGTCGCGCGATTTCGGCATTGTTCGGCGTGCTGCTGTTACCCGCGATGTTTTGGCTCGCGCGCACGTTGTTCGGGTCGACGCGCGCTGCGCTCGTCGCCGCCGCGTTAGTGGCCGTTTCGCCATACCATTTCGTCTATGCACAAGAGGCGCGGGAGTGGTCGCTCTTCGAGGTTTTGGCCGTCGTTACGGCAACGCTCTTGCTGCGCGCGATGCGATCTCCCTCAGTTCTGAATTTCATCCTTTACGGTGTCGCGCTGACCCTCACAATGTATAGCGCTATCACCGGCCTCATTGCGCTCGCGGCGTTCATATTGTATGCGGCTCTCGTTCGAAAGAGTTCCCGGCGCGGCGCTTTTTCCGGAATCGCCGTCACCAGCGCCGCCGCCTTCGTTGCGTTTATCCCGTGGTTATGGCAGCTCGTGGTGCACTGGCGCGACGCCTCAGCGCAAAATGCTTATGCGGGCGCTTCACTGCCGTTGAAGCTGTACGCGGCAAAAATCATCTTCGCGTTTGCGACGGTATTTTTCGATGCGGAGTACGGGAATCTTCGTCTGCTCCCCATTGCGTTGATTGCGCTGGCCATCGCGGCATATGCCGTCATCGTCGTTGTTCGTACCGCCTCATTCGCACAGCGAGCGTTCATCGCGTCATTGATTGCCATCAATTTGTTGTTGTTCGTTATCAGCGATCTCGTGCTGCACGGCAGCCGCGCCGCGCAAGAACGGTACTTGATTCTCACGATGATCGGCGTGGATCTTGCCGTAGCGTTTTTAGCGGTTTCACGCGAACGCCTACGGCTTGCTGCGGTAACATTCTTGCTGCTGGTGGGCCTGATCTCGATCGGCACCGCGCACACCCGTGAATCGTGGTGGAACAATAACGACGCAGCTCCGCTCGCACGCGCCGCGACCTATGTAAGCGACGATTCCAGTGCGATAGTGCTAACGCCTGATGCGTTCGTTGCCTTGCAGTTCGCGGACGTTGCAAAGCCGAACACGCGCATCGCCTTCGACGTGCCGGCGGCCCTCAAAACCGGCTCGGTGATTTACGCCGTCGATCCTGATGCGCGAACGATTGCACTACTGCGCAAAGCGACGCACTCCAGCGGCACATCGTTGAACATAACGGGCGCCGGTGACTCGCTGGGTGCGATTCACGCGCAGGTCGCCGCCGCGCACGGCTCCCGGATGCGCGGACCGGAGCTTTGGAAATTCTCTCGCTGAGGCGCAGGATTAGAGGCGGACGCGTTATATTTATCGGGGTCGCCGTGCTTCGAGCGGTTCAAGCATTTTCAGACCGGAAGGCAGCCGGCACGCAAAGCGAAGCCGAGTACCGGGACGGCTGCCAACCTTATGATAGCCGGGGCAAGTGGCGGAACTGGCAGACGCGCTGGATTTAGGTTCCAGTGGGGAAACCCATCAGAGTTCGAGTCTCTGCTTGCCCATATTGAAAGCGCCCAATGGGCGCTTTCGTAAGGGACAAGCAGAAGTCTGAAAGGTGCTCCGGCCTGCGGCGCTCCGCACCCCCCGCGGGGGACGCGGGGCCCCCACGGACCTGCAAATAGTGCGGAGCAATAGTTTGCGACAGTGCGGAAGTAGCTCAGTGGTAGAGCATCGCCTTGCCAAGGCGAGGGTCGCGAGTTCGAATCTCGTCTTCCGCTCCATTTTATTGCCGTTCGACACCTTTTAAGCCCCTGGCGCCGCGGGCGTCAGGGGCTCTAGTTTTGCCGCAGCGAATACCTCAGCCGCCGAAAACGGATATCCAAGGAGATTCACTCTGTCTACGTCGACACTCACCAAACTCGCGCCGACGCAAGTTGAACTGCTCATTCCGATATCGCCGGAAGAGATGCGCGACGCGGAAGAACGCGCTTTCCGCCGTTTGGTAAAGAATGCCAAGCTTCCGGGGTTCCGCCCGGGTAAAGTACCGCGCAAAGTCTTCGAGCAAGCGTACGGTCCGGAAACCATCACCAATCAGGCGATGGAAGATGTCGTCCCGGCGGTCTACGCCAAGGCGGTGCGCGAACATGATTTGGATCCGGTCGACCGGCCCAAAATGGAATTGCTCCCTGAAGAAGAGGGGCAGCCTACACGGGTGAAGGCCGTCGTCGACGTCCGCCCGCATATCGAGCTGGCGCAGTACAAGGGGCTCCAAGTCGAGCGTGAGCCGGTCGTGGTCACTGACGCAGACGTTGACCGCGCCCTCAATTCGCTTGCGCGAGACCGGGCGACCCTCGTGCCTGCAGAACGCGAGGCGCGACTGGGCGACATCGTGACGGTCGATTACGAAGGAAAGATCGACGGCGTCGCGTTTGAAGGCGGCACCGCGAAAGGCCAGCAGACCGAACTCTCCGAGGACCGCTTCATCCCCGGCTTTGCCACCGGCAT
>CAZRQS010000126.1:0-8116 GCA_964602255.1 uncultured bacterium | reverse complement strand
GGTACCAGAGCGGCAGGACGGTTGACCTAGAGCGTCCTCGGTTGAAAGCCCCGCGCGCGGGGGCACCGCATTCTGCTACGTTTATGGTGTCGCGAAATATCGCATGTTGCAAGCAAGCGCCAGGATGTTCGAAGGAGGCCGCGCATGAACGTAATCGACTTACCGCAACCGGCCACTCATGCATTGTATGACGAGGCTATAACGCGGTATGCCGAGCTTGTTCAATCGCGAGCGATATCCGTCTACCGGGTCGGCCGCGTGCGATATCCAGGCCTTTCGCATATCGAACTTTTGGTTGTCACCGACCGCATGGGCATCGACAACCGCTATTTCTTTTCTGCCGTGCAGCGTCTACCGCGCCGTTTTCATTCGCTCTTCGTCCACGAACCGTTCATCTTGCCGGCGTGGTCCTTGCGCGTCATTCAGTACACGACGCATGCGTTACCCGCGCTGCTTGCAGGCCGCGACGTTCTGCATCCATACAGCCCGAGCGAATCTCCCGACGAGCGTTGGTGCCGGCTGCTCGAATCCTACTGTTCGTACTCCGCATTCATCGAACGTACGCTCAACAGCGACGTACACAAAGGAAGGCTGACGATGGCGGTCGCGGGCGCTTTTCGTCACGTTCTCGCGGATGCCGCTTACCATTTCACGAACATCGACGCACCAGCTTACGCGTATGCAATCGATGCGATTCGCAACGATTTCTTCAACGGCGATGCTGCCTCCGGAGTGCAGGCGGCGTGGAAACTCTTCTCTCAAGACTTCGAGCGGCTCGACATGGAGCTGCGCTCATGGCTTGGGGCGCAAAGCGCTCAAGATGCGGTCGTCAAAGCACGCGCGCTGCTTCGCGGTGAAGAAGCGTGTGATGCATTCGACCGCGAATACGCGTTCCGGCGCGCGCAAGATATCGACGGATATCACCAAGAACTCGCATCGCTGGGATTCCCGTACGGCCACCTGTTCTTTATTGCGGCCCATCCGGGCGCCGTACGTGAATTGCCCCACGCACCCGTCGTCACCAATCTAGTACGCAACTTTTACCGCGTTCGCCGCCGTCTTGCGGAATACGCTGCTGGAGTCTAAACGGTCGCCTGCTCGAGTATGAGCGAAATCGCGAAAAAGAGCGTTTCCAATTTTGTAGCGCGGATTGCCACGCAGGCGTTCACGATCCTGGGCGCCATCGTTGTCGCGCGCACGCTCGGACCGTCCGGTAAAGGGCTCTTCAGCTATGCGGGCACAGTGCTCGCGATGATTCAGATGGCGAACGCCGGTCAAGCGGCAGCCATCGCCTGGCAGTATACGAAGCGCAATCGCTCGCCTGCGGCGGTGTTGTCAGGAATGACGCGCATCCTGGGCGCTCTTACGATTGCGGTGGCGCTTGCGCTCGTGCTGGCCGCAATTTTCGTGCCCGGGCAACGAGCGCTAATCGCCGTTGCGATCGCCTTGCCGTTCGCACTGTTCGCGCAGTCGTCGATGGGCTTTTTCCTCGCGGACGGCCACATCAACATGATCAACGTGCAGCAAATCATCATCGGCATCTTTGCCGTCGTGATCTACATTCCGCTGCTCATCTTTGCGCATGCCGGTTTAACGGTGCTCTTCGCCGTTTGGATTGCCGGGTACGTGGGCGGCGCGATCTATAGCGCGCTCATGCTACGCGGATACGCGCGCATGCATGAAGGCGACGATGAAACGAATATCATGCGCGAGCAGGCCGGTTACGGCAGCAAGATCGCGCTCAACAGCGCCATGCAGTATCTCAACTTCCGCATCGACGTCTTCCTCATCATGTTCATGCTCGGACAAAGCGCGCTGGGCGTGTACTCCATCGGGATTGGCATCGGCGAGCTGCTTTGGCAGCTCAGCCGTCCTATCACGATGGCTTCGTTTTCGCGAATCGCACGCGGGACCGAAGAAGAGGCGGCGGTTTCGACCGCCACGTGCATGCGGCATTCATTCGCACTGGTGCTCATCGCGTCGGTCATCGTGTTTTTTGCCATACCGCCGCTCGTGCCGCTCGTCTATGGCGCAAAGTTCGCGCAAGCGGGCTTGGTTGCGAGAGTTCTCTTGCCGGGCATTATCGCGTATAGTATGATGCCGACGCTCTCGACGTTCTTCTCGCAGCAACTCGGGCAGCCGCGCGTTCCGCTGATCTTCAGTTCGCTCTCAACGGTCCTGTGCGCGATCATCACGGTGGTAACGCTGCCTCATCTCGGCATTATGGGTGGCGCACTTGCCACATCGGTCTCGTATGTTATCGCGTTCGCGGTCGCTGCTGCGTACTTCTTGCGGCGCACGCGTATGAATCCGCTGCGGCTCTTCAAACTCTCGCGTAACGACTTGCTACCGTATCGTTCGCTGCTCTCGGGCAAGATCGGCTAATAAAAAAGCGCGGCCTCTGCGGCCGCGCTTCGTTGCCATGTACTACGGCATCTTAAGCCGTTGGTTCGCATTGTTCATAATGTAGACTTTATCCGCATGGCGCTGGCCGAGCAATTTTTGGTCGTAGATCACGCCGACGTACTGGCCTGCTTTGAGGTGCTTCATTTGATATGTCGTCTTGCCGTCACTCGAAAATACCTGATCGAACTTCGGCGTCAGCAAGAAGCTGAGCGTTTGATGGTTCTTAGGATCGTACACCTTGAGGTTGTTGACGGACACGTGCACGACTTCCCCATAGAAGGTGCTCGCCGCCAGCGCGACTTGCGGCGCTACCGCGGCTAGAACGAAAACGATCCCCGCGAGGGGACGAAGCATACGCATAATGGGTTATCCTCCTGGCCGTTTTTCTACCCGCTACAACGGGAGTTCAACGAGCCGCGGGCGCAGGACTCGCAGCCATTTGAACGGCAGAGTGCCGGATGACCAAGCTGGCACGAAAACTGGGGGCTTTCGACGCCGCGCTCATCGTCATGGGCGGCATCATCGGCTCGGGAATTTTTCGGAACCCTTCCGTCGTCGCCGCGCGCGTCCACACGCCGGTATTGATCCTGACGGCTTGGGCTGCGGGTGGAGTCATCGCGCTCCTCGGCGGCTTTATCTTTGCCGAACTGGCCGCGCGGCGGCCGAACGACGGCGGTCTGTACGCGTATATGCGGGACGCGTTCCACCCGGTCGTGGCCTTCATGTACGGATGGACGCTGTTGCTGGTCTCCCAGAGCGGCGGCGCAGCCGCGTCCGCGATTACGTTTGCGGGGTATCTGCAGCGTCTGGGTCCGGGTTGGCATCCGAACGAAAACGTCATCGCCGTAGCGACGCTTGCTTTTCTCACAATCGTCAACTGCTTTGGCGTCCGCGCCGGCAGCAACGTTCAGAATTTCCTGATGCTGCTGAAAATCGGCGCCATCGTTGCGCTCATCGGTGCTGGGCTCTTCGCGCATCCGTCAGCGAGTGCATCGTTACCCGTCAGCGGTTTCAGCAACAATTGGGACATGCTCACAGCAATGGGCGTTGCGATGATTCCCGTGCTTTTTGCATATAGCGGATGGCAAACGTCCAGTTTCATGACGGGCGAACTGAAGAATCCCAAACGCACGTTACCGCTCGGCATGATTTGGGGCGTTGCCGGTGTCGTCGCGCTCTACATGCTCGTGAATTACGTCTGCGTGCATGCGCTGGGGCCTCGCGGACTGATGAATACGGATACGCCGGCATCGGATGTACTGCAACTTGTGCTTGGTCCGCGCGGCGCGCAAATCATCGCCGGAGCGGTGATGCTCTCGACGTTCGGTTTTATGAGCAATCAAATTCTCACGTCGCCGCGCGTTTATCACGCGATGGGAAACGACTTTGCGTTTTTCAAACCCCTGGGTTACGTACACTCACGTTCGCGCGTACCGGTGATCGCCATTGCGCTGCAAGGCTTCGTCGCAATTGTGATCGCTCTCTCAGGCAAATACGATCAAATCCTTAATTACGTGACGTCGGTCGACTACGTGTTTTTCGCGCTCTCCGCGATCGCGCTATTCATCTTCCGCGCGAGGGACCGGCGAACCGGCGCTCCCGCGAGCGGCTTCCAAGTTCCGGGCCATCCGGTTTCTACTGCGCTATTCTTCGTCGTCGCGGCAGCCGTCGTGATCGACACATACATTAAATATCCCGGCAATAGTCTGATCGGCCTAGCATTTCTTCTGGTCGCTGTGCCCATTTATTATGTTGTCGTGGCACGCGCGCCGTTTACTAAGCAACCGGTACGGGAACCATAAAGCGCCGAGCCCTGGGGAAGGGGAAAGCGAATATGGCCGACTTTATTCGAACGGCTGCAATCATTGGTATTGTGATGCTGTGCGGATGCGCCTCGCACCAATCTGCTTCCGTCAACGCAAAACACGGTCCCTCGTGCACGGATCGCGCGACGCAGATCGTTGAAACAAATGAGACAACTATTGCCGCGCACCGGTACAGTGCGGCTTCGCTAGCTGCGGAACGCGCAGCTCGCGTTTCACTTTCGTGCGCTGCTGCGGAGAGCTCCGCTGCCGCACAATTCGCAGACCGCTGGCGCGCGGCGAACGCACTCGTCGTCGCGGCGGAGCTTGCGCATCAGGCTAGTGACGCCGCGCGAGCGCACCGCCTGCTGCATGAAGGCTACACGATCATGCACGCGTTGCGTCCGCCGAGCCACGTAAGCGCAGTTACGTCCACGCTGCTCGCGCAAAAACTCGACACGGCGCGTCGCGACATGCAAGGCGAATGGGCGTATTGGTAGCGTTTACTGATAGAACAACGTGATTTGATTGTCGCCGCCGACGTACACGCCGATGACTTGATCGATCGTCACGCTTTTGGTTTGCAAGACTTTTCGTAGCGGTTCAATTACGCCATCCGCGCCCGTCACGGTTGTATGCGAGAGTGTTTCGCGTAGATCCGCAAGCGTGGCTGCGTCTTTCTTGAGCGATGTTTTATACGTGGCATCACCTGCATCCATAACGCTGGAGGCATTGACAAGATGGAACTGCGATGCATTCAGGTTGCTCATCATCGTGCGGAATTTGTCGGCTTGCGCCGGCATCGCTTTGAGCGCCGCTAGGAGTTGTGTGGAATCGCTTGCCTTTGCCGGCGCGATGAAGCTCGCGAAAAGCGCAAGCATGGAAAGGACGACTGCGAGATGCCGAATCTTCATGAGCATTCGCCTCCTCGCTTCATTATAGCGCGGCCGCGCGGAAACAGCTCCTAAAAAAATAGCGGCACCCTTTTCGGGTGCCGCGCTTTGGACGAGGGTGAGTCTCGATTACGCTATGGCGTGAGATCGCCGCAAGAGACGTACGTTGCGAGGTCGTTGGCGCTCTTGTGCACGTTGATGGCGTAGTGGCCTTTCTTCAGTTGCGCCACAGTGACGCCCGGTACGGTCGTTACCCCGACACCGTTCACGACGTTTTTAAGTGGCTTCCAAGGGGCCGGGTTGAGCTTTGCGCACGTCCCTTGGTGGATGTGCGAAGGCTCGGAAGCGCCCTTGGGTTCTTTGTTCAGCTTGATCGTGACGACAACGCCGTTCCCTTTATCCGCAACGCTCGCCGTGCCGACTTGGCCGGAACCGTTCTGCTGCCCCATGTTGATGTTCAACACGCTTTTCGCCATGGCGTTATGCGTCTTGTGCATCGCGTTCGCGCTCATAGGCGGTGCTGCGCTGCTAGCAGCCGCAGCACTCGCGGTAGGATTGGCAGCTGTACTGCCGCCACCGCCACCACCGCCGCAAGCGGCTAGGCCCAGGGTCACTCCGAGCGCGAGTGCCACGAATCTGAATTGTTTCATTGGTTCTTCGCCTCTCTATAAGAACAGGAAGGCTAAAGTTATTGCCTATTCCGTCCGGCGGCTAACATGCAGGTTGCCATTGCAACCAAGCGGAGGCTTTGCGAAAGAGGCCGCTGGAACTCGTCAACACGGTTTTTGCGGACCTGACTGCAACTGCGGTCGCGACAAAGAAAAAGGCCCGCGTATTATGCGGGCCTTTCCAATGCGCTTCGAAGTGCGCAGACTACATCATGTCGTAGCCGCCCATGCCGCCGCCCGGCATCGCGGGCTCTTTCTTCGGCTCGGGCTTGTCGGCAATGAGGGTTTCCGTCGTGAGAATCAGCGAACCGATCGACGCCGCGTTTTGCAGCGCGGAACGCGTAACCTTGAACGGCTCCACGATACCGGACTTGAACATGTCGACGATGTCGCCGGTCATCGCGTCGAAGCCGAACGGGGCTTCCTTCCCTTTGACGCGGTTGACTTCAACCGAGCCTTCGAAACCGGCGTTGTTCGCGATCTGGCGCAGCGGCTCTTCGAGAGCCTTGCGCACGATGTCCACGCCGATCTTCTCGTCGGCGTGCGTCGCGTGTCCGTTACCGCCGGTAGTCGCCGGATAGCTGAACTTCTCGATCGCCTTGATGGCGTGAACGAGTGACGAACCGCCGCCGGGAATCATGCCCTCTTGAACGGCCGCGCGCGTCGCGCTCAGCGCGTCTTCGATGCGGTGTTTCTTCTCTTTGAGTTCGGTTTCGGTCGCGGCACCGACTTGAATGACGGCAACGCCGCCACTCAGTTTCGCAAGACGCTCTTGCAGCTTCTCGCGATCGAAGTCGCTGTCGGTTTCTTCGACCTGGCGCTTGATCTGCTCGATACGACCCTTGATGGCTTCCGGCTTGCCGGAGCCGTCGACGATCGTGGTTTCGTCTTTCGTAACTTTGACGGTCTTGGCACGGCCGAGCAACTCGGGCGTAACCTTGTCGAGCTTCAGACCGAGCTCTTCGCTCACGACGGTTGCGCCGGTGAGGGTCGCAATGTCCTTGAGCATCTCTTTGCGGCGGTCGCCGAAGCCCGGCGCTTTGACCGCAACGGTCGTGAACGTGCCTCGCAGCTTGTTGACGACGAGCGTCGCAAGCGCTTCACCTTCGACGTCTTCGGCGATGATGAGCAGCGGCTTTTGCACCTGCACGATTTTCTCGAGCAGCGGAAGGATGTCGGCAATCGCCGAGATCTTGCGCTCGGTCACGAGGATAAACGGATCGCTAAGCACCGCTTCCATGCGCTCGGAGTCGGTGACCATGTACGGCGAGATGTAGCCCTTGTCGAACTGCATGCCTTCTTTGGTCTCGACTTCGGTCTTCATCGATTTCGATTCTTCAACCGTGATGACGCCGTCTTTGCCGACCTTCTCCATCGCGTCCGCGATGAGCAGGCCGATCTCTTTGTCGTTCGCGGAGATTGAAGCTACCTGCGCGATCTTCTCTTTGGTGTCGACCTTCTGAACGAACTTCTCCATCTCGCCGACCGCGATCTCCACGGCCTTCTCGATGCCGCGCTTGATCAGCAGCGGGTTCGAACCTGCGGTAACGTTGCGCAGACCTTCGCGGATGATCGCTTGCGCGAGCACCGTCGCGGTCGTCGTGCCGTCGCCGGCGACGTCGTTGGTCTTGGACGCAACTTCTTTCACGAGCTGAGCGCCCATGTTCTCGAAGCTGTTCGAGAGTTCGATCTCTTTTGCGATCGTCACGCCGTCGTTGGTGATGGTCGGCGATCCGAATTTCTTGTCGAGAACGACATTACGCCCTTTGGGGCCAAGCGTCACTTTGACGGCGTCGGCAAGCATGTTCGCACCGCGTTCGAGTGCGCGGCGGGCGTTTTCATCAAATACTAGTTCTTTTGCAGCCATTGTCTTTTTTCAAAACTCCTTAAACGCCAACCGGAACTGCAGCAATAACGGCGAGGACGTCTTTTTCCGAGATGATCAGGTACTCTTTACCGTCGACTTTGACTTCAGAGCCCGAGTACTTCGAATACACAACGCGGTCGCCGACGCTGACTTCCATCGGAACTTTGGTGCCGTTGTCGAGCATGCGGCCGGATCCGACCGCGCGGATGATGCCTTCCTGCGGCTTCTCTTTGGCGGTGTCGGGAAGGAACACGCCGCCTGCGCTCTTGTCTTGCTGTTCAACGTGCTCAACGACCACGCGATCGCCCAAAGGCTTGAGATTCACGAAAAACCTCCAGATAGGAAAAATTCTTATATCCTGGCACTCTCAGCAGTAGACTGCCAGCCACGGGATCTTAGCAGAGTCTCATTAAGACTGCAAGCCATCATGGAGGGGAACTTAACCGGTGTCGAACCAGCCAAGGCATGAACCGCGCAGAT
>CAZRQS010000125.1:0-8117 GCA_964602255.1 uncultured bacterium | reverse complement strand
ACGCCGGCGGCTTGCAGCTCGGTCTGCACGCGATCGCGGTCGCGGACCCGCAGCGTGTACTGGTGATACACGTGCCTTGTGCCGGATGATTCGACGGGCAGCTGCATGCCGCTCGCTGAAAACGCCTGCGTGTAATGCTGCGCAACGGCACGGCGCCGCTCGATCCAGCTTTCCAGGCGCGGAAACTTCACACGCAAAATCGCAGCCTGGATCTCATCTAAGCGGCTATTTACACCGAGCTCCTCATGATAGTACTTGACGCGACCTCCATGCGCCCGAAGGCTCCGAGCGCGATCCGCAAGCGCGGGATCGTCCGTTACTAGCATGCCGCCGTCACCGTACGCGCCCAAATTCTTCGTCGGGAAGAAACTGAACGCCCCAAACGTACCGAACGTTCCGACGAATTTGTCGCCGATCTTCGCGCCGATAGCCTGCGCGCAGTCCTCGATAACCGCGAGGTTGTGCTTACCTGCAATCGCCATGATCTCGTGCATGGGTGCAGGATTTCCGTAAAGATGGATCGGCAATATCGCGCGAGTCCGCGGTGTAATCGCCTGCTCGATTTGCGCCGGATCGATGTTGTACGTAAGCGGATCGATGTCGACGAACACCGGTTTTGCCCCCACGATGCCAATGGCTTCCGTGGTTGCCACGAACGTGAATGGCGTCGTGATGACTTCATCCCCGGGTCCGATGTCGAGGGCACGCAACGCCAAATGCAGCGCGTCGGTGCCCGAGTTCAGGCCGACACCGTTCTTTGCACCCAAATACGAGGCGATTTCGCTCTCTAACGCTTTGACGTTCGGACCGTTGATGAAGACGCCGCTCTCAAACACGCCTTCTACGGCGCGGAGCAACTCCTCGCGCAGCTCGTGGTACTGTTCCTTGAGGTCGAGGATCGGGATCAAGAGGAAACCTTTCGAATGACGTCGTTCTCGCGCGCGTATCGCCGTCCGCAGTCATCGCAGACGGCGGCATCGTCACGAAACTGGAGTTTCATACCGCATTCGCAAGCATACCCACGAATGCGCCCCGGATTACCATAGACGACCGCATAGGCCGGCACGTCTTTGGTAACGACCGAGCCGGCGCCGACGAACGCATACTCGCCGATCGTATTTCCGCAGACGATCGTGGCGTTGGCACCGATGGACGCTCCCTTCTTGACGAGCGTCTTCAAGTAATCATCCGAAGTGTTTCGCGGGGTGCCGCTGCGCGGCGTGTTCACGTTGGTGAACACCATGCTGGGTCCGCAAAAGACTTCGTCTTCCAGCTCGACGCCTTCGTACACCGAGACGTTATTCTGAATCTTCACGCGGTTGCCGATACGCACGCGCGGCCCGATGACCACGTTTTGCCCCACGTTGCATCCGCTGCCGATTTCACAACCGGGCAGGACGTGGGAGAAATGCCAGATCTTCGTGCCTTCGCCGATGCTGCTGGGTTCGTCGACGTACGACGATTCGTGAACGAAAAATGTGTTGCGCTGGTCTGTGGCCGTCAAGCCAATGCCTCCATAGGGAAAGAATGTACAGTAGCGCGGGAATCCACCATCGCGAGTGCGCGCACCACTTCCAGGCCTTCCCGGCCGTCGGTCGGGACATGCTCGCCGCCGCGGATTGCTCCACAAAACGCTTGAAGTTCTAATCGCAGCGGCTCGCCTTGCTCCAAGTCGATGGACTGCGTTTCGCCGCGCCAGAGCTGCGGTTCGCCGCGTGCGTCGAGCCGGTCGCCGCAAGGCGTGAGCGTCAGCGTGCCGCCTTCGCGGCTATCGATGAACGTCAGCGTTCCCTCAGATCCAAACACGTCAATTCGCGAGCTCTTGTCGGGATCGAGCCAGCTCACTTCGATGTGCGCGCTTCGGCCGTCCGCAAAGGCGAAATCGGCATACGCGAAATCTCCGAGATTCGGCCGGACATACGCGCTGAGCCAGCCCGTCGCATTGACCGGAGTATCTTTCATGACCGCGATCATGAGCGCACAATCGTGAGGCGCGAAGCTCCACCAAACGTTTTCCTGGCTGCGCAGGCGGCCCCAGCTGAGCCGGCGCGAACGCAGATGGCGCACGCGTCCGATGCGTCCCTGATTCACGCACAGCAAAAGTGCGCGGACTGCCGGATGATATAGCAGCACGTGTCCGACGAAAAGCGTGACGCCGGCGGACTCTGCGGCCTGCACAACGCGCTCGGCGTCTTCTACACTAAGCGCGAGCGGCTTCTCAACGAATACATGCTTGCCCGCGGCGATGCAGCGCAGCGCAAGGGATGCATGCGCCGGCGCCGGTGCTGCGATGACCACGGCGTCGAGCTTCGTGTGCTCGAGCATCTGGTCGAGATCGCAGTAGAGCGCAACGCCCGGATATTTACCGCGGACTTCGTTGAGCGGACGAAGATCCGCATCGCAAACAGCGGCAAGGATACCCATCTGCGAGCAGTTGCGAACCAGATTCGCGCCCCAGTAGCCCGCGCCGATCACCCCGATGCGGGGAAGTCGTTTCATCGGCAACCCCTCACAGGAGCACGACCTTCTCGCGGCCCGACGTGACGTTCTTGGTCGCGTTACGCGTGTCAACGACGAGCTTTGCTTGATCGACGACGCGCTGGTAATCGACATTCGAATGATTCGTGAGGATCACGACGCAGTCCGCGCGCTCCAGGCGTTCCTTGGAAAGCGGAATCGAATGCCACTGCTTACCGTGTTCGCTGAACTTGGCGACGTACGGGTCGTGGTAATCGATGTTCGCGCCGTCTTTGAGCAGCAGCTCCATCACTTTGATCGCCGGCGATTCGCGCCAGTCTTCGATGTCTTTCTTATATGCAACACCAAGCACGAAGATGTCCGCGTCTTTGACCGGACGACCGGTTTCGTTCAGTGAACGAGCGATCTTCTCGCGCACGTAGTACGGCATGCCGTGATTGATCTCGCCGGCAAGCTCGATAAAGCGCGTGTGGAAATCGTATTCGCGAGCCTTCCAGGCCAAATAGAACGGATCGAGCGGAATGCAGTGACCGCCGACGCCCGGGCCTGGATCGAAACGCATGATGCCGAACGGTTTTGTCGCGGCAGCATCGAGCACTTCCCAAATGCTGACCCCTAAGCGATCGCAGAGCAGCGCCATCTCGTTGACGAGTGCAATGTTGACCGAGCGGAACGTGTTTTCGAACACTTTGCACATCTCGGCAACTTTAGGCGAGCTCACGGTGAGCACGTCGACAATCGTTTGTTGGTAGAAGCATCCGCCGACGTCCGCGCACGCAGGTGTTACGCCGCCGACGACCTTGTTCGTATTCTTGGTCGTGTATCGTGCGTTGCCCGGATCCACGCGCTCAGGCGAGAAGCACAGGAAGAAGTCCTCGCCCACATGTAGGCCCGACTGCGAGAGCAGCGGCAGGAGCACTTCTTCCGTCGTGCCCGGATATGTCGTGCTTTCGAGGCAGACGAGTTGTCCCGGACGGAGCTGCGAGGCAATTTGCTCGCCGACTGCCTTGATATACGAAATGTCGGGATCGAGGTTGGGCGTGAGCGGTGTCGGCACGCAGATAACGATTGCATCGCATTGGCTCAGCGAGCTGAAATCGGTGGTGGCGCGCAGCTTTCCGCTCTCGACCAGCCTAGCAAGTTCGCTGTCGTCGACGTCACGGATGTAGTTGAGACCTTCGTTGACTTGGTCTACGCGTACGCTGCTGCGGTCGTAGCCGATCACGTCAAAGCCGACCTTGGCTTTTTCCACGGCGAGCGGAAGGCCGACATAGCCTACTCCGGCAACGCCGATGAGAGCGGTGCGATCGACGAATTTTTTCTTGAGCTGATCTCGTAAGCTCCCCGGTGCTTCAAGCAGTTCCATGATCTTCCTATTGGGCGGCCGCAGGTGCGGTTAAGGTAGTTGCGATGATTTCGGTCGTGTGTGTACCGGATGTGGATGCAATCTCGGCGCGCTCGACCGCGATGATCGCAGCGGGCGGCAAAAGATGCTGCCCAGGTGTGAACTCGGGAACGAAGTCGCGCAAGACGTCCAGCGCCACGCGCCAATCCCCCATTCGAACGGCACGTTGTGCGCGTTCCATTGCCGTACCGATGCGCGAGTAATCTACGCGCTCTTGCTCGGCGATGTAGAGACGCTCGTGGCTGGTACGGCTGAAGTCTTCCTTGTGGGTCAGAATTTCTTCGAAGAGTTTTTCACCGGGCCGGATGGAGGTTTCCACGATGTCGATATCGCGGTAGGGCTCGAATCCGGAGAGCCGGATTACTTGTTCGGCGAGATGCAAAATCTTGATTGGGTCACCCATGTCGAGCACGAACACCTCGCCGTCGTTGCCCATCGACATCGCTTGTAACACGAGCGAAACCGCTTCCGGAATCGTCATGAAGTAGCGCTGCATGTCGCGGTGGGTGATCGTGACTGGACCACCGTTGGCAACTTGTTGTTTGAACAACGGAACGACGCTCCCACGGCTTCCCAGAACGTTGCCGAAACGGACGACGACGAACTCCGTGCTGCTGCCCCCGGCGAACGATTGACAGATGAGCTCCGCCATGCGTTTGGTCAAACCCATGACGCTGGTCGGGTTAACGGCTTTATCGGTGGAGAGAAGCACGAACTTCGCGGTACCCGACGCCGCTGCGGCAAGTGCAACGGTTCGCGTTCCAAAGACATTGTTGCGAACCGCTTCGCAAATGTTGTCCTCGACGATCGGCACGTGTTTGTGCGCGGCAGCATGAAACACGATCCGCGGGCGGTACATCGAGAACACGTTGCGGATGGCGGGTGCATCCGCGACGTCCGCAAGGATCATTTTCGTGCGCGTGAATTTGTACTTCGTCCGCAGCTCTTGTTCTATTGCAAAGAGGCTGTTCTCACCGTGCCCGAGCAGCAGGAGCAGTTTGGGCTCGAAGGTCGCGATCTGACGGCACAGCTCCGAGCCGATGGAGCCGCCGGCGCCGGTCACGAGAACGACCTGGTCTTCAAGGTGCGGCCGCAGCGCCGCAGTATCGACGACGACCGGCTCGCGCGAAAGCACGTCTTCCAGACGAATGTCTTGCATCCGCGAGACGGTGACTTTGTCGTTCAGAATGTCCACCGTGTCCGGAAGCACCTTCACCATCGGCGCGCGTTCTGCACGGCTCGCCAGGGCCTTGATGCGATTGATCACGGGCAGCGGCGGCGCGGGAATCGCGACGATGACGGCATCGGCTTGCGTGCGCGAGATGATCTTCGGCAGATCGTCGATACCGCCGAGGATCTTTACGCCGTCGACACGTTTGACCGCAAGCCCGTCGTCAACACAGCCGACGACGCGCATCGGAAGGTCGCGGTCTTCTTGAATCGCACGTATCAACGAGACGGCGGGCATGCCGACACCTACCACGATCACTTTCTGCGCATTCGGGCGTCTCGCGAGGATGAACGTGCGCAGCATCACCAACGCGATTCGCAAGAACATGCGCAGGATGAAACCGAGCATCGCGGCGATGACGACCAAGCGCCCGGATTGATGTTTGAGCGGACCGGGAAGCAACCAAACGAATGTCAGTGCGAGAACCGTGCCGCCGAGCGCTCCGTAGAGTAACCGCAGCACGTCGTGAAAATCAAAGGTGCGCGCGCTCTCCCAGCGCCACTGCACGTAGGCGCCGCTTATAAAAAGAAGGGCCGCTACGATGAGCAGCTGCGACTCGTGCGCGCTGTGAATATCGCCTACGCCGGTTGCAAGGTTGACGGCAAGAAACAGCAAGACAAAGTCAACGATGAGCACTCCGAACCGTAGCTCCGGCCGAAGTCCTCGGAGGGTTGTGTCGAATCCCGGTGCCAATTTCATATGGTTTCAGCGGGATTGTAACGCGTGGGACGCGCTCGCCGCAGGCTTCCTACGTACTGGTTCTGCGGGCGGAATAGCACCGTTTAGGCCCGTCGAAAGACCTAACCCCCAGCCGGGGGGTGATGCGGGTGTTTCGGGGTACCAGTTATCCAGTGCCTGTCCCGCGCCCGGGCTCTTCTTAAGGAGGTAGGCCGCTAACGTGTTATTCGTGGAGAAACTGCTCGCAATCCCAAGCGCTCTGCGCGCATCCATCCGCGAGGCTATTAGCAACGAGGTTGAGCGCCGCCGGCTTCCGCAGGTGCACTATGCGTCCGGCGTCATCGTCCGCGGTGCGCAGAGCATCACAACCGGCAAAAACTGTTTTTTCGATCATCGATCGTTTTTGAATTGCAACGGGAAGGGCGGTTTTATCCATCTCGGCGATAACGTCGAGGTGGGCCCCTACACTGTTCTCTGGGGCGGCGGCGGAATCACCATCGGTAGCAACGTCCACATCGGCACGCACGTGCACATTACATCAATGGAAGGTTGCCAAGTACCGGCGGAACAGACCGACACTTTCGAACCACTCGAGATTGTTCGAGCTCCGGTAACGATCGGCGATCACGTGCTAATTTATTCGCACGCGGTGATCGTCCCCGGAGTGACGATAGGTCATCACGCTGCTATTGGCGCGGGAGCCGTCGTGGTCGAAGACGTACCGCCGTACGCGCTCGTCGGCGGCGTGCCGGCGCGCGTCATTCGGTACAATAATCGCCCAGTCAATGAGGCTGAGGGCGTTCCCGCCTAACGCACGAACTGCCAGAGCGTAAGGGTATCGGTGTCAGCACCGCTTGCTCCACGGAAGCGGCGAACCACGGTATTCGACTCTTTACCGGCATACACGGATTTGAGCGCCGTACCACCCATCGCGCTCGCATACGCACGTCTATCACCCTCATTTCCCAGCAGATACGCGGAAGAGTACGGCGTAATAGGTCGCGCAACACCGTGTCGCGCAAGCAGCATAACGCGCACATCGGGTTTGAGGTAGAAGCCGAGATCAAGCATCCGCTCCCATCGACCAGGCACAACTACCTCCGCCGCCGGTCCGGCGTTCAACGTTCGGGAAATCGGCAAATTTTCGGCGTCCTGGTGATTGTCCCACCAAACAGAAGACCTGACGTCGACGATGCTCGAGGTGAATGCAATTACCAGTAAGGCCATTGTTGCAGTACCCCAAACTGCGCGCGAATGTGGTGCACCACGAAGGCGCGACGCTAAAAAGCCTGCGACGCTAACCAGCAGCGTGATCCAAAGCGCCATGCCGTAACGCGTTACGCTCGATCTGTGCTGGTGCAATACGAGGTCCGGCAGAAACAGCACGACGATCTGAACGGCGATGAGCGACGCAAGCAGAATGCGGCGGCGGCGCGGCCCGCGACGCACATTCCAGTACACCGCATATGCCGTCAATGCGAAAATCGGAACGAGTACAACGGCGAGCCACACGCGGGCGTATTCAAGATCGAAGAACACCGTGCCCGCGTTGAAGGCCCACTTCTGCAGCAGCATGCTGAATGGCCATGGGCCTGCTGTCCATGCGTTTGAAAGCGCGATCGTATGAGCGTGCAGCGCGATCGCCACTGCCCAGGGAACGAACAGCACGGCGGCAATGCAAATCGCAACGAGGCAAGCGCGCCTGCGCGCGCCGCGCAAATAGAGCGCTGCATAGATTGCGTGGGAGAATAACACCACCGCAAACAGCACCCCAGTGTACATGGCAACTATGCAGCATAGGGCATAGGCATACCACAACGACATGCCTTGACTGCGAGACGCGCGTAGCAGCATCGCGGTGCTTGTGGCCACAAGTGCCGTCCATAATCCGTACTCCCGCGCTTGCTGCGAAAAAATTACAAGCAGCGGTGATACGGCAGCAAGGGCAAAGCCCAGCGCGGCAGCCAACCGAGTTCCGTAGAGCTCGAAGCAAAGCCAGCCGACTGCGAACGGAACGAGTAGTCCGAAGATGAGCGCTGGAGCTCTTAGCGATGCAATCGACGCACCGAAGAGTCGTGTCCACACGGCCGTGAGTACATAATAAACCGGCGGATGCTGTGCATCTTCGATGACCAGCGATCGTATGACGGCTGCGAGCGAATTGCCCGTTGGGCGGCCGGCGTATTGCATGAGTTCTGTGGTGGTGTGGACGCCGCCGGTCATCCCCCCGACGAGTTGCGCGCCGGTGTATCCGGCGGTCCGCAACGCAGTTATTGCTTCATCGGTCCAAAACAGCCGCGTCGAATCGCCGGCAAAGCGCAATCC
>CAZRQS010000124.1:0-8131 GCA_964602255.1 uncultured bacterium | reverse complement strand
GGATCGGCGTAAAGATAGGTGCCGCCGATCGTCCAGTTGGGGGTGAAGTTGTACTGCGCGTGGACGGCGATAGCCGAATTCCACGCAGCCTGGTTGAACTGCGAGTTGGTCGGCACATAGCCGTTCGCATTTTGCCGAGTAAAGTAGTAGGAACGGAAAAATCCGCTATAGCTAAACGGGGAAGGCGTTGCCGTCGGTTTGGGAGCCGGGCTTGCGGCCGGGCTGGCTTGCGCGACGATCACCGGTGTTGCCTGTGTTTCCGCCGGTGCGTTCGCGCCCATTGACAGCACGAAGGCCGCGCCCAAATACAGGGCGCGGGTCAGATTCTTTTGCATGGGGGCATTGTAACGAGAATTAATTAAGAGTCGCTTAAGTCGACTTTAACAAAACTTCGCGATTTTTGACTTTTGTTACCCGTAACGACCGGTAATGTAGTCTTCTGTACGCTTGTCTTTCGGCTTGAAAAAGATGTCGCGCGTATTGCCAAACTCGACCAGTTCGCCCATCAAAAAGAACGCCGTGTAGTCAGAGATGCGTGCGGCCTGCTGCATCGAGTGTGTCACGATTACGACCGTGTACTCTTTTTTCAGGTCGCCGATGAGGTCTTCGATTTTGCTGGTCGCAATCGGGTCGAGCGCGGATGCCGGCTCGTCCATGAGAATGACTTCAGGCTCCACCGCAAGCACGCGTGCGATACACAGGCGCTGCTGCTGGCCGCCGGATAGTTCGAGCGCCGACTTATCGAGCCGATCTTTGACCTCGTCCCAAAGTGCCGCATGGCGCAGGCTGCGCTCGGCGATCTCCATCAACGTTTTGCGTCCGCGCACGCCGTGAATCTTCGGGCCGTACACGACGTTTTCAAAGATCGTCTTTGGAAACGGGTTCGCGCGTTGGAACACCATGCCGATCCGGTGGCGAATCGTTACAGGATCCACGTCCTTGGCGTAGATGTCCTCGCCGTCGAGCGTGACGGTACCCTCAACACGAACACCCGGCACCAAGTCGTGCATACGATTGAGCGCGCGCACGAACGTCGATTTTCCACAACCGGACGGACCGATAAGCGCGGTCACGTTATTTTCATGAACTCTCAGCGATGCATGCTTGATAGCCTGAAAATTCCCGTAGAAGACATTGAGATCGTCGACGCACAGCTTCGTATCGGCAGGCGTTTCCACGGTAGAGGGTGGCGGGGCTTGCATCGTCGTCGTCATTTTCCTGTGAGCCGTTTACTGAGCGAGTATCCAAGCAGGCGAGCACCGATATTGAAAAGGAGCACCATCACTAATAGGACAAGCGCGGAGCCGTTCCCGACTTGTGTGGCGTCGGGCACCAACCCTTCAGAATGCGTATACCACAAATGGACCGAGAGCGTCTCCGCTTGGTGAAACAGACTTAAGTCATAAGCAGATTTTCCTGCGCTCACGCTCACACCCGCAGTAAAAATCAGCGCCGCCGTCTCCCCGAAGATGCGTCCTGCGATAAGCACGACACCGGTGGTTAACGGAGCGATCGCGCTTGGCAGAACAACTCGCCGGATGGTTTGCCACTTTGTCGCACCGAGAGCCATCGAGCCTTCACGAAACGCCGTCGGAACGCTTTGGAGCGCCTCCTGAGTAACGCGCATGAGCGCCGGCAGATTCAGGATCGTCAGCGTAAGCGCGCCGCCGATCGCCGTGAACTTCCAATGGAGATACGTAACGAACACGAGCAGACCGAACAGGCCCATGACGATTGAGGGAATCGTTGCGAGCGACTCCGCGCAAAACTGCACTAGACTCGTGAACAGCCCCGGCCGCGCATACTCCTGAAGATAGATGCCACCGGCCATTGCAATTGGTGTGGTGAAGAGCAGTGTCAGGATGAGGATGTAGAACGAATTGAAAATCTCGGGCCCGATGCCACCTCCAGCGTCGACTTCGCTTGGCGGTGCCGTCAAGAAATGCCAGGATATCGTGGGAGCACCGAGATACAACAAATAGCCGATAAAGAATGCGAGCAGCACGACGATCGAAAGTGCCGCGGCCCACAGCACGCCGGTCATGATCGCGTCCACAGTGCGGCGTCGTGCGGCGTTATTGGTGCGTCCGCGCGAGGACGCCGCTGCAGCGAATCCCGCCATTATGCGGACCGCCGCCGAAGCGCTATGCGTACGCCGATAATCAGCGCCATCGCGATGAGCAAGAGTAAGAACGCCAGCGAAAACAGCGCGTGATAGAGCACCGTACCCTCTTGTGCGCTGGCCATGTCGGTTACGATCTCGGTCGTAATCGTTGCGGTGGGAGACAGTAAGCTCTTAGGTAAGATGGCGCTGTTGCCGATCACCATTTGCACCGCAAGAGCTTCACCAATCGCACGGGCGACACCGAGAATGACTGCCACCATTAAACCACTGCGAGCAGCCGGAAGCATGACGTGCCAGATCGTCTGCCAACGCGTCGCTCCGAGCGCCATTGAGCCCTCTTTCAATGGTGTGGGCACGGAATACATCGCGTCTTCAGAAAGCGAAATCACCGTGGGCAGAATCATTATGGAAAGCACGATGCCGGCCGTGAGCAAGCCGAACCCGGTTAGGCTATGCGTGTACTGCCGGATGAGCGGCGCAAGCAGCGTCAAGCCAAGCCAGCCATATACCACTGATGGGATGCCGACCAAAATCTCAATCGCGGGCTTGAGGAACTGCGCTAACTTCTTTGGTGCAAGCTGCGAAAGAAAGATTCCGACTGCGACGCCGAACGGGCCGCCCACGCACACCGCAAACAGCGTAATCGAGATCGAACCGAAGATAAAGACCAGCGCGCCGGGATTATTTGGGTTCGACGTCCAGTCCGGCGAAAACAAAAAATGCAGCGGATTGACGTGATCGCGGATGAACAGCTGCAGGCCCATGTAGGCCAGGTAAACGATCAGCGCGCCCATCGCGACGATGACGAGCGTGCTGGCGAAGAATAATATACTGGAAGCAACGCGCTCTTGAGCGTGAGCTATAGTCGGTTTTCGTGTGGCGATCAAGGCTTCCCCATCGTACGGAAGGCGAAAGTAAGCCTTCCTTAAATCTAGATTAAGGAAGATTAAGGACCGGCACAGCGCGACGGCGGAAACGCCTCGTCGAACCACTCCCGCGCTTGCGCCAGCGTCATCTCAGCGCAAAAATCGTTGATGTACGCGAGCAGTTCACGTCGCAGTCCCGGCCATTCTTCGAAGCCGTCGAACTCGATGCAGCAGTGCATGCCTCCATACAAGCACGCCGCTATTAGGATGAGTTTATCTCTAGTTTAAGGATGAACGGCGACAACGGGAATTCGGACGGAGAAGGTCGTTCCTCTTCCTAAGGAAGACTGAACATCGACGCTTCCGCCGTGCGCCTCGGCGATCTGCTTGACGATGGATAGTCCTAGGCCGGCCCCGCTGGACGTATTCGCCGCTCGCGTACGCGATCGATCCACGACATAGAACCGTTCGAACACGTAGGGAAGATCTTTGAACGGTATGCCTATGCCCGTATCGCTGACTTGAATGACCGCATGCCCGTCTTCTACATCCAGCGTTACGGTAATCGAACCGCCGTCGGGTGTGTAGCGCAGCGCGTTGTCGATGAGATTCACGAAGATCTGCGAGAGCCGGTGTTCGTCGGCCTCGATGATTGCGGGGCGAAGCGTGCGCAGCTCCAAATTCACGCCCACCGCGGATGCTTGCGGCTGGAACGAAGCCAAAATGGGACGCGCCACTTCTTCCATGTCGATCTCGTCGATCTGCAGCACCATTTGTCCCGATTCGGCGCGCGCTTGTTCGAGCAGACGCTGCACCAGCGTGGCTAGTCGATCGACTTGACCCAGAGCTTGCGGCAAGAAAATTTGCTGGGCCTCTTCGTCACCGGCTTCGGTAACCGTCTCCAGCATCAATTTTATCGATGAAAGCGGCGTGCGCAGCTCGTGCGAAACATTCGTCAAGAACTCTTGGCGAGCGCGTTCGAGCGCGAGCAGTTCTGTCTGATCTTCCGCAATGATCAGCACACCGCTAACCTCACGGTCGCGGTCTTCATCCTCGGGATCGGTATCCGAGACGAGTGGATACACGGAGACCGCATATGAACGGTTGACGGTCTTTCCGCTGACGATAAGGGGTGTCGTGGTACGCTCGCCGCGAAGCGCAGAATGCGCGCGCTGCTCTAGCTCAATTGATGGAACGGCCGCGATAAGATGCGTTCCGCGTACGCGCGACCGTTCGAAGCCGAAAATTGCAGCGGCGGCGCGATTCGCAAAACGCACGCGCAGATCGCGATCGAGCATCACGACACCAAGCGGCAACGCGCGCACGAGCGCGTCGAAGCGATCGTCGGAGGGCCGCTGCATCTCCCGCTCCTCCGGCACCTCGGCGCGATCGTTCGAGGGAACGTACCGGCGCAACAACAACCCGCCGGCAACGCCTACCACGAACGTGCCGATAGCGACGAGCTCGACGTTGATGCGTTACTCCTTGAACATGTAACCGCGGCTGCGAACCGTGATGATGTGCCGCGGGTTTCGGGAATCTTCTTCGATCTTCTCGCGCAGCCAGCGGATGTGCACGCTGACGGTCTGCTGCTCGCCCTCGAAGTCGTAGCCCCATACCTTGTCAAGCAGTGTTTGGCGCGTTACGACGCGGCCCGCATTCTCCATCAGCACGCGCAGCAGCGCGAACTCTTTGGGCGCGAGCGAGACGTCCTTGCCGCGCACGGTTAGGTGCTGGCGCGAGGGATCGAGAACGATGCCGCCGAGCGAGATTGCTTGGTCGTGGTTTTGCGATGGAATCGGCAGCGGACGGCGCAAACGCGCTTTCACGCGCGCGAGAAATTCGTGCAGCGCGAAGGGTTTGGTTACGTAATCGTCAGCGCCAAGTTCAAGCGCCAAAACCTTGTCGATCTCTTGGTCCTTGGCGGTGAGCATGATGATCGGCACCGAGCTGTTCTTGCGGATCTCTTTGCACGCTTCGATACCGTCGAGAACCGGAAGCATGATGTCGAGAACGATGAGATCGGGCTGCTCGCGCTGCGCCATCGCGACCGCGCTGCGGCCATCGCTTGCCGTCACGACGGCATAGCCGCTGCGCTCCAAATTGTAGCGCAGCGTCTGGAGGATGGCAGCCTCGTCATCAACCACCAGAATCTTCTTATTGAAGTCCGGGTGCTTGTTGAACGTCCCGCGTTTGTTATTAATTTCCGGCGACGTGCTCATAAAATTTCGCGACCGCACTGTAATCGAGTGCACCGTCGCCTTCTGCCGACCTCAAGGTATAGAGTTGATAGGCGAACGCCGATGCAGGCATAGGCATCTTCATCGCGCGGGCTGCGTCAAGGGCGGCTCCGAGGTCCTTCCGGAGCAGATCCATGGCGAAGCCTCCCTCAAAAGTACCTGCAAACCACGTTTTGGGCAACCACTGCTCCAGCAAATAGTTCGACGCCGTGGCCGTCGAGAGCACTTTGCGCACCGCTTCGAGTTCGGCGCCTGCCTTCTGCGCAAACGTCAGCGCCTCGACGTTGGCAATCATGATGCTCGCGATGATGAGCTGGTTTACGAGCTTGACCGTCTCGCCCAACCCCACCGCTCCGACATGGTGCGGCGTGCCCATCGCTTCCAGCACCGGCCTCGCGTTTCCGAAATCCTCAGGTGAGGCTCCAACCATGATCGTTAAGGTACCCGAAGCCGCGCGCACGGGCCCCCCGCTGACCGGGGCGTCGAGGAACCGGAAACCGCTCGCTCGCAGGCGGTCGGCAAAATCGCGGGTCGCGACCGGCGAGATTGTCGACATATCAATGAAGGTGGTAGCGGGTTTTGCGCCTGCAGCCGCGCCGCGCTGACCGAACAGCGCTTCCTCCACTTGTGGCGCATCCGGCACGCACGTAATGACGACATCGCTCGCGACAGCGACGTCAAACGGGTCGGCCGCTTCCTGAACCCCTTGCGCTTTCACCCGCTCCAGGCGCTCACGACTACGGTGAGCGCAGGCGGTGACGCGGTAGCCGGCGCGAAGCAGCGAGAGCGACATCGGCTCGCCCATCGCACCGATCCCGATAAACCCGATAGCAAGGGAACCCACGTTCGGTGCATTATCCAAGTGCGGCCCATTGTCATGCATAGCAAGGACCCCACGCCCGTAAACGGGTAGCTGCTCAAAAAAAGCACACGAGGGAGAAAAGAGAGATGTTAGCAGCGGTGCGTCGACCGACGTTCGACGATATGAACCTTTCCACCGGAAAGCGCGTGCGTTTATACCGGATGATGTACGAACACGGGCCGGCAAACGGCACGCTGATGTTCCTGCCCATCGATCAGGGGCTCGAGCACGGTCCCATCGACTTCTTCTCCAACCCCGATTCTATAGACACCGACTGGATCTACCGTCTGGCGGTGGAAGGTAAATTCTCGGGCATTGCGCTGCATATCGGCCTCGCGGAGAAATATCACAAAGCATATGCCGGTAAGGTTCCGCTGGTTCTGAAAGTCAATGGAAAAACCAACGTGCCGTCCGATGACGAGTCGTTCAGTTCGCTCACGTCGTCAGTCGAAGACGCGGTGCGTTTGGGGGCGGATGCCGTAGGCTACACGCTGTACGTCGGAAGCCCCGCGCAAGACGTCGATATCGCGCAGTGCAACGAAGTGCGCCGCGACTGCGAACGCCACGGAATGCCACTCATTATTTGGGCTTATCCGCGCGGAGCCGCAATCAAAGCTAAAGGCGGCATCGATTCGCTGTACGCCGTCGACTATGCGGCGCGCGTAGCGTGCGAGGTTGGTGCGGACATCATCAAATTGAACGTTCCGAAGTGGGACGCCGCGACGGCCGACAAGATGCCGAAACCTTATAACACGCTCGAGCTGTCGGAGCTTGATGGATTACGTAAAGTCGTCAAGTCGGCGGGGCGCTCGCTCGTCCTCGTCTCCGGCGGAAGCAAGATCAGCGACGAGGATACGCTCCACAAGGCACAGATCGCCATGGAAGCAGGCTGCGTCGGCCTGATCTTCGGACGCAACATGTGGCAACGCGATTGGGACGACGCGATGCAGATCGCGGGCCGCATGCACGAACTTTTAAAGAATTATGGACAATAACGCAAGCATAGAAGAACGAGTCAATGCCGCTCTCGACAAAGTCCGCCCCGGCATACAAATGGATGGCGGAGAAGTCTGGCTCATCAAGGTCGAGAACGGCACCGCGTTCGTGCAAATGCTCGGCGCGTGCGGGGGATGTCCCGCTTCAAATATGACGCTCAAAGGCGCAATCGAACAAGTCGTTTGCGCCGACGTCCCGGAAGTACAAGAAGTCGTTCAAATCTGAACGGCTTCTTCTTCAAATGGAACTGCTTCGCTTTACCGGCCTCGAATGCCATTACGGCGCGCGTGAAATTTTCGCGAGCGTTAGCGGCGTGCTCAAAGATCGCCAACGCGTTGGCTTGGTGGGTCCGAACGGTGCGGGCAAATCGAGTTTGCTGCGGTTGCTCGCCGGCGTCGAGACGCCGTACAGCGGCACGATTGTACGCGCGAATGGTGCTAAGCTCGGCTACCTCTCGCAATCGGTGTCGGACGAAACGCAGGCAACGCTCCGGCAACTGATCGATGCGGCGCTCGAGCGCGCGACCCACGAAGAGTTCGGGCTTCGCAACAAAATGCTGCGTGAAATGCTGCGCGCGTTCGGTTTTTCGCAAACCGATTACGAACGGCCCCTGAGCCAGTTCTCCGGCGGTCAACGAGCGAAGGCGGCACTTGCGCACGTCCTGATCGACGACCCGGACTATCTGATCCTCGATGAGCCGACAAACCATCTCGATATCGCAACGGTACGTTGGCTCGAGCAGTTCATCGCCGGCGATAAACGCGCGTACATCATCGTCTCGCACGACCGGTATTTTCTCGACCGCGTCGCCACGCAGATCTGGGAACTGGACCGCGGCGCTTTGGAAGTGTATGAAGGCGCATACAGCTCGTACCTCCAGCAGAAAGCCGAACGCGAAGAACAACGCCGCCGAACCTACGAAGCCTACGTCGCCGAGCGCGACAAACGCCGAGCAACGGTGGCCGGCCTGCGCGCAACGCACACGTCATCGGATTACAGCCAAGTGCGCAGCCGTGAGAAGCAGCTCGCGCGTTTTGAAGAA
>CAZRQS010000123.1:0-8152 GCA_964602255.1 uncultured bacterium | reverse complement strand
AATTGCAGTTGCAGCTCGCCGGCGTCCGTGGGTGTGAATGTGAAGTCTCGTGTTTCGCCGATAGTCAGCGTCTGCACGGCCGATTCGAGCCTGCGGCGTGTGGGCGATACGTACGCGCCGTCGACCTGGAGTCGCCTCCAAAACAGCGAGTGATTTCCGGCGCTCAGCGATACGAGCGCGTTTGTCCAAAATGTCGTCATATTGATGAAGCGAAAACGCTGTGGCACACCAACGTGACACGTTATCGCGGGTGGCGAAAACGTTCCGTTTACGAAAATTTTATCTGCGTCTTTTAAAGTGTGGGTCGTCGTAATCGTGAATACATGATCCGAACTTGGGTCGAACCTTGTTCCCGGTTCGAGAACGATGAGCGGCCCCGCCAAACCACCACGCAGCTGCCACACGTCATCCATATGCGTATGATAGATGAACGTCCCGGCGCGCGGCGGCGTCATACGAACTTGAAATGTTCTGCCCGGGCCAATCATCGGCGCCACGCGTTTTCCATATCCGCTAAATCCGACCACACCGTCATAGTAGCTGTCCGCCAGCTCGACGCCGTGCCAGTGCACTGCCGTCGGCTCGTTTAAGAAGTTCGTGACGTCGATTGCGGTAGAAACGCCACGCGTCAGAATGATAGGCGGACCTATTGCCCCCGGCTCTGTCAGAGAATAGCCGTCTTGCCCGACGACATATCGGAATGACGGCGCGTCGGCGCGATCGTCCGGACCCCGCACGACTTTTAAGCTGATGCGTTGCGTAACAGGTGCTGCGGCAATTGTTTCGTGAGATTTCGACGGCTGCACCGTAAATGCTAGAATCAGCCCGCCCATGCCGGCGCTTCGAACGAAGCGATTTTCGTACTCGTCGTCATCCATGCCGGCCTTGCCGGTGAGCATTGCCGCGATCGGCATGTGCCCGGTGATGTGATACGCCAGATGACAGTGGAACAACCAATTTCCGGGCCGGTCCGCATGCCAGGTCGTCGCGAATGTGCCACCTGGCTCCATGATTTCGGTAACTTCGCGATCTCGATCGAAATTATTCGCGTAGAGATTGTCGGTCAGACCATTACCTCGAGAATCGACGGAAAAGTAATATCCATGCAAGTGAAGCGGATGCGTACCTTGGCTCGCATTGATTAAGCGCCAATGCACGGTAGAGTTTTGTGGATAGGACAAACGCTCGGTGTGAGGCCAAGTCCTTCCGTTGATGGCGTCCAGCTCGTAATCGAAATTCGGCGCTCCGCCCTTTCGGACAACGTTTATCCATTGGCTTATTACAAAAATACGATCGTTCCGAGTCGACGCTGACCTTATCGGATCGACAACAAAAGCGCCGCTAAGCTGTGAATCCCAACCAAAGCGCCTATCAATAGCTCTTGATGTCGTCGATCCCCAATAGAAATACGTTCCTGGAGAACCCGCGCGGAAGCGAAAAGTCTTTGTTCTCCCAAATGGAACGAGCGAAATGCGATCGGTGTTGGTGGGACGATCCACCATGCCGTGCATCGTCAGCACCGTACCGGGAATCGAGTTGCGCACGCTTGCCACAACAAGAGTCCCAAGCCGAACCCGAATTAGGGGTCCAGGAATTTGTGGATGCTTACCTGTTTCAGCGAAAGCTTCGATCGGGATGCCCGGACCAGCATCGCCATCCGGATGCCACATGGCTTGACGCGCCTCGAGCGAAACGTGCAGGTCGCCACCGGCTAAGAGTCCAGCGGCAATGCGATTATCGTTGGCTTGAGCGACCGGAGGGACGGCGGAGGGGACTGCAGCCGAGGTGTGGAGAGTTCCGCTTATTGAAAGCGTTAGGAAGGCTGCCATCAAGGGAATGCGCATGCGTTCACCTCGGAAATGGGCACACCGTATGTCAGTAAATCGACAACCCCTAGTGTAACGGTACGGCAGCGGACCGTCTATCCAGTACTAACGGCCCATGCCGCAGCGCCCGCTCAGAATGGGTATGCTGGCTGAGCTATGGCCTCGATGACGCAACTTCGACAAGACTCCGTGCCACTACTCAAAGCTGTATGGCAAGACTACCAGCGCCATTACGGACAGTGGCTCGCAGCCGCGCTTGCGTATTTTACGGCATTTGCGATTGCGCCGCTCATCGTCATCGTGCTCGAAGTTGCCGCGCTTATTCTCGGCAGCAACCGTCAAGCAATGGACCTTATCTTCAGTTATTTGCAACGTGATGCCGGAAGCGGCGCGAACGCTGTGCGTGCAATCGTCATGACGACGATTAACGAAGCGCATAAAGGTATTTTTGCCGAAATCGTGAGCTGGGTTGTACTCGTGGTTGCTGCAGTCGGGTTGTTCAACGCGGTGCAGTTCGCGCTCGATCACATATGGGATCTGACGCCGGTGAAGATGAGTATCTGGAAAGCGATACAACAGCGGTTGGTGGGCTTCGGCACGCTCATGGCGATTGCGTTCTTAGTGCTACTGTCGATCGGAGTGAATACGGCTCTCACCATAGCGAGCGGATACCTAACGCATGTTTTCGTTGGCTTTGATACGCTGTTGAAGATTGTGGACTTCGTCGTATCGTTCGGCGTCGTTTGGCTGGGCTTTGCGCTTCTTTTTAAAATTCTGCCTGATACCCGCGTCGACTGGCGCGATGTGTGGACCGGTTCGGCGGTCACGGCATTCTTGTTCGTCCTCGGTCAGTTCTTGCTGGGATGGTATCTCGGCCGCGCCGCCGTTAGTTCAAGTTTCGGAGCATTTGGTTCGCTCGTCGCGTTTCTGGTCTGGGTGAATTATTCCGCACAGATCATGCTGCTCGGAGCCGAATTCACGCACGTCTACGCGCTGCGTTACGGCTCAAAGCGCTACGCCACAGCGACACGCGGCGAGGTTCCCTCTGCTACGGTTGCGGCGAGGCCGTAGTCGCGCACAAACTGCGTAGCGACGCTTCTGCAGCATCATCGCCGGCGCCGGCGGCTGGCCTAACGTAACCGAGCACATACGAAACGCCGTCAGACTGCGTAACGGCTTGTTCGATGACCATCGGCAGAGTCGGAATGCCGACGTTCATCGTGACAATGAGACCGGGATGCCCGCAAAGCGTCGTGGGTTGCTGCGAGAAGCTCTTGAGATACTGCTTCGAACTCGAGGACGTCACCGAAGCGCGTAACTGATCGGCAAGTCTTTCAAGCGGCACGTTCGCGCTCGTGCGTCCGAGCGTCATCACTTCACCGGGCTGTTTTCCCACCCACATTCCGAGCGATTCTACGGCAAATGGCGCGCTGTTTTTCGTCCAGCCCTTCGGCATCTGCATGACAGGCAAGAACGCAGCTCCCGTCGGACAAAACGTGCCCATCATCTGAACGATATTCGGATCGGCGCTCGTCCCCACCGGGCGTGTGTAGAGCAGCGTGGAAGCGTAGCCACCTTTTGCAACGATGACTTGGCGCGCGATGCTTTCGTTTTTACCGGAACCGGTGTGATAGACGAGTAAACGCGCCGGATCGCCGCACACGGTAATCGGCTTACCGCGCGAGGAAAGCATTTGCAGCGAGCCGGTCCACGGGAAGATCGCTGTAGCAAACGCTGCGCGTTTTCCGTTTGGAAGCGGTGGGCTCTGCCAACCTTCATTGATCTGCGCGCGTACCCGCTGTGACGGTACGGGGGACCAACCCGGTGGAGGCGTGAACGGCAAAGCGGTCGTCACCGCCGCCAACGTCAACATGATCTTCACGCCCAGAACGCCCATCGCTTTATCCTTTCAGCAAACCGACCTCTTTGCCAACGGCCTCGAAGGCTCCCAGGGCGCGATCCATCTCTTCTTTCGTAAGTTTGGCACTCATTTGTACGCGAATGCGCGCCGTGCCCTCGGGAACGACCGGATAGCCGAAACCTGTGACGAAAACGCCTTTGCTCAGCAGCTTGTCGCTCATCGCAATCGCGAACGCCGTATCGCCGACGATGATCGGAATGATTGCGCTATCGCCCTCGAGCGGTTTGAAACCTAGACGCTTGAGTTCGGTGCGAAAGTGCGCGATATTGTCGCGCAAACGGTCTACGATCTCCGGATGCCGCTCCAAGTGCTCGATAGCCTCGAGCGCGCTGCATGCTACCGTGGCAGGCAGCGCGTTTGAAAACAGCTGCGGCCGGGATTTCTGAATGAGTGTATCGATAAGCGCATGGCTTCCCGCCACGAAACCGCCGGCAGCGCCTCCAAGCGCCTTGCCCAGCGTGCCCGTGATGATGTCTATCTGCCCTTCCAAGCCGAAATGCTCGATTGTACCGCGTCCCGTTTTGCCCATGACGCCGGTGCCGTGCGAATCATCGACGACCGTTACCGCATTGTACTTCTTCGCAAGTTCTACGATCTCGGGCAGCTTTGCAATGCTGCCTTCCATCGAAAACACCCCGTCGGTGACGATGACGACCGGCGCGGCGCCTTGTGCCGCCTTGAGCTTCTCTTCGAGGTCCCGCATGTCGCTGTGTTTGTAGCGCTCGCGTTTGGATTTGGTCGCGAGGCGGCATCCATCGATGATCGATGCGTGATTGAGTTCGTCGGAAATAATGACCGAACCGTCCTCACAGATCGTCGGAAAGAGGCCCGTATTTGCGTTCCAGCACGACACGTACGTCAGCGACGCCTCGGTACTCAAAAACTCCGCGATGCGGTCTTCAAGCGTACGATGAATGTCGAATGTTCCGCAGATAAAACGCACCGATGCCGTGCCTGCGCCGTACTTATCCAAACCGCGTTTGCCGGCTTCGATAACCGAGGGCTCGTCCGAGAGTCCCAGATAGTTGTTGCTCGAGAGGACGATGACGTCGCCCGCTTCTTCCATATGCACTTCGGGCGCCATCGGCGTCGTGAGGTGACGAAGCGACTTATACGTGCCTGCGGCTTTCAGTTTTTCGATATCTGCCTGAAGTTTTTGCTCGAACGCTGTGTTGGGTGCGCCGGAAATACGTTGCATAGTCTTATCCCTTTAAATCCAAAACGATCTTTGCGGCCTCGCCGCTGTGCATGAGTTCGAACGCGCGATCGAATTGCTCGAACGGAAGTACGTGCGTGATAATGGGTCGCAGATCGACGCGGCCGCTACGCACGAGCGTCTGCGTCTGATACCACGTTTCAAACATGCGCCGGCCGTTTATTCCAAGAACCGTCAGGCCTTTGAAGATAATGCGCTCGGCCAAATTGATGTTCACGTTGTCGCTTGGAATGCCGAGCAACGCTGCAGTGCCGCCGTTGCGTACCATGCGCAGGCCGTTGTCGATCGCCTGACCGCTGCCCGACATTTCCAGCAGCACGTCGACGCCGTCGCCGTCCGTGCGCTCCATAATCGAAGCGACCAAGTTCGGATCGGTTGCAGAAAATGTCTCATCCGCACCCAGCTTCTTGGCGAGTTCAAGTTTGGCGGGATTTACGTCAATGGCATACACCGCTGCTGCGCCCGCAGCGCGCGCTACGGGAATGGCCATCAAGCCGATCGATCCCACGCCCATAATAACGACGGATTTCACGCTCACGCCTGCAGCCATCACCGTGTGCACGGCGTTGCCCAGCGGATCGAAAACTGCGGCAAATTCGTCAGGAATTGCTGGGTCGAGCTTCCAAACATTGGTTTCCGGCATCGCGATGTAGTCCGCGAACGCCCCGTCGCGATCGACGCCGATGATCTGCACTTTCTCGCAAATGTGGGCTTGACCGGTGCGACATAAAAAGCACGTCCCGTCCGCGATATGCCCTTCAGCGGAGACCCGATCTCCCACTGCGACCATGCGCACGGCCGGACCGACTGCAGCGACGGTGCCCATGAACTCGTGCCCGATCGTAAGGGGCGGGTGAATCCGGTTCTGCGCCCACTTGTCCCACGAATAAATGTGGGCATCGGTGCCGCACACGCCGGCCTTTTCGACGTGTATCAGAACGTCGGAAGGACCGAGCTCGGGAACCGGCACCTCTTGCAGGACAAAGCCCGCCTGCGGCTTCGTCTTGCGAAGCGCTCTCATCGTCTTTGGAAACATGACGGGCCCGTCTATTCTAGACGAGCCCGTCGCTGTCATGCGCCGCTCGCTAGGATTAGCGGTTGGTTTCCTTGACCTTCATTTCTTTGATCGGAATGTAGCCGAGTTTTTCGAGCGCTTCTTGGTTGCTGGAGACGAAGTTGATGAATTGCTCGACTTCGGGCTTAGCAGTGCCCTTGGTGAAGATGTGCTCGTACGACCAAATCGGGTACTTGCCGCTTTCGATCGCTTCGTCCGTCGGTGCAACGCCGTTGATCTTGATGACCGTTACCGGTTTGTCTTTGGTGTAGCCGCGCGAAACATACGTCACGGCACCCGGCGTCGTGGAAACCATCGTCGTCACTGCGCCGGAGCTGTCTTCCGTCAGTCCGGTTTCTGCAATCTTCGACACGCCCATGATCGTCGCGTTGAACACCGCGCGCGTACCGGAGGTGCGCGGACGGTTGATGATGACGATCTGTTGATCTTTGCCGCCTACCTGATTCCAATTGGTGACGCGACCCGAGAAGATGTCGCGGACCTGCTTGGCAGTCAGGTTGCTCACGCCGGCTGCCGGATTCGCCGCAATCGCGAAGCCAACGACGGCGACTTTGTGATCGACGAGGCCGGCGTTACCCGGCGCAACGACGTCCGAATCGCCCATGTCTGCGGCACCCGAAGAAGCTTGAGCGATACCAACGTACGATCCGCCGCCGGAGACGCTGATCTTCACGTCAGGATGTTTGGTCGAGTAATCCGTTGCAGATTGCTTGACGAGTGGCAGCAACGCGGTGGATCCGACCGCAGTAATCTGCGTGTCAGCAAGCGCCGCGATCGGAAGTGCGAATGCGCCGAGCGCAATCGCTGCAAGCATGCGTTTCATTAAAAGTCGTACTCCAATTGGGTGCGGTTGTATTTGAAATCCGGTGCGCCGCCGAAGACCTGCGTGAACGCTTGTGTGCGCTCAGCATAGCGGTGGCGGAGCGAGAAGCCGTGATACGGGCCCTTACCGAGTTTGCTGAAGTAGTACGTTGCATCGAAGTTGGTTTCTTGAGTCGGTGCAACGCCCGCAGTCGCATTACCATACTGCCACCAAGCGTGAGCAGCGATGAAACGAATGCGCTTGTTGAACGTGTAGAACGTGCCCGAAACCTTCACACCTTGACCGGCGCTGCGGCGATCCGCCTCACCTTGGCTGATCATCGTGTTGAACAGCTGGTCCGTTGCATAGGAGTCGGTGTACGGGCTGGCCCAACCGCCGTAGTAAATGTTGGTCGTGCCGTTACCGTTGTTGAAGCACTGCGGCGTACCGCCGGTCGGCAAGAAGTACGGCAGCAGGCCTTTGATCATGTTGTTCGCGCCGCACGTCGTTCCAACCGGAAGCGTGATCGTGTCGATCTTCTCCGGAACGTAGTCGTAGCCGACCGTCAAGTCGACGTTCTTCCACGGCGAGTAGCCGCCCTGAACACCGACGATTTGACTGTTGATTTTGCCGATGACTGCGCTTCCCGCGTTCGTTTCCGAACCGCCTTGAAGCGCGATGAACGGGTTGCCGTAGACCTTCCACGTGTATTTGGCATCGCCCCAGAACGCGTTGGCAATGTTTTGGAACGCGTAGTAGTGCAGATTCCCGGTGAGCGGGCCGCCGGTGTAACCGATGCGACCATAGCCGAAACCGTTCGTCGTGATGGCCGTGAAGGGCGTCGCGATGATGTTGGGTGCCGCGCCGCCGTAGTTAGCCGACGGAAGGGTCGTTTCGGTGAGCAGCGTCGTGTTCGAGAAATCCGACGAAGCGCGGTCTTCGAAGCGATCCATGTACATGGCTTCGCCCGTCCAGTTCTTGTCGAACTTGTACGAAACGTCGGCGCCACGGAACGCCACCGGCTTCAGACGCGAGTCAGACGCGTTCGCCCAGGGCGTGTTGATGACTTGATTACCGACTCGCGCAAAGAGCGATGCGTCTTTGTACTGCAGATAGGCTTCGTACAGTGTGCTCAAACGGAAATCGGGAAGCGTGTCGTCCGGGTTAGTGCCGCCTGCCGGGCTCGTGAACTTACGCGCGCGGTAGCACGGGCTGGTGGGGTCGACATGCGACTTCGGATTGCCGCAGCCGTTGAGCGGATCGGCGTAAAGATAGGTGCCGCCGATCGTCCAGTTGGGGGTGAAGTTGTACT
>CAZRQS010000122.1:0-8217 GCA_964602255.1 uncultured bacterium | reverse complement strand
GGCAAGCATCGGCTGCATCTCGTGCGGCACCCCGGGCATTGAGGCGACGAACTTGCCGTCGCTACGTAGCGCGATAAAGCCGGGAGCGGATCCGTTCTCGTTCAACAGCACGATCGCGCCGCGCGGTATTTCTGCTTGTTTTCGGTTGTTCTCGCGCATTTCGCGGCCCGAGCGTGCGAAGATTTCTTGGATATTTTGAAATGCGGTGTGATTGAACTCCGTGTCGACGCCGAGGGCATCGCACACGGCCTCTTTGGTGAGGTCGTCGATTGTCGGCCCTAGGCCGCCCGTTGTAATAACTCCGTCCGCACGATCCAAAGCGCCCTGAACCCCTGCCGCTATCCGTTCGCGGTTATCCCCAACGGCGTGCGTGCCGTAGACGTTGACGCCTGCATCGGCGAGTGCGGATGCGATATGCGCGGTATTCGTGTCGACGAGTTGGCCGAGCAACAGCTCCGTGCCGACTGCTATGATCTCAACGTTTGGCATCGGTAGAATCTAAATCAAAAGTCCACCGGGCGCAGATAGAATTCGTTGATTGCGGTGTTGGTCAACATCGCCGTTGTCGGCAAGTGGCGCTTCCAGTGCGTTCCGTCCAGGCGCCGCCGTATCAGTTCAACATCCGCTTGCGCGAAGCTGCGCTCGACGAGTTGCTGATTCGAGTAGCCCTCCAGCATGCGTGCCAGGATTGCATCGGCCTTTACGTACGTAATGCCCAAATCGGCCTCATCCGTTTGGTCGGCTTCCAGGTCTGCGCTCGGGGCTTTGTCGATGAGCTGCTGGGGCACGCCGAGATAACGTGCCAATTCCCACACCTGGGTTTTATAGAGGTCGCCGATCGGATTTACGGGCGGCGTATCGTCGGCGTGCCATGTGAAATAGCCGAGCAAACGTTCCGTTTTGTTGCCCGTGCCAATCGGCAGTCCGTTATACTTAGCAGATTGATCGAAGAGCACGACCATACGCACGCGTGCCATGACGTTGCCCCGGCGGCGCGCGTCGGCATCAGGCGCAAATTGCAGATAACCGTCGACCGCCGAGCTGATATCTATCGTTTCAACATTTATACCAAGCGCATCCACGACCAGCTGCGCATCGCTCAAACTTGCAGCACTGGACGTTTTGTACGGCATACGTATCGCATGAACGTTTTTTGGCCCCACCGCTCGCGCGCACAAGAAAGCCGTGACGGCAGAGTCGACGCCACCCGAGAGGCCGATAACCGCGTGATGCATGTTGCGGCGCGCGATGAGCTCGTCTTGCAAAAACGCCACGAGCCACTCGGTTGTAATCTCCGGGTTGATATGCGGCGGTTTGGTGAACGAATCCGTTTTCGCTTCGATGACCGGCAGCATTACTGCAGCGTCCTGCGAGGTAACGGCAGCTCGTCGTCGAGCAACAGATCCGGAAGGACAGCGTTCAGATCGCCAAGCAGCGGCAGCGTCGCGCGGGCTAGGTCGATCTCGCGCATGTCGATAGTTGCACGCAAAATATGCGCGCCCAGCGCGGGCGCCTGCACCAGCGTGCGGCCGTGCGGGTTGACGATACGCGAAGAACCCGTCATGCCTTTGCCGCCCTCAAAACCCGCAAGGCCCGCATATAAAACGTAGACGCCGTGTTCGGCTGCCGTTGCGTGTAGGATCTCGCGCCAACGAGCGATGCTCCCCAGTTCGTCGTCCTCTTCGATGCCGCGCCCTGGAGCAGCGCTTGGAACGATGAGAATGCGCGCACCCTTGACGGCTGCGATTGTCGGCATGACGGCATGCCAGACGTCCTCGCAAATAAGCAGCGCCATCGTGCCGAAGCGTGTTTCAAACACTTGCAGACGCCGGCCGCGCGAGAGAAAGCGCTCTTCGTCGAAAACGCCGTACGTGGGTAAGAACATTTTGCGGTGCACGTGCCGCATTTGCAATCTCGACTCGTCGAGTTCGAGGTAGATCGCGCTGTTGTAATACGTGCCTTCGGCGTTCTCGTAAAATCCGCAGACAATGTCGACACGCTTGCCGCCGTTGGCGCTGCGCCACGCTTGCGCGAGATCGCGCGCAAAGCGGTTCGCGTCAAGCGCAAGTTCGTACACCGCACCCTCGAGGAAATAGCCGGTGAGCGCCGCTTCCGGCAACACCACCAAATCGGGTGGCTCTTCCGAGGAACCCAGCTGCGCAAAAATCTCTTGCAGCTCACGCAGATTTTCCGAATAGCGTCCTTTGCGCGGCTTGCTCTGAATTATGGCAACGCGGACGCGAGACGAACTGCTGTTTAGACTAACCGGCGGTTCCACCCAAGGCGACTTCTGGTTCGATCTCCCCCGGCCCCGCCAGCTGTAGTTTCTCAGCACATTCTTCGGCGGGATACGTCCAAATCTCAGCCATCGTCGGATGCAGGTGCGGAATGGCCATGAACTCTTTCACGGTTGCGTTATAACGCATCGCAACGATCATCTCGTGAATCAAATCCGACCCGTGCGCGCCCAAAATGGCCGCTCCCAAAATCTTTCCATCGTCGGCCGACGCCATGATTTTGACAAAGCCTTTGGTCTTGTTGATGCACTGCGCTTTGCCGTGCTCGGCGAAATCGTACGTGCCCTTCACATATGCGACACCTTGCGCCTGTAATTCGCGCTCGGTGCGGCCGGCCACTGCGACTTGGGGGTCGGAAAAGACCGTATGCGCTTTCTGGAGCGTGTAGTCGGCTTTCTCATATCCGCCGCTTAGCGCGTTGCGCGCTGCGATTTCTCCCTCATAAATCGCGACGTGCACCAGCATATGCTTACCGGCGACATCGCCGATGGCATAGATATTCGGAACGCACGTTTGCATCGTCTCATCGGTTTCTATGCCGGTTATGTTATGGCACTTCACGCCGGTCTTTTCGATATCCATACCGGCGATATTCGGGACGCGCCCCAAGGTGTAGAGCAGCTCGTCGGCTTGGATCTCCGCTTCGACGCCGGCTTTGAGGACGGTCACGATTTTCTGATTGCCGCGCTTGCGTACGCGCAGAATTTGCGTCTCGGTGTGAACCTCGATGCCTTCATCGCGATAGTACTCGGTCAACGCCTCGCCGATGTCGTGATCCTCGCCGGACAGCAAATGCCGGCTACGCAGAACGATCGACGTGCGTACGCCCATTCGCGCGAAGAATTGCCCGAGCTCACAGCCGATGTAGCCGCCGCCCAGCACGACCAGCGACTTGGGCAACTGCTCGAGCTCAAGCGCGCCGTCGCTGTCGACGTAACCTGTCTCTTCCAACCCGTGCACGGCGCTTGCCGGCGCAACGACGCTGCCCGTGGCGATGATGAATTTCTCTCCGCGGACGACCGTGTTCTCGCCGACTTGCAGCTCAGTGTCCGAAAGAAAACGCGCGTGCCCGGTATAGAGCGGGAACTGCTCGATGCCCTCGATGCGATAGTCTGCGAAGCCTTTGACCAGCTCGCGCTTGCGCGCCATGATGTGCGGAAAATCGATCTTGATGTTGCCGGCGTGTACGCCGAGTTCGCGGGCGTCGCGCATATCCTGCGCCGCATCGCTCGAGGCGATCAGCGTTTTGCTGGGCATACAGCCCCTCAAAATGCAAAGACCGCCAAGCGGTCCGTGATCGACGAGTGCGACGTCGGCCCCTAAGTCACGCGCGGTTCGCGCTGCCGCAAACCCGCCCGAACCCGCTCCGACGACGACTAGTTGATGCTGCTTACGTTCCATTACCTTTATGACACATGCGCGCGCCGATGGGCTTCGCTATGCGCCGGAACGCGCGTTCGCCGCGACTTTATGCAAAGGACGTGCACCGAGCCGGTGCACCGATTCTATGAAGCGCACGGTTCCGTCGGAATGCATCACGATCGAATGCGTTCGGGCATTGTTTCCAAAGAAGCGCACCCCGCGTGTGAGATCGCCGTCCGTAATGCCCGTTGCGCAGAAAACGACATGTTGGCCTTTGACGAGATCGTCGATCTTCAGGACGCGGTCTTTTTCGCCGAAGCCCATGGCTTTGGCACGTTCGACTTCCTCATCGTTGCGGAACTCGAGTTTCCCCATGAAGTTACCGCCAAGACATTTGAGAGCTGCTGCAGCGAGCACCCCTTCCGGTGCACCGCCGGTACCCATCGCAACGTGAATGCCGGTACCTTGCACTGCCGTGGCAATACACGCGTCGACGTCACCGTCCGAGATCAGTTTGATGCGCGCGCCGACGTCGCGAACTTGTTTGATGAGTTCGGCGTGGCGGGGGCGATCGAGGATGACGACCGTCACGTCGTTGATCGGTTTCTCGAGAGCGTTCGCGACGGCATCGAGGTTGTCTGCAACGGATGCGTCAATGTGCACGTACGGCGCGGCTTTGTGTCCCACCGCGAGCTTGCGCATATAGGTGTCCGGCGCGTTTAGTAATCCGCCCCGCTCCGAGATGGCCATTACGGCTATGGAGTTGGGCAAACCGTTCGCGACCAGGTTCGTGCCTTCGACCGGGTCGACGGCGATATCCACCTCGAACCCGCCTCGCCCCAGCTCTTCACCGATAAATAGCATGGGCGCCTCGTCGCGTTCGCCTTCGCCGATGACGATGCGAGCGGAGATGTCCATTGCGTTAAGTTCTTCACGCATGCGCTCGACGGCGGCGTTGTCGGCGATGTCGCGTTCGCCGCGGCCCATCCATCGCGAGGCGGCCAGTGCGGCGCTTTCAGTGACCTTTACGAAATCGAGCGTGTTTATGGGGCTGGTTGCCGTCCGTGCAATCGTGGTTGCCATGCCCCTGGAGGCTACAAGGGAAGCGGGTCGATTCCTTTTAACACAGTGTCCTCGTGTCAGCCCACGCCGAACAGCCTCGCACTGCACGCGTTCAACTCGCGGCTATCGATACACTATTGCCTGCCGGCTGGGGTCCGCTTGCGGCTGTTGTCGCCGCCGGGTTAACGCTCGGCTTCTTCGCGTGGTACGCATTTATATTACCGCTGCACCGTCCCACGCTTGTGCAGGCGGGTTTGTTGGGATCGCTCGTCGCCGGACCGGCCGTTGTTACGTGGCTTTGGTTACGCTACAGCCGGTACTTTTCGAGGCGCACAGGCGTGCTCTACGAGCGCGCATTGCAATACGATGCGATTTCGTGGCTGACATTCGTGTTGATGTGGCTCGCCTTCGTTCTTCCGCTTTCATTCACGCACGGCGGTATCCGGCTCTTCCTGTATTGCCTTGCACTGTTCTGTCTGGCAAAGCTCGCGGTAGCCATACGGTTCAACATGACCGTGCGCGATGTGACGGTCGACTTTATCGTTACGCGATTTACCATCATCGTCATCGCCGAACTCGCTGCGGTGATCATCGGTCAGCGCGCCGGCGTGCACGTCCAAGAATCGCGCAACCTACTGCTAGCGGTATGGGGCCGGTGGGATGCCGTGCACTACATCGACATCGCGACCATCGGCTACCACGGAACGGACATGGCGTTCTTCCCGCTCTATCCGTTGTTGATCTCCGCGCTGGGTTTGCTCATCGGCAATCACTTGGTCGCGGGACTGGTCGTTTCAAACATCGCGCTGTTCTTTGGACTGCTCTTCCTGTACAAACTCGTCGAGCATGATTTCGACAGACCGGTCGCCCGGCGCGCGATTTTCTACATCTCGATTTTTCCGACCGCGATCTTCTTCTCGGCAGTGTACACTGAAGCGCTCTTCTTCATGCTAACAGTGGCTTCGTTCTATTACATGCGTGAGCGTCGCTGGTGGCTTGCCGGACTGATCGGCTTCTTCGCAGCGCTCACGCGCGTGGAGGGCGTGCTGCTCGTCGTTCCGTTCGCAATTGAATGGTTTGTTGCGCATCGCGGGGTTCTTGGTTCGCCGCACGAACGTGCAAAGGCGCTGAAGGACCTCGTGCCGGTGGTATTTATTCCGCTGGGGATTCTGCTCTACATGGGCTACCTCTGGGTGCTCAACGGCGATCCCCTGTACTTCTCGCACGTCCAAGTGCACTGGAACCGTCACTTCACGGCGCCTTGGACTGCCGTGATGAACACCGTGCACAAGATCACGCACTCTGCCAGCCCGCAGACCGTAGCCAATCAAATTCTGGAGCTGGTATTCACGGCGTTGATGGTCTTCGTGCTCATTGCCGGTTGGAAGCGCCTGAAGCCGTCCTACATCGCGTACATGGCGCTCTCGATTCTGGTGCCGATGTCCACCTCGAGTCTGATGAGCATGCCTCGCTTTGCGCTGGTGCTCTTCCCAATGTTCGCCATCCTCGCATTATGGGGCCGGCGTCCAGCAGTGAACAACGCCATCGTCGCGTTTTCGCTGCCGCTCCTGGGTCTCTTTACGGTACTCTTCGCTGATTGGTATTGGGTTGCTTAGTATTACGCAAAGCCGCGGCATGCGGCAGTTCGTCAAATTCGGAATTGTCGGAACATCTGGTCTAATCGTGAACCTCATCGTGTTCACGCTGCTGCAGCTCGTCGTGCCAAACCATTCCGGCGCGCTCCAGTACAATATCATCTACTCGATCGCATTTCTCTCGGGCGGCGTTTCAAATTATTATCTGAACCGTGTCTGGACGTTTCGCTCTACCGGTCACGCAGTCAAGGAAGGCGCACAGTTTCTAACGGTCTCGGCGATCGCGCTGGTTGTCGGCCTGCTCGTTTCTGCGCTGGCTGCCAGATATTTCGGCCACGGCCATAAGACGTGGTTCGCCGGAACCGTCGCCGGTATTTTCGTAAACTTCTTTCTGAACAAGTATTGGACGTTCAAACACGCCGCCTGATCTGGAGGATCGGCTTAGGCGCGGTGCTGTTGCTCGCGCTCGTCCTTCGTTTAAAAGGCCTGCATAACCCGATCCTCGACCATCCCGGCTGGCGTCAGGGTGACACGGCATCGATCGCAAAAAACTTTGCAACGCTGCAATACAACATCTTCTATCCCCAGACCAATTACAACGGGCCGCCGCCCAACTACGTCGAGCTCGAACTGCAGATCGTTCCGTTCATCGCGGCGACGTTCTATAAGATCGGCGGCGTGCACGAGGTCATCGCGCGCCTCACGAGCATCGCCTTTAGCTTAGGTACTGTTGCGGTGCTTGGCTTTTTCGCGCGATGGCTATTCGCGAGCGAGATCGCGGGCGTGTTTGCGGCCTTGCTCTTTGCTATCATGCCCGGGAGCTTCTACTACGGGCGAACGTTCACGCCGGACACCACGATGGTGTTTTTTATGACGGCAGCACTCTATGCGATTTCGCGCATGCTCGTTGAGGAAGAGGCATGGAGCGCGCGCAGAGTTACCGGGGCTACCGCACTTCTAGCGCTGGCATTGCTGGCGAAACCCGTTTCGCTTGCGGCGTTCGTGCCTATCGGCGCGCTCATCGTCGAGCGTGCTCGTTCGGGACGTACTTTCCGCTGGGGACCTATCGCGGTACTGCTCACCGTTCCGCTAGCGTTGCTCTACGGCTACGATCGCATAGTCTCGTCACACGCCGAATGGCACTGGGCCTCGGGCATTACAACGCTGCACGTGCTTCCTGCGCTGGCGGCCTCGTTCAAAAGCTTTCAAGTGCTGCACGTCAAGTTCACACTGTTCCGCCAGGTCCTCGCAATGTTGGCCTTCACCATGATTGGACCGGCAATTAGTGCGCTCGCGATTCTAGGGCTGTTCGTTCTTCCACCAAGCACAAAATCACGCACGCTGCTATGGGGTTGGCTCATCGGCGGCCTGGCTTACACGTATGTCGTCGTTACGGTGGAACGCGTCGACTACTACATGTATTTGCTACTGCCGCTCGCAGCGCTTACGGGTGCCGCGTTCCTGACGCGGCTGACGATGGCTATCGTGGACAGCACGATAAGCAACGGCCTAAAGTACGTTGCCGCTGCACTTGCAGTAGTAGCCTTCGCCGCAATCGTGTTTCAAAATCGCCAAATCGTGCAGCCGTACTACCGGTACAACAAACAAGTGTACCGGAACGCTATAGCCCTTAACGCGACGCTGCCTCCAGATGCGCTCATCGTGATGGCGCATTACGATCCGTCGGTTCTCTATTACATCGGCCGCTACGGTTGGGAGGAAGACCCCTATCTGTGGACGCCGTTCGACGAACAAAGCGCTATCCGCAAAGGCTCACGCTACTTCATCAACATCGAAAAGAACCGGTTCAATCGCAACGTCGAGCTCTGCGCATGGATGCAGCGCTTTCCAGTCATCAATCCAAACGCACAATGGCCGGTTTATCACACCGATCCGGCACT
>CAZRQS010000121.1:0-8229 GCA_964602255.1 uncultured bacterium | reverse complement strand
ACACGTAACACGTAAACGGAAGCGGTTTTTCTTTGTCACCCTGTGACAATCAGCTCGAGCAAGGTTCGCTGTCGTATAGATAAAGCGAGTCTTTGCCCCAGTTTGCGATGACTTTTGGAGTGTGCGGTGCCGGCGGAATGTAACCGTCGTGCGGAGCTATGAGCCATGTGCGCGTGGCGGAGCAGATGACGCTCCTCGCATCGTCATGATCCTTCAGCACGTACACGCGCGGCTGCGTATAAAACAAGAGCGCATTGCCGCCTGATACGTTGAGGATTGCGACGGCATCGCCGGGCTTGCGATGGTCGTTGATGACTTGCGCTAAATGCGGAACGGGCTTGAAGCGCTCCGCTTGCGGAAGCGCCAGCAGCGCGAGAAAACCGACGGCAAGCACCATCGAAATGCCAAGAACGTACGGGGCAGCGGCGCGCAGACGCTCGGAACCCAGCAAAAGAAAGAACGCCACGATCGATCCGACAAAAATCGCGCCGGCGACGGACAACAAATTGAAGCCGACGTCGTGCAACGATCCGGTGAGCCGGTTATCGCGCGAAAACCACACGATCGCAATACCAAGCAAAAGAATGAAGACCGGCACAGCAGCCGTGGAGATCAGCGCCGAACGGGATCGCAGGCGTTCCACCGCCGCATCGAAATAGAGCGCGACGAGTACCGCCATCGCTGGGAGTTCGAGCGCTATATAATTCGGTAGTTTCGTCTTGGCAAAGCTAAAAAAGATGAGCGGCACGACGATCCACGTCAGTGCGAGGCGCACCATCTGTTGGACGCTGCGTCCGGTTTCATCGTGAGCCTCCTCACGCAAGCGGCGCAGGCCAAGCGCAATCGCGGACGGCAAGAACGCGATCCATGGGAAGAACCCCAAAATAATGACGGGCAGGTAATACCATGCGGGCCCACTTTGATTTTCAATCGTGCCCGTGTAGCGGCCAAACGTGTAATGACCGATGAGTTCGACCACCGACTGCACTCCCGTCGCCCCGATGAGCGCTGCGAACCACGGCGCGACGATGAGCGCAAACAGTGCGATTCCGCCTAGCCACCCTCGAAACGATGGAACGTGAGCTTTGGTCGCGCGCCGTTCCCAGAAGTAATAGGGAACGATAACGAGCAGCGCTACGACCGGCGCAACGGGGCCTTTAGCGAGAAACCCTAGTGCTGCAGCGATCCAACCGTAAACGAAGTAGCGATCGCGCCCAGTCTGAACTGCGCGAAACCACCAGAAAATCGTGAAGGCGACTGCAAGATCGAGCAGCGCATCCATGATTGCAAGCCGCCCCACGATCGCTTGCATGAGGCACGTAGAAAGCACGACGCCCGCGTACACACCGGCGCGCTGTCCGGCTTGGCGCGTAACCGCGTACGCCGTCATCGAACCTATTGCAATTGTGGCAAGCGCCGAAGGAAGCCGCAGCGCGAACGACGTTACGCCGAAGATTTTGGCAAAAATCGCCGCGATCCAAAAGTACAGCGGAGGCTGAATGAACCACGCTGCCGCGTTCAAATGCATCACGATCCAATCGTGAGTGAGCAGTATTTCGCGGGCGACCTCACCGTACGCCGTCTCGCTGTTGTCCCATAACGTACCGTTGCCCAGCCCCGGAATCGTGACGAGTGCGGCGATAGCCGCGGCAATAAGGGCGGCACGTAAGGGTCTGCGCATTAGCGGGGAGTTTTGGGCACACGCGCAGCGAAGTCATGCCCAATGCCTCATTCCCACGATCCTGTGCGCGCGGGCGACGTCATCGCTGCGTCTGCACGCACGCTTGCGCGCATGCGAACCTACGTCAAGACGGCGGTGCCGCGCGAGGATCGCGCAGCAGTGTTGCGCGAGATCATGCAGATTCCGATCGACGAATTGGCCACGATGAACCCGGTAGCTGCGGAACATCGCATTGAAGAACTTCTCGGAGCGCTTCGACCACCTTCGGGCAAAACCGCGGACAGCACCGAGCGCGTCGTCGTGTGTGCGTCGCGGGGCAGTGCGCTGGCTATGACGCAGACACGCATGGTCGCAGCGAAGCTTGCACAGTTCGGCATCGCAACCACGATCCTGAACGTCACGACCACGGGCGATCGCGTTCAAGACCGTTCGCTCGCGGCAATCGGATCGGACAGCTTATTCGTCAAGGAACTCGAATCGGCGCTACGTGACGGACGCGCCGACTACGCCGTCCATTCCTCCAAAGATCTACCGAGCACGCTTCCTGACGACATGCAGCTCGCTGCGATCTCCACACGCGAAGATCCGCGCGACGTCTTGTGCAGCGAAAACTATCCCGGCTTCTTCGATCTCCCAGCGGGTGCACGAGTGGGGACCTCGAGTCTGCGGCGGCGCGCGCAGCTCGCGTGTCTGCGCGGCGACCTGCAATACGTGGACGTGCGCGGCAACGTCGATACGCGTCTGCGCAAGCTGCGCGAGGGACAATACGACGCAATCGTTCTGGCAGCGGCGGGCTTACGGCGGCTCGGGCTGGGCGCGAAATATTCGGTTCCGTTTGATTCCTCGCAGCTCGTTCCGGCCGTTGGGCAAGGCGCGCTGGCCGTTGAGACGCGCAAAGGCTCGACGGAGCTTGCACAGCGCCTTCGCGCGGCGATCAATGACGAACAAACCGAGCGTGCCGTATGCTGCGAGCGCGCGGCGCTGCGCACACTGCAAGGCGGCTGCCAGGCACCGATCGGTATTCACGCGCGGTACGAGGGCGAGACGCTCGTTGTCGACGGCATCATTGCGGCGGTGGACGGAAGCAAATCGCTGCGCGAACAGCTTCGCGGTACAGTGCTCAGTCTCGAACAAGCGCAAAGCCTTGGAATGGAACTAGCGCAAGCGCTGCTGCGGCGCGGCGCGCAGACGATCCTTGCAGCGAACCCGCGGCCGCCGCGCTTGCCTCTTGCCGGAAAGCTCGTGGTGCTGCCGCGCACGCAGGAGCGAGTGAGCCGTATTGCAGCAGCGCTGCGCGCCGAAGGCGCCGAAGTGCTCGAAATGCGTTCCGGAGAACCGGCACCGCAAGCGCTAGGCGAACGCGTTCCGGACGTCATCGTTTTTCCGTCCAGCGCTTCCGTCAGCGTGGCAGCAGGCTACTTGCACCGCGTGCATCGTTACGAACAGCGGCCCGCGGTCGCGACAATGGGACCGTCAACGTCTGCCGCCGCACACGCTGCCGGTTTCACGCCCGACGTGGTCGCGCCTGAAGCGCAAATCGATGCCCTGCTCGATGCGGTACGCGCGCACTTAGGCGCAAAGGAGTAACGACTCGTGATTCGCACCCGCTTGAAACAATTGATCCGTCCGCGACGCCTGCGCCGCACCTCGACGATGCGCGCGCTCGTGCGCGAACACCACGTTCACGTCTCGCAGCTCGTCCAGCCGCTCTTTCTGGTCGAGAGCGCGGCGGCTGCCGGCGCCATTTCCTCGATGCCCGGTATCGACAGGTACACGGTTGAAAATGCGCTGCGGGAAGTCGGCGTGCTTGACGCATTAGGCGTCCACAGCGTGCTGCTCTTCGGCATTCCACTACACAAGGACGCGCATGCGAGCAGCAATTACGACCCCAACGGCGTCGTACAGCGCGCCACGCGCGCCATCAAAGAAGCGTTTCCGCACGTTATGGTCATCGCGGATCTGTGTAACTGCGAATACACGGATCACGGGCATTGCGGAATTATCGATGAAGGCGGCGACGTCGATAACGATGCGACGGTTGAAGTTCTGGTTCGTACTGCGCTGACGTACGCGCGTGCGGGCGTAGACGTGATCGCACCTTCGGACATGATGGACGGACGCGTGCGCGCCATTCGCGATGCACTCGACGAAGAGAACTTCGAACAGACGGCGATCATGGCGTACAGCGCAAAGTACGCGTCCGCGTTTTATGGTCCGTTTCGTGAAGCTGCAGATTCCACGCCGCAGTTCGGCGATCGCCGGAGCTATCAGATGGATCCGCCGAACACGCGTGAAGCGATGCGCGAGATCGCGCTCGACATTGAGGAAGGCGCGGATATGGTGATGGTCAAGCCGGGGTTGCCCTACCTGGATATCGTGCACGCCGCGCGCGAGCGCTTTGACGTGCCGATTGCGGTCTACAACGTCAGCGGTGAATATGCGATGCTCAAAGCCGCTGCGCAAAACGGATGGATCGAAGAAGGTCGCGCCGTCGACGAACTGCTGGTCAGCTTCGTGCGGGCCGGAGCGGACATCATGATCACGTACTTCGCAAAGGATTTCGCCGCCCGGCACCCCGGCGCATGAGGCCTTCGGACGTCGCCGTCGTCATTCTCGCCGGCGGCGAAGCGACGCGCCTTCCGGGTAAACTCGAAATCGACGCGGGCGGGACGCCGCTCATCTTGCGCGTGTACCACAGTGTGCGCGGCGCCGGGCCGGTATATGTCAGCGCGCGTGGCTCGTTCGATCCGCAAATCGATGCGGCGTTGGAATGTCCGATCGTCGTCGATCGGTGGCCACGGCGCGGGCCGTTGGCCGGCCTCTACTCGACGCTCGAGTACGTTCGGGAGCCCCGCGTCTTCGTAACCGCGGCCGACGCGCCGTTCGTCAACGCGGGAGTCGCCGCGGAACTGTGCTCGCTCTGGGAAGAGGGCATCCAGGCCGTCGTCCCTATAAACCGTGAAGGGCGGCTCGAACCCCTCTGCGCGCTCTACGATCGGCTAGCGTTCCTGGAAGCGGCCGGTTCGGTCTTACGCGAGGGGTCGGGAGGCGTGGCCGCCGCCGTCGAACGGTTGAGAAGCAAGCGCGTGCGCCTTCCGGACGAAAGCGTCTTTGCGAACGTTAATACAGCGGCGGATCGCCACTCATTATTAGAAGCATAGAGGTCCAGGCAACTTTGCGGTTAGAACGGTCCATCTCCGCGTTTGCACGAGCGCGAAGCATCATCGCGGGCGGGGTAAATTCACCGGTGCGCGCATTCCGAGCCGTCGGCGGCTCCCCCGTGTTCATGCAGCGCGGGCAAGGCCCGTTCATGTGCGACATCGACGGGCACGAATACGTCGACTACGTGCTTTCGTGGGGCCCGCTCATTCTCGGCCACGCGCATCCGGCCGTCGTCAAAGCGATCATGCAAGCCGCACAGCGCGGCAGTTCGTTTGGCGCTCCGACCGAGGCCGAATCAGAGCTGGGCGAGCTGGTTCGCAGCATGGTTCCATCGATTGAACGCATTCGCTTCACGTCAAGCGGAACTGAAGCGACGATGAGCGCGCTACGGCTGGCGCGCGGATACACCGGCCGCGATCTCCTCGTGAAATTCGCCGGCTGCTATCACGGACACGGTGATTCATTTTTGATTGCTGCCGGAAGCGGCGCACTCACGAACGGCGTTCCCAATTCGCCCGGCGTAACGGAAGGCGTCGCGCGCGACACGATCGTCGTTCCGTACAACGACGCGCAGGCGCTTGCGGATGTTTTTGAAGCACATCCGAAAAAAATTGCGGCAGTGCTGGTCGAGCCGTATGCCGGCAACATGGGGTTCGTACCGGCAAAACCCGGCTATTTACAAGCGTTGCGCGATCTCTGTTCTGCTGACGGCGCTCTGCTAATCTTTGATGAAGTGATGACCGGGTTTCGCGTTGCGCGCGGCGGCGTGCAAGAACGCGAAAACGTTACGCCCGATCTCACGACACTCGGCAAAGTAATCGGCGGCGGCATGCCTGTCGGCGCCTTCGGCGGCCGCGCGGAAATCATGTGCGAACTTTCTCCGGAAGGGCCGGTGTATCAAGCCGGAACCCTTTCGGGAAATCCGCTCGCGATGGCAGCCGGCATTGCGACGCTGCGCGCAATTCAAAGCGACCCGCGCATGTACGATCGCCTCGAAGTGCTTTCAAAACTGCTGTGCGACGGTCTGCACGAGGTGCTCACGAAACACGCCATTCCGCACTACAGCACATACGCCGGTTCGATGTTCTGCACGTTTTTCACCGAAGGTCCGGTCCAAGATTTGGAGAGCGCGATGAAGTCGGACACCGCTCTTTACGCGAAGTTCTTCCATGCCATGCTGGACCGCGGCGTGTATCTTGCCCCCTCGCAGTTTGAAACGGCGTTCATCTCTACTGCGCACACGACACGCGAGATCGAACGCACGATTGCAGCTGCAGACGATGCGCTAGCGGCCATTACCGCGCCGGTGAATAAATAATGCTCGATCCGGTACAGGCGCCGAAACGCTCGCCGCTGATCCGCTTCGAACTGAACGAAGTAGCGATTCCGCGGCTCTTCGCCTATCACCGGGCACTCGCGTCCGCGCTGACATCCGGTAAAGAAGTCATCACATCTCACGGCCTGGCAGGCTTACTCGGATACACGATTTCGTCGACACAAATTCGTAAAGATCTGTCCGCGATGGGCCCACTCGGACGCCGCGGACAAGGTTATGCGATAAAACCGTTAGTGGAGCAGCTCGCGCTGGTCTTAGGATTGGAACGGGACTGGCGCATTGCAATTGTCGGGTTTGGCTATCTCGGACATGCGTTTGCGACGTTTGTCGCGGCGCGTGAAGAGCATTTCAAAGTCGCCGCGATCTTCGACAATTCTCCGGGCGTTATCGGACAAATTTGGCAAGATACAACCGTGCACGATGTTACTGAAATGGAAAACGTGCTGAGCGGCGTCGATTGCAACATCGGCGTTATTGCCGTTCCCGCCGCCGCCGCGCAAGGGGTCGCCGAACGCTTGGTCGAGCGAGGTGTGCGCGCACTACTCAATTTCGCGCCTGCTTCCCTCCACTTGCGCGGACAGGTGATGGTGCGTAATATCGATCTTGCGGGCGAACTTTCCATTCTTACGCATCGTCTTACATTCTTCAGTGAATCCTCACAAGCCGGGTATACACTGTAGCCATGCCGCTGGTTTGCCTCGGACTCTCGCATCACACCGCTCCCGTAGAAGTGCGCGAGCATCATGCATTTCCGGCCTCGCGCATGGAGGCCGCACTCGTCGCGCTTCGCGATTACGAAACGGTTCGCGAAGCGGTCATGCTGCAAACCTGTGGGCGTTTGGAAATCTATGCCGACGTTTCGGACTACGAAGCCGGCATTGCGCAGATCAAAGCGTTCCTGCTCAATTTCCGTCACGGTATGGTCGCTTACGATCTCGAATCGTACCTCTATACGCACCTGGGGCGCCACGCGGTCGAACATCTTTTCCGCGTAAGCACGGGGTTGGATTCGATGCTCGTCGGGGAAGCGGAGATCCTCGGGCAAGTCAAGGATGCATTCATCGCGGCACAAGGTGCACGCTCGCTCGGCACGACATTGCATTGGCTTTTCCGCGAAGCCATGAGCGCCGGAAAGACTGCGCGCACGCAGACGCGGATCAGCGACGAGTCTGCTTCCATCGCGACCGCCGCAATCGACCTCGCAAAGAAACACTTCGGCTCCCTGCAAGATCGTAACGTCGTTATCATTGGCGCCGGAAAGATGGGACGCACCGCTGCGAAACGTTTGCGCGGCGAAGGCGTGAAAAATCTGACCGTGACCAGCCGCACCATGAAGAACGCACAAGACGTCGTAAGCCAGGCCGGCTTCGGCAATGTGGTAGAGCTCCCGGGTTTGCTCGAGGCGCTTTCATCGGCGGACATCGTCGTTACGTCGACGGGAGCCTCGCACTTCGTTCTTACGCCCGAGATCGTCGCCTCGGCCATGGCGGGCCGCAGTGAATCTGCGCTCTTCATCATCGACATCGCGGTACCGCGTGACGTTCATCCTGACGTCACGAATATTTCGAACGTTTCACTGGTTGACGTCGACGGGCTGAGATCGCACGTCGAAGAGAAGCTCGAAGTGCGCCGTGAGGCGATTCCGCACGTCGAAGAGATCATTAGCGAATACCTTGAGCGTTTCAGCCAATGGTATCAATCGCGTGTGGCAGTTCCGGCAATCGCCTCGCTTACGCAGAAAGCCGAAACGGTGCGTACCGCCGAGCTGGAACGACTATTCGCGCGGTGTCCCGATTTGACCGAACGCGAGAAGATGCTCATCACCGGCATGTCGATGACGATCATCTCCAAGCTGCTGCACACGGCCGTCACGAAGATTCGCGATAAAGCCGTTACCGATACCTCCGAAGTGCTCGAACACGTGCGTTTGCTCGACGAGCTCTTTGAACTCAACATCGCCGAGGAACCGGCAAAGACCAGTCCGTCGCACTCGACGGCCGATGCCGAATAGCTCACCACTCGAAGGAAAGCGCGTGCTGGTCACGCGCCC
>CAZRQS010000120.1:0-8307 GCA_964602255.1 uncultured bacterium | reverse complement strand
TCTTCCGTGCCGAAAAGATAAAAGGGAGTAGCTCCGAGCGAAACGTGCGCGGCCATCGTAATTGCGGTCGACGCGTCGGCGCGCGCGAGCTCCATAACGGCAAGCGCGTAGCTCACCGTATCGGCTCCGGCACCGCCGTACTCCTCGGGGAAGGGCAACCCCATGAGACCGAGGTCGGCCATCTCCTTGACGAGGTCGTACGGAAAGGCTTCCTCGCGATCCATCTCTTCGGCTCGTGGCGCAACGCGCTCCACGGCGAACTCGCGGACGGTTTGGCGGATAGCCTTCTGTTCGTCGGTTAAGTCAAAATTCATAACGGTCAGAGGTATCCGTCCTGAACCTTCCAAAAACCCTCTTGCAGCGATGATCTCATTACGCGGCGTCTCACTCGTATATCCGAATGGAGTCCGCGCCATCGACGGCATCGATCTTCAGATCGGTAAAGGCGATTTCGTCTTTCTCGTTGGGCACTCCGGAACGGGAAAATCCAGCCTCCTACGCTTGCTCTACCGCGAGATGACTCCGACCGCCGGTGACATCACCGTCGACGGCATCCGCGTCGACCGCCTTAAACGCGGTCGCATTCCGGCGTTGCGCCGGCATTTGGGCGTAGTGTTCCAAGACTTCAAACTCCTGACCGACAAAACGGTGTGGGAGAACGTAGCCTTCGCGCTTCAAGTCACGGGCGCGCACACCAAAGACGTGATGCGGCAAGTCCCGCGCTGCCTGGACTTGGTCGGGCTCTCACATAAGAGCCGCATGTACCCCGGTGAACTCTCCGGAGGCGAACAGCAACGCACCGCTATTGCGCGCGCGCTGGTGAACAATCCGAAGATTCTGCTCTGCGATGAGCCCACGGGTAACCTGGACCCGCAGAACACGACCGAGATCATGGAGCTCTTGGGACGTATCAATCTCAAAGGCACGACGGTCGTCGTCGCAACCCACAATCAAGCCGTCGTCGATCGCATGCGCCGCCGAGTGGTGCGTCTCGAAAACGGCCGCGTCGTCACCGATGAAGAGCGAGGCTATTACTTCCTTGGACTGGGGCAAGATCAAGTTCTTTCTGGGTGAGGTTTTTCGCAACTTCACCCGCAACGCGAGCATGCAAGCCACGGCAATCGGTACGGTCGCCGTTACGATTGTATTGCTAGGCGCCTTCCTATACGTACGCGCCAGCGTAGCGCACATGGGCAGCGACATGCTCAGCCAGATCACCGCATCGGTGTTCATGAACACGGACGCGAGCCCGGCGCAGGTGGAAGCGGTGCGCACGGCGCTCGCTAAAGACGAGCGCGTCGATAAAGCGCAGTACGTTTCGAAAGCGCAGGGTCTAAAAGATTTGCGCGCTCGCATGAAGGGCCAGATCGACCTCTCGATTCTCACCGAGAATCCGTTACCCGACACGTTCCGCGTGCGGGCGCGTCAACCGCAAGACGTGCCGGCGATCGCGCGTACGATAGCGAAGATGAAGGGCGTTCACGAGGTCGATTATCAGCACGACGTCGTGATGCGCTTGTTGCAAGTTGCAGAAGTTGCGCGCAAAGCCGGTATCGCGGTGATTGCGCTGTTCATCCTGGTTGCGGGCATCATTATATCGAACACGATTCGTCTTACGGTATTCGCACGCCGGCGCGAGATTACGATCATGCAACTGGTCGGCGCTACGAACATGTACATTCGTTTGCCGTTCATCTGCGAGGGTCTCTTGGACGGTATGCTCGGCACTCTGGTTGCGATCGGACTGCTTGCCGTCGCTCGAGTATCGCTCGTCCCGAAACTTACCGCTGCACTGCCGTGGATGCAGATGAACGCCGTGCAGGTTGATCTTCCCTCGCTCGTGCTGCAGCTGCTCGCAGTCGGCGGTGCAGTCGGGGTTATCGCCTCATGGATAGCAGTCGGACGTTACCTGCGGACGTAGGGCACGAACTTCTCGACGAGCTCGTCGGCTCGAAGCGTCTCATCGAAACAATCGCGCATCTCATCGACGAAGGGCTGCTCCATGTCGACGATCAGCATCGGATCGTCCGTTTCAATCCGGCCGCAGAACGCATTCTGGGCTATTCAGCCGTGCATGTCGTCGGCACGGACGTGCGCGAGCTCTTGCACGAGTCGAATACCGTCGACCCGCTCGTGCTGACGGCGGATCTCGAAGGTAAGGCGTTACAGCTCGTCCTGCGCGACACGCAGGGCGAAGCCGTCCGCGTCCAAGCATGCAGCACGACGCTCGTGCGCGCCGGCGTTCCCGAAGGCTGGGTCATCGTCTTCAACGAGACGCGGCGCGTCGACGAGATCGAGCAGCTCAAAAACGAACTGGTCAGCACGGTTTCGCACGAGCTGAAAACGCCGCTCTCCGCAATCAAAGCGTACACCGCGACGCTGCGTCATAACCCGGCGCTCTACGAGAAGCGGCGCGATGAATTTTTGGGCGTCGTCGAGCAGCAAGCGGATCGGCTCGCGCGCATCGTCGACGACATGCTGCTCGTTACGCGCGTCGAGACGGATCAGCTTTTGCGGCGCCGCGTACGGCTGCCGCTGGCAACGCTGGTAGAGGAAGCCGTGAACGAGATCGGTGCGGATCCTGTTCTCCATCCGATCGAACGGCACGTTGAAGGCATCGAAATCTCAGGCGATCCGGATCGCCTGCGCGACGTACTGCGCAATCTCATCGAAAATGCGGTGAAGTATTCGCCGCAGGGCGGAGTAGTGGCGGTTAGCGCGCAAGAGACGGACGGGTATACGAAGGTTCAGATCGCCGATCGCGGCATCGGCATCGCGGAGGAGCATCTTCCGTATATTTACGACCGGTTTTATCGCGTCGAATCCGACACTGCGTCAACAACCGGCGGCAGCGGGCTTGGACTGTACATCGTCAATGCGCTCGTGCGCGCACATGGCGGCACGATCGACGTGCGCAGCACGCCGCGCGAAGGAACGACGTTCACGTTGAGGCTTCCGCTGCGATGAGACGTTTGGACGACGGAAGCGGTAAGCGTATCTTGGTCGTTGACGACGACCGTAATCTGCGCAAGATTATTCAAACGAATTTAGAGCTCGCAGGGTACGACGTCACCACCGCTGCAAGCGGCGACGAGGCGATGCGCGTTTTGGATGCGATGCAGCCCGACCTCGTCGTTCTCGACGTCATGATGCCGCTGATGGATGGCTATGAAGTCGCGCGCCGCGTCCGGCGCCATCCCTCCAACGCACACGTTCCTATTATCATGCTTACCGCCAAGGGCGAGGTCGAGGACAAGCTCGCGGGCTTCGATGCCGGCGCCGACGATTACATGACCAAACCTTTCGGGCCGCAAGAGCTGCTCGCACGCGTGAAGGCGAAGATCCGCCGCGTCGAAGTCGATGCCTCGCTCTCGCCGCTTACGCGCCTGCCCGGCAATCTCGCGATCGAGGCGGAGCTGCGCCGGCGCATCGACACGCACGAGCCTTTTGCCGTGCTGTACTTGGATCTCGACAACTTCAAAGCGTTCAACGACGTGTACGGCTTCACGCACGGCGACGAAGCGATCCAGCTCGTTGCCACGACCTCGGTCGATCTCGTTCGCAGACGCGGAACGCCGCAAGACTTTGTCGGACACATCGGCGGCGATGACTTTCTCATCGTGACGCTGCCCGATCGCGCCGAAGAGATCGCGCGCGAGATCATCGACTCGTTCGATCGAGACATCCGAATTCTGTATAGCCAGGAAGATTTGCGTCAAGGCTACATCGAGACGCGCGACCGGCGTGGAACACTCAACCGCTTTCCGATCATGTCGCTTTCGATCGCGATTATTTCCAACCAGCAGCGCAAGCTCGAAAACTACGCGCAAATCGGCGAGGCGGCCGCGGAACTCAAGCGGTACGCCAAATCGATTAGCGGCTCCGTGTACGTGAAGGACAAACGACGCAAATGATTCGTAAAGCGCTCGCGGCATTGCTCGTGCTCAGCACTATTCCTACAATCGCCATGCCCTCGAGTATCACCTCGCGAATCGAGATGCAACGCCGCAAAACCGATGAGTTGCACGCGCGCCTGCATCAGAAGCGCACAGAACTGCATGCCGCGACGGTCCGTGTGGGCAATCTGCAGGCGCAGCTCGACCAAACGAACGCGGCCATCACGCAGGTCAACGCGCGTCTGGACGATCTCGCCGCGCAGCAACGCAGCACGCAGCGCAAACTGTGGTGGAATACGATCCAGCTCAATGCCGCGCGCAAAACGCTACAATTGCACGACGATCTGCTCAAGCGCCGTCTTGTCGACATTTACGAACACGGCGACATGGGCTATTTGAGCGTGATGCTTGCCTCGCGATCGTTCAGCGATTTCGTCGAGCGCTGGGAAGATTTGCGGCTGCTCATCGCGGCGAACCAGCGCGCGGTGCGCGAACGCAAGAGCGCAGAGCAGAAGGTTTCGTCCGCGCAGGCAAATCTCGAGTCGACGCAGGCTGCGCAACAAAGCCAGCGGCAAGAGCAAGAGCGCGCGCACAATCAGCTTGCAACACTCGCAGACGAGCGGCGTAATTTGGTGGCCATTGCCGATGACCAGCGCCGCCACGTCGCCTCGCAGGTTGCCGAGATCGAAGACCTCTCCGCCACCGAGGAAGCAAATCTCCAAGCGTTGATTCGTCAGCGTCAGGCGGAGCTGGCCGCCCAGCGCGAGGCCGCACGCCGAGCCGCCGGCATCATAGGCCAGGAGTCGGCACCCGGAGTGCTCACGTGGCCCGTGTCCGGCACAATCACCTCACCGTTCGGTTACCGGCGCAGTCCCTTTGGCGGCGGAATGGAATTCCACCAAGGTCTCGACATCGCGGCCCCGATGGGCACGACCGTGACCGCGGCCTCGGGAGGCACGGTGATCTCCGCAGGCTGGTATGGCGGCTACGGAAACTACATTTTGATCGATCACGGCGGCGGTATGGCCACCGGGTACGGCCACCTCTCGCAAATCTTTGTCTCGGCGGGCCAGCAGATTCAAAAGGGGCAAGCGATCGGTGCGGTCGGGTCGACCGGCATGTCGACGGGCCCTCATTTGCATTTCGAAGTTCGCATGAACGGAAAACCGACAGATCCGGCGGCGTATCTGCACTAAGCCCGATGTAGACCTTTTCGAGTACTCATAGCGTCTTAATGTTGTCTTCGAAACCGATGAGCCAACATGTGGGTACTAACGGGGTAACCGTGAACGACGCAGGAAGGACGCCAATCCCGCAGTGTCATCTGCTCTCCGCGCAATTTTAGCAGCGCTTTTAGTAGTCGCCGTCGCATTCGCCGGTGCCCTTTATATTGGGTATCACCGCGGCATCAGCGCGGCCGAAACTCGAGCGAACTCTGACGGGAACCGCATCGCTTCACTCGATCTACGGAATCTGCTTGGCCCGCAAGTCATCGACGATCAACTTGTCGCGCTCGCGTTTCGCCAAGTCGAGCGCGTCTACTATCGTCCTGTCGAAGCGCAAACGCTGGTCAACGGCGAGCGTAACGGTCTGCTGACGTATCTGCGCGAGTATTTCAAGATCAAGCACGTGCAAGTCGAAGCCTCGCTGCCCAGCTCGCAAGCGACCGGCGATCAAACCGAAAATCTGCACTTACTGGATCGCCAGCTGGCGTACGCGCAGGATCATTACGCGCAATATTTAGGAAAAACCGGACGCACAGATCTGACGCAGGCGGCGCTTGCGGGGATGCTCGGATCGCTGCGCGACCCGTACACCGTGTATCTTTCGCCGGACCAAATTCATCAGCTCAACGAACAGCTCAACGGCGGCAACTTCGGCGGCATCGGCGTTTTCATCTATCAATTGAAAAACGGGCAAGTTGTTCTGCAGCCCATTGAAGGTCTGCCCGCCGCGCGCTCGGGCATGAAGGGCAACGAAGTCGTCGAGACGATCGACGGCTCGTCGATCTCCGGCCTTGCGCTCGATAAAGTCGAACGCATGATTCGCGGGGCACAAGGCACGGCCGTGACCATCACGACGCACCCGTACAACAAACGCGGCGCATCGCATCAATACCACATCACGCGCGAGATCATTCATGTGCCGACCGTGCATGCCAAGATGGAAGACGGCTACGAATACATCCGCCTTTCCGATTTCGGCGAGACGTCGGCCGACGAAGTCCGTAAAGCGCTCAGCGACGGGAAAGCGCACGGCGCTAAAGGCGTCATCCTCGACCTGCGCGACAACGGCGGCGGCTTACTGGATGCTGCCGTCAATATCTCGAGTTTCTTCATCCCGCACGGCGTTATCGTCACGGAGATTGACCGCTACGGGAATCGCGATGCGCAGAACGCAACCGGCAACGTTCTTCAAGGCGTCACGCCGCTCGCCGTTCTGGTCAACCAATACACGGCCAGCGCTTCGGAGATTACCTCCGGCGCGCTTCAGGATTATAAAATCGCCGCACTCATCGGCACCAAAACGTTTGGAAAGGGTGTCGTGCAGGGCATCTTCTCGATGCCAAACGGCGGGGCGCTGAAGATTACAACCGAGCGATATGTTACACCGTCCGGTCGCGACATTCAGCATAAGGGAATCCAGCCCAACATCATCGTTGCTCAAAGCCCCGACGTCGATATCATCGACACTCCTCGCGACAGGCAATTATCTGCCGCGAAGGCATTTTTGAACCATCTCACACGTTAGGTAATTATGAAGCGTCCTTCCGTCCTTTCAGGACTTCGTCTTTTCGCCATCGCCGGTGCTGCCGTCGTCGCGCTAACCGGCGCGCAGACGCCCAGTGCGGGTTCAGCGGCCGCGCCCGTCAACATCGTCTCGCCGCTTGATGCGACCGAGATTCAGTTCAGTTACGAGAAACTACGCGCGGACTTCTATAAGAAGACCGACCCGCAGAACATCGTTGACGGCGCCCGTGTCGAGCTGGAGAAAGAACTGCACACGGCCGGCGTGCAAGGCAACTTGCCGCCGATCTTCGCCAGCGACAACGCTGCGCGGACGGCGAAGGCTGTAAGCCATGAGGTTGACGTTGCGGCACGCGTCGCGCGCGGCAAGATGAGCTCTCACCTTTTAGCGTACGCGGCCATCTCCGGCATGCTGAACTCCGTGCATGACAAGTATACGGTTTTCCTTACGCCCAAAGAGTACGCGGCGCTCAACCAAGGTCTTGACGGCGGTTCGTTCGCTGGTACGGGCATCGTCATCCAGGTGGACGACAAGACGAAGCTCATCGACGTGAGCAACGTCGTGCCGGACGGCCCTGCCGATAAAGCGGGCGTTCATCAAGACGACACGATCACCGCTATCGACGGTCAGCCGACGAAAGGCATGACGCTGCAGCAAGCGTCGTCGCACCTTCGCGGCAAGGCAGGCACGCAAGTTCAACTGACCATCGTGCGCGACGGCCAACAGCTGCCGCAACCGGTTACGGTTATGCGCGCGCAGATTCACGAACTCTCGGTGTACGGCAAGATGCTGCCGAACAAGATCGGATACGTCGAGCTGACCGTGTTCGGACGCGAGACGGGCGCAGAGCTTGCTCGTGCGCTGGATCGTTTGCAACAGCAAGGCGCACGCGCGATTATTATGGACTTGCGTGATAACGGCGGCGGATATTTGGAAGCGGCGCTTGACGTCAGCTCCAAGTTCATCGCAAGCGGACCGATTGTGTCGGTTGAATCGCGTGCGTCCAATGTGACGACCTACGAAGCTGAAGACACTGCCATCCCGCCCGTGCCGTTAGCGGTGCTCGTCAACGGCCACACCGCATCGGCTTCCGAAATCACTTCGGGCGCAATTCAAGATAGCGGCGTCGGCACGATCATCGGCACGCGCACGTTCGGCAAAGGCGTCGTTCAGGAAATTCTCCCGATGCCCGACGGTTCGGCGATCAAGATCACCGATGCGCGCTATCTCACGCCGCACAACCGCGACATCAATCACTTGGGCATCCTGCCGGATATCCAAATCGACGAGAACAAGGGCGCACGCTACGGCGATCCTACACGCGACACGCAGCTCGGCCGCGCGATCCAGTACATCAACGACAAGATCGCACACACCGACACCGGCACGGCTGGGACGCAACAATAACCCGAAGACATCGCGTCGAATAACGAAGGCCCCATCATCTGGTGGGGTCTTTTTAATTGTTGCTAGGATTTAGGATTGATGAAGCGCGTGTGTTGTCACCCTGAGCTTGTCGAAGGGTGAGCTTGTCGAAGCAACTGTGTTCCGCTAAGCGTGAGTGGCGACGTAGTCGTTTTGTCACCCTGAGCTTGTCGAAGGGTGACTCCGCGATCACGCCATGCGTGTGGAACGGAGCCCCGTACCATCAGCGTGTCGATAA
>CAZRQS010000119.1:0-8396 GCA_964602255.1 uncultured bacterium | reverse complement strand
ACATCACGTAGGCCGCGCCCGTCCAGTCTCTACACCTTCCGTTTCATTTGAAACGGCTTGGCTCGGCGTTGGCACGCTGCATCTCGCAGCAAAGCGTTCGCCGACTTTGAGCGCATCCCGCGAGCAGTTTCCCAATCTCGCGGCTCCAATCAAAAGTCTGCTGTGTCTACCGATTCCACCATCATCCCATGGCGCGTCCTCTCTTAGCCGGAGAGCGCCAAATTACTGCCTCGTGCCCCGCAAGGGGTATACCGTATCGGATGCTGGAGCCTATACGAAGCAACGAACGAGACCGACGCACGACGCCTGAACCGGGGTCAGTGTTCGGCAACCGCATACTCGATGCGCTCAGCCCGACCGAAGTCGAGCGCTTGGCTCCCTCACTGCGGCGCGTATTTCTGCAACGCGAGCAAGTAATGGTTCGTCCCGCGGAGCCGCCACAACATCTGCATTTTCCCATCGATGTGTTTGCGTGGTCTTGGACGGAAACGACCGGCACGGAGCGCCCCACCTCCGTCATGACAATTGGGCATCACGGTGTGATGGAGTGGAATCACGCCTTGGAGGCTGATCGCGGCCACACGTGCGTCACGATTATTTCTCCTGGCGCGGCATGGCGTCTTCCTGTGAGCGTTTTCGATCGACAACAACCGAACTCGCGGTCGCCGCTGCGCCGGATGCTTCTGCGTTACGCAAACGCGTGTATCTTGAACGCGGCGTGCCGGTTGGCATGTAACTCGGAGCATAACATCGACCAGCGCCTAGCCCGCTGGCTGCTGTCGGTCGCGGATGAATGTAACCGCGTAGAGTTTTCCATCACGCATCAACAGATTGCTGAAATCGCGGCGATTCGCCGGCCCTCTGTTTCGCTTGCGCTCTCGCAGTTTCAACGTGACGGGCTGCTGCGATCGCAACATGGGCGCTTGCGCGTTCACGACAGAGCGGGTTTGGAGCAGATGGTCTGCCGGTGCTACTGGAACATCAAGCAGAACAGCGAAGAGGTATTTGAAAAAGAGAGCGGCGCCTAGAAGGCGCCGCTCCCTATCTATTCGGGATTGAGGGTAGCCTCGCGGCTAGTCTCGATGGATTCTATAATCACTTCGGTGCCGCGCCGCATGACTTCTCCGCCGGCTTGACGAGCACGGTCCTTGATGTCGTCGGTAATCGGCCCGATGCGTTCGGCTTCGAAGCGCGTCACCGGTAACAGCATGCCAATCAGGAAACCGACGGCAAGACCAGCGATGAGCATACCGATGGGATTCTCCATCGGATTCATGTTGCCGATATTACTGGCCATGCTGCGTACTGAGCCTTGCATGGTGTCGCGCGCATCCTCGAGCTTGTCGCGCGCGTCACGCACGCGATCGCCCATCATGCTTTTCGCGTCATCGACTTTACCTTGTACTGTCTCTTTTGTGCGCTCCACAACGTTTGCATTTTCCGCAACGTTACGCACATCCGCAGCGACGCGCTCGCGCGCATCTTCTACTTGGCGGATTTGATCCCGCTCTTGATCCATTCTACATCCTCCTTCACGCTACGCGTCGTTTGATCGAATTCCAATGGAAGCGTCGATTTGAGCTTAATCAGAGCTGCCGCGAGTAGCGAACCCGCGGCAAGTCCCCATGCTAGGGTTACGACGAGCGCCGCGAGCCAAGGCTGCAGCACCAGGGAAAGCGCCATAATAAGAAACGCCGTCAGCGCTCCCAAAAAGGCAAGACCCATTACAGCGGCCGAAGCCACCCACACACCGGCAGTGAGTAAACCGCGCATTTGCTGCGCCGCTTCTTGTTTAAACAGCGCGAGCTCCGCACGGAAGAGATCGCTAAGATCCTTGCCCAAATGACGAAGCGCGTCGCTCATCGATTCACGCTGCTCGTTCATTGTGCATATGCTCCATTGCCGGAATAAACTCCATTGCTAGAAGCCGTCCGCACTGCACGCGCGAGAGCGAGTCCGCTTACCAAACCGATGCCGGTGAGAAGCCACGTGCGTCCGCGCGCAAACTCTTGTGCGTCAGTCCACAACCGGTTCCCGTCGCTGTTACGCAGATAGCGCGCAATTTCGGTTGCGCGCTGCGAGACACCCTGAACAACTTCGGCCGCTTGCGGTTCGCCCCGTTCACGCAGAATTTCCCCGATTTCGCGTCCAACGTTTGTGTAATGCTCGACGCGATCCGCGAGTAGTCCGGTACCGCGGTCAACGGCCTGTCCGAACATCGATTGCGCCGTGCGCAAGAGATTACTGCCTTGTTGAAAGTTTGCTGTCATGTGCACCCCTCGTTTTGTTGTTGCGTGTCAGTACATACCCAGGTGCACAAAATCACCGTCGCCTCTAGGCGGTTACTCCCCTGCCCTTCGCGTTGGCGGCCCCGCGGCGTGAATTTCGCTTGCGCCGTCCACAGCGCGCACTGCAAACACCGCCGCCAGCATGTTTTGCATTCTATAATACAATTCATCGAGCCGTGAGCATAACTCTCCGAATGCATCCGGCCGCAGCATTGCTATTGCGGCACCGCCAAAACCGCCGCCGGTCATACGTGCGCCGTACACGCCTGGAACGTTTTGTGCGACTTCAACGATTCGATCGAGTTCGGGCGAACTCACCTCATACAGTTCCTTAAGCGATCGATGTGATGCATTGAACAGCTCGCCGGCCTTTTGCAGATTGCCGGCTGCAATGGCACGTGCGGCATCCAACGTGCGTTGATTTTCGAAAACGACATGACGGCAGCGTTCGCGTATAGGCGAGGGCAGAAGTTGTTGAACCCGTTCGAATTCATCGACGGACAGGTCCCGCAGCGCAGTGATATTCATGCCGCGTTGCCGCAAAATCTCCACGCCACGTTCGCAGGCCGCGCGTCGATCGTTGTACTCAGAACTTGCAAGTGCGTGTTTGACGCCTGTGTCGCAAACGGCGATGGTGACATTCGGCGGTAACGGGATGGGTGTCGTTTCCAGCGAACGGCAGTCGATCAGTAGTGCATTGCCGCTAACGCCGAGCGCGCAAATCAATTGGTCCATCACGCCACTGCGAATGCCGACGTAGTCATGCTCCGCGCTGGCTCCTGCAGTTGCAAGTCTTCGCGCATCGACAGTCGCGCCCGTTAGCGCGTAAAGTGCTAGGCCGACGGACAATTCCAGCGCGGCTGAAGATGAAAGGCCGGCCCCGATTGGAAGATCGCCTGAAATTGAAAGGCACGCACCTCCACCCAGCGGTGACTGCGCGCTGACTACGGCGGCAACGCCCGCGACGTAATCGCTCCATGCGCCGCAACGTTGGAAGGGAGCGCGCAAATCGATCTCCGCCGTTTCGTCGAGCGCTTCGGAATACACGCGCAACACGGGGCCGTCGATGGGATTCATCCCGACGACGGTGTATCGGTCGATCGCCATCGGCAACACGAAGCCCTCGTTGTAATCGGTGTGCTCGCCGATGAGGTTCACACGCCCGGGCGCGGCAAAAAGGCGCGGTTCTTTACCGAACCTGCGCCTATGCCGCTGTGCAAACGCTTCTCCATCGATCGCCGGTTCCACGAGTGGCGATCGAGTTCTAAGCGGTTATCAGCTCGCCCTTTGATACCTGCGGCGCAGTCTTTGCCGGCAGTAGCTCAACCTTGAGCCATCCTTGTTCGTGTCTGCCGAACGCGTGATACGCATCGATGGCATCGGCGAACGGCATGCGTTTGGTCAAAATACGCGATGGTTTCAGTGCACCGCTGGCGACCAAACGAATCAAGTTCGGGATGTAGCGCCGGTGCGGACAATCGCCGGCGCGAATCGTAAGGTTCTTGCCGAAAGCTTTGCCGAAATCGAATTCCCTGAAGCCTTCGGGATAGACGCCTACGACCGAGATCGTTCCGGCCTTTGCCACCATCTCAATTGCGCCGGCGAGCGGCATTCCCGGTGCATCTCCGGGCTCCCACTCCTTACTTCCGTGACGCGGTGTTTTGTCGGCATCGACGCCAACGCAATCGATGACGCGATCGACGCCGATTCCGCCGGTCAGCTCTTTGACGACTACCGGTGGCCGTTCTTTAGAATAGTCCACCACTTCCGCCCCTTGACTACGCGCAACGTCCAAACGGTCGGGTTCACCATCTACGGCAATGATGCGCCCGGCATCCATGAGTTTCGCCGAGGCTATCGCCATTTGCCCGACGGGGCCGCAGCCAAGAACGGCGACGGTGCGTCCCGGCTTGATATGCGCCATGTCGGCGGCAAAATACGCCGTCGGCATGATATCGGAAAGTAAGATTGCATCGTCGTCGCGTACTTCGTCCGGCAACTTGACTGCATTTACATCGGCGAAAGGAATGCGAGCGTACTCCGCCTGTAACCCGTTGAACGGTCCGCTTTGCTTGGGGCCGCCGTAAAATGCCGTATGCTCGGATCCATTTGGGTTCGCGTTATCACATTTTGAGTAGTATGATGCACGGCAGTAGCTGCAGTAACCGCACGCAATGGTAGAACCGACGACGACGCGATCGCCCGGTTTTAACCCGCGCACGTTCTTTCCAACTTCGCGAATGATTCCGACGCCTTCGTGCCCGAGAATCGTTCCTTTTTCGAGCGGTGGCATCGAGCCGCGAATGAAATGCAAATCCGTTCCGCAGATCGCGCTCGCGGTCAACTGTAAGATAGCATCGGTATCGTCAATAATCTTTGGTTCCTCGACGTCCTCAAGCCGGATATCGCCGGGAGCGTAAAAAACGACGGCTTTCATGGTAATAACCTCTTTGTTTTGGGATACGCGTCCATCTCCGCCGGCGAAACGTACTTCGTCGTTAGCTAACGTGTCTGCAAAACGGTCGATGTCGCGGGTTGTGATCGCGTATCGATAAGGCTGCTCCTTACTTCTTCTCGTTCTACTTCTTTTCGTTCGGAAGCGGTCCGCCGCGATGCTGTTCCATGGGTGTCCGATTCAAATGCGGCGCAAGCGGCGCACCTTTCTCGTGTCCGTGCTCCGCCCACATGCGTTCGTACGCGCTCTTAGGATCGTCGGGGATTTCGTTTTTCTCGTTTTTCTTTTTCGGGCTCATAGGCTGTTTTGTTTCCCCGTCGCGCACGCTGGGGAAACGGGATCATAGAGTGATTTTCGCCAACCGCTCGGACGCCGGCAAGCAGCTAGCCGCAAAGCTCTTTGCTTACCGCGGGCCCGATACGCGCGTTCTTGCACTGCCGCGCGGCGGCGTGCCGGTCGCGCACGAAGTAGCACAAGCGCTAGGTGCTCCGCTCGACGTATTTATCGTACGCAAACTCGGCGCGCCCGGTCGTGAGGAGCTCGCTATAGGCGCAATTGCATCGGGGGGCGTGAAAGTTCTGAATCGCGAGACCATCGATGAATTAGGTGTAAGCGAAGCGGCAATAGCCGACGTCGTTCTGCGAGAAGAGACTGAACTTCGCAGACGTGAGGAACTCTATCGCGGCGGGCTACCTGCGCAAGACGTGAGCGGCCGCACGGTGCTGCTGATCGATGACGGACTTGCGACGGGCGCAAGTATGTACGCAGCGATTCTTGCATTACGCGCGCGCTCACCGGCCAAGATCATCGTTGCCGTTCCGGTTGCTCCAGCCGACACGGTGATGCAGTTGCAGCCCTATGCCGACGACGTTGTCGTCATCGCGATGCCGCGGCCGTTTCGCGGCGTAGGCGCTTGGTACGCCGACTTCACGCAAACGACCGACGAAGAGGTGCGCGAGATGCTTCATGCGTGACGCCGTCCTCGAGATTGACGCGGGAAAGCTCGGCGGAACGATTGGCGAACCGCCTCGAGCGCACGGCCTGATTATCTTCGCGCACGGCAGCGGAAGCAGCCGTCATAGTCCGCGAAACCGCTTCGTTGCAAAATCCCTTAACGAACGCGGGTTTGCGACGCTGCTCATGGATTTGCTCACGGACGACGAGGAAGAGATCGACAGGCGTAACGCCTCACTTCGATTCGATATTCCACTGCTTGCACGACGCGTTGCGCTTGCAACGGACTGGTGTAAGGATCAACCGAAATTCGCGCAGCTACCCATCGGGTATTTCGGCGCGAGCACGGGAGCTGCCGCAGCTCTTTTGGCAGCGGCATCGCGTGACGACGTCGGCGCAGTTGTATCACGCGGTGGCCGTCCCGACCTTACCGGCCCGGCGCTTGCAGATGTACGTGCCGCAACGCTGCTTATCGTAGGTGAACTCGATCCGGTTGTGATCGATCTCAATCGCCGCGCAGCCTCGCAGATGCACGCGCCATGCGAGATAGCGATCGTTCCCGGCGCGGGACATTTATTCGAAGAGCCCAGGGCGCTCGAACAAGTTGCGCGCTTGGCGCAAGAATGGTTCTTACGATATTTGCCGCGAGGCTAAGGCCAGATCACTCGAACGTCCTTGCGCAGCGTCGTTTTGTCGAGCCGCGCAGGCAACGGTAAACCGGGAATAGCACTGTAACGCATGAGCGCACGAGCGGTAAGCATCCCTTCTGACGGCGATAACGCGGCCATCGAGGTGGACGGTAAAAAGGTCAGTCTCACCAACCTTAACAAGGTCTTTTGGCCCGAACTTGGCATGACCAAGCGCGAGCTATTGCAACACTATGCGCGCATGGCGCCGTACCTCTTGCCGCACGTTCGAGGGAGAGCCATGGTCATGAAACGCTATCCCAACGGCGCAAGCGGTGACTTCTTTTTTATGAAGCGTACGCCGTCACCCCATCCGGAGTGGCTGAAAACATGCCGCATCGAGCATCGCTCGGGAAACGTCATAGATTTTCCGATCGCCGACGATACGGCATCGCTACTTTGGATCGTGAACCTCGGGTGCATCGATCTTAATCAATGGTACGCGACGTGCGACGACGTAGACAGGCCCGATTACGTTCACTTCGATTTAGATCCGGGCAGCGCGCCTTTCGAGAATGTGCGCGAAGCAGCGTTGTTATTGCGCGACGGACTCGCGGCTTTCGGCATGAAGAGTTACGCGAAGACGTCGGGTTCGAAGGGTATTCACGTCTATGTGCCGATTGTGCGCGGACCATTGCAGAAACAGGTGTGGACATTCGCGAAGTCGTTCGCGGTGGCAATGGCCAAACACGACCCGGCGCTCATGACGGCGGAATACCGCAAGGAAAAGCGTCCACCGGGGCGCGTACTCGTAGACTACAATCAGAACCGGTGGGGCTCGACGCTAGCATCGGTATACTCGGCACGACCGACACCGCTCGCAACCGTTTCTGCACCGGTAACGTGGGAAGAGGTCGAAGCGGGAGTATGCATCGAGGATTTTCACCTACGCAACATGCCGCAGCGTATCGAGGAAGTCGGCGATCTGTGGGCGCCGCTCGCGGCAAAGCGCGGGAGATTTAACTTGGAACCGCTTCTGAGCAGCATTCATGGCGTTTGAACATCTTCCGCTAAGGCCACCGGTCGAGCCGATGGAAGCGCGCAGCGTTGCCCGCATCCCCAAGGGCTTGGAATGGATGTACGAACCGAAATGGGACGGATTCCGCTGTATCGCGTTTCGAGACGGTGAGGATATGGCGCTGCAATCGAAGTCCGGCCAACCGCTGGAGCGCTACTTTCCGGAAGTTGTCGACGCGCTATCCAACCTTTCGAGTAAACGTTTTATTCTCGACGGCGAACTGGCCATTGAACTCGACGGCCGGCTTGATTTCGACGCCCTTCTGCAGCGCATCCATCCGGCAGCGTCGCGCGTGCGAAAACTTTCGGTGGAGACGCCGGCGGCGTATTACGTTTTCGATCTACTGGCCGAGAACGAGGAGCGTGTTTTCGATATGCGCCTCGAGGAACGGCGAGCCCGCCTTCAAACGTTCGCTGAAGACAATTTCATCGGAAAGGACGGGATTGCGCTTTCTCCTATCGCACGCGATCTAGACGAAGCTGAACGCTGGCTCACCGGCGGCATGAAATGGTTCGACGGCGTCATTGCCAAACGCGCCGCAGCGCCGTATCGATTCGGCGAGCGCGATGCCGTCGTAAAGATCAAACGGGTCTACACTGCGGATTGCGTCGTCGGCGGATTCCGGTTTGCAAAGGATGGTAAAACGATCGGATCATTGCTGTTGGGTTTGTATGACGACGAGGGGCTACTACATCTCGTAGGCTTCGTCGGCAGCATGAACGCTGGAGAGCGTGCTCGAGCGGCTGAACTGCTCAAACCGCTCGTTGGAGAACCCGGCTTTACGGGCGCACGTCCGGGCGGTGTGAGCCGGTGGGGTTCGCGCGAGACCGAATGGCATCCACTGAAACCGAAGGCCGTCGTGGAAGTGCAATTCGACCACGTTACCGGCACACGTTTCCGCCACGGTGCACGCTTCATCCGCTGGCGCCCCGACAAGTCGCCTCGCCAGTGCACAATGGATCAGCTGTTAGCTGCACGCTGATTGTGTGTGGCGG
>CAZRQS010000118.1:1675-8458 GCA_964602255.1 uncultured bacterium | reverse complement strand
TGGGCATGTCCGGATAGAAGTAATTCTTGCGGTCGAACTTCGAGAACGCCGGAATCTGCGCGTCGAACGCAAGGCCCGCGGCGATCATATGATCGATGGCGGCTTTGTTCGCAACGGGTAATGCGCCCGGAAGCGCGAGACAAACCGGACAAACCTTCGTGTTCGGCTCGCCGCCGAACTCGTTCAGACAGCCGCAAAACATCTTCGTGCGTGTCTTGAGCTCGACGTGGCACTCGATGCCGATTACGGCTTCGTATTTGGTTCGTACGTCAGCGGTCGTCGTCATTACGCAGTCACCATGACATCACGCTTTTTCGCATGGTTCGTTCCCTGTTCGTACGCGTGCGCCGCACCCAACAGTTTGGCTTCTTCGAAAAGCGGCGCCGCCAGCTGTAAGCCCATCGGCAAGCGAGCCTGCCCTGAGCCGGACGAAGTGTCGATCCAGCCACAAGGCACGGACAGCGCGGGCAAACCGGCGAGCGACATCGGAATCGTATAAAAGTCCATCATGTACATGCTGTACGGATCGCTTTTTGCATTGAACTCGAACGCCGGCGAACTTGCCGCAGGCGAAGCGATGAGATCGCATTTTTCGAACGCGCGCTTGAAGTCTTGCGAGAACAGCGTGCGTGCCTTCTGCGCCTTCACGTAGTACGCGTCGTAGTATCCGCTGGAGAGCGCATAGGTGCCAATCAAAATGCGACGCTTGACCTCGGGGCCGAAACCCGCCTGGCGCGTCTTCTCGTACATCTGTCCGACGTCGGGCGCATCGACGCGCAAACCATAGCGCACGCCATCGAAACGCGCGAGATTGCTGCTGCACTCCGCGGGTGCAATCAAATAATACGTCGCAAGTCCGTAAGCCGCGGTCGGCAGCTCAACTTCTACGAGTTCGGCACCGAGATCGCTCAGCTCTTTATACGCTTGTTGATACAACTCGTGGATCTGCGAACCGAGATTTTCGGTCACAAATTCCTTAACGATACCGACGCGCAGGCCTTTGAGATCACGGCGCAGGGCGGTCGATACCGGCTCTACGGGACGATCGATGCTCGTGGAATCCATGGGATCGTGCCCTGCCATCGCCTCATACGCAAGCGCGGCGTCTTCAACCGTACGCGTTAGCGGCCCGATTTGATCTAAACTTGAAGCAAATGCGATAAGCCCGTATCGTGAGACGCGTCCGTACGTCGGTTTGAAGCCGACGATGTTGCAAAATGCACCGGGTTCGCGAATGGAGCCGCCGGTATCGCTGCCCATGCCGATCGCTGCTTCATAGGCTGCGACTGCCGCGGCGGATCCGCCCGAGCTTCCCCCCGGAACGCGTCCGAGATCGTACGGATTGCGCGTGACACCGAGCGCGCTGTTCTCGCACGAGCTGCCCATCGCGAACTCGTCCATATTGGCTTTGCCGATTGGAATGCCGCCTGCATCGAGAATTCGCTGTACCGCGGTGCCCGTATACGGTGAAACCCAGTTCTCCAGAATTTTCGAACCGCACGTCGTGCGCGTACCGGTCAGGCACATGTTGTCTTTCACCGCAACCGGAACGCCGGCGAGCGGCAGTTTCTCACCGCCGCGCACGCGTTCGTCTACACGCGCCGCATGTGCGCGCGCAAGATCGTGTAGGCGCGTGAGATACGAACCGATGCGATCGTCGATTGCATCTACGTGTGCGAGCACCGCATTGGTAACGTCCAGTGCGCAAACCGTTCCTTCGTTAACTGCACGCGCCGTCTGCGCAGCGGTCATCCGTATGAGGTCGTCCATTACCCCTCCTCGGCGATGATGCGCGGAACCTGGAAGAACGCACCTACGCGCTTGGGCGCCATCGAAAGCACGGTTTCGCGATCGAGGCACGGGCTAGGCGTATCGTCACGCTCGACGTTGCGTGATTCCACAACTTGCGCGGTGGCCGGAACCGAAGCGGTATCCAATTCGGAGAGCACGTTGACGTGTTCGAGCAGATTACCAAGCTGCTCGCCGAAACGCACAACTTCGTCTTCGTTCAGCGCGAGGCGCGCCAGTTTCGCAACGTAGCGGATATCGATTTTATCGGATGACAAAGTCAGGGTACTCCTGGTCGGAAAATTCGTCGTTCTGCGGCCATTGCGGCGCGGGCGCATCTCTGAAGGCTCGTTCAATGATTTGCTGCTGCATCGCCGTCTCGCGATACATCGTCACAAGCGTCTCGATATGCCCCGTGTGCGGGAACATGTCGAACGGCTGCACGACGCCGAGGCGGTATCCTTTGGCCGCCAGAAACTTCAAATCCCGGGCAAGCGTCGCCGGATCGCACGAAAGGTACCAGATATTCGGAACGCCGGTCTGGGCGACGGCGCCCAGCGTCACGTCATCGCTGCCCTTGCGGGGCGGGTCGAGGAACACGATCTGCGCGTCGCGCAGGGCATCGCGAACCTCGCCGCGGCGGACGGCGTCCTCCACGCGCGCCGAAAGAAAGCGCACCGAACCGCTGAGTTCATTGATCGTTGCGTTCTCTTGCGCCTCGGCAATGGCTTGGGGATTTTCCTCGACGCCTACGACGTCGCTGCCCTGCTTGGCGAAGAACAGCGAAAACGTTCCCGCGCCGCAATAAAGATCGACGATTTTTCGGGGCACATCCAGGCCGGGACGCATGAATTCGAAGATGCGCGCCACGATCTCGACGTTCACCTGAAAGAATGAACCGGCGGAGACACGGTAACGGACTCCGGCGATCTGTTCTTCAATCTGCGCAGCGCCGGCTAGTACGCGATGCTTGCGTCCGATGATCGCATTCTGACTCGAGAGATCGAACGAATTCGTAATCCCGACGGCTCCGGGAAGTTGGCGCAACAACGCGGGCGCGTTCGCAGCGAGTTCGGGCGACGGCTGCGTCGTCGTGAACGTTACGACGGTTTGGTTCGTCGCTTTGGCGGTGCGCTCGACGATATGCCGCGTTTGGTTGAAGGCCGGCGCCGTCGACGGATCCGCCAACATTTGGTTGAGGTTGCCGATATGCGTATTGAGCTGCGGCATCACGATTGGGCAGCCATCGATAGGCACTAAGTCGTGCGAACGCTGTTTATAGAATCCCAGTATCCCCGAGGAGACGACCAGCGACATTTTGTTGCGGTACGCGCGTGGGTTGATCATGCCGATCGGATCGCGTACCGGAACGTCGTTAAACCCGCCGATGCGTTGCAGCGCGTTCTTGACCACGTCGCGCTTCCATCCGAGCTGCGCGGGGTACGTCATGTGCTGCACTTGGCACCCGCCGCACGTGCCGAACACCGGACAAAACGGCTGCGCGCGAAACGGCGAGCGCACCGTGAGTGCCACGACTTCAGCTACGGCATACTTCGGTTTGACCGCCGTGATGCGTACCCGCGCTCGCTCGTGCGGCAGCGGACCAAAGCAAAAAACGACCATGCCGCCGGTTCGACCGACGGCTTGTCCATTGGCGAGAAGATCGCTGAATCCGAGTTCGACTTCGGCGCCCGGCTTGAGCGGGGCACCCGAGCTAGCCGGTGTGTCTTTGGTCGTCAAGCGTCTTGAGGAGCTGGTTGGCCTCATCGATTAGCTGCTGTATACGCTCGCTGGTCGGATCGGCCGGCTGGCGGGCGAGTAGTGCGCGCACCACCGTAAAAGCAAGCGCGGCCGAAAGGCCCGCGACGCCAATCCAAACGAGAGTCCGCGTGATATTGCCATCGCGATCTTCGTTTGCCAGACCATCTGCGTGCACTTCGCCGGTTTTCTGTTCCTGCGCTTGCGTCAACTTTGTAGTACTCCTTCGACTGCTGGGCGTATTCGCTACGATAAGCAGGGGACCCGCCCCTACACGCCGCTAAGGCGAAGCCCATGAAGCTGATCTCTACGATCCTCGCGACGATGCTTGCCCTCGTACCCACTCCGGCTGGGAGCGTTTCCGTGCTCTATGCGGGTTCGCTCGTTCGCGTGATGGAGGGTCCTGTTGCGCAAACGTTAGCGCAGCAAACCGGCTTGCAGTTTCAAGGCGAAGGAAAAGGAAGCAAGGCGCTCGCGAACCTCATCGGCTCGGGGTTGCGCAATCCCGACGTTTTTATCAGTGCGGACCCCAAGTTGCTCGACGGACTGATGACCGGCGGTGACAATTCGCCGGTAAGCAGCTATACGGTGTTCGGTTCGGCGCGCATGGTGATCGCGTATTCGGACAGGTCGCCCAATCGCGCAATCTTTGAGGCGGCAGCGCGTGGGCAACGATCTATCCTCGACGTTCTCGCGGACAAGCAAGTGCGTCTGGGACGCACCGATCCGCAGCTCGATCCGAAGGGCGAGCGGACGGTACGTGTTCTGCAGCTGTTGGGCACCCATTTCAGACAACCGGAGCAAGCGTTGACCGTGCTGCAAAAAACGGAAATATTTCCCGAAGAAGATCTGGCGTTACGCGTCGAGAGTGGCGAAATCGATGCAGGCTTCTTCTATTCGACGGAGATACCGGGCCGCGGTTTACGGGCCGTGGAACTACCCGGCGACGCGAACCTTTCGCGCCAAATAACATATGCTATTGCGGTCATGCGGCACGCGCCGCACCCGCAAGCTGCGAAGACGTTCGCCGGCTTTATCCTTTCGGGCGCGGGAAAAATCGCGCTCGAGCAAGCCGGCGTCGCGTACTTCGCACATCCCGAAATCGTGGGTAGGCCATAGGACTTGCGTTTACGCATCTCGCGACTGCTCTTCTGGTGCGTCGTCCTTTCAATCGTTTTCCACTTTACGATCGTGCCGCTCTTGGTATGGCTGCTGCGCGCCGGTCACTTCGTGCCCCCAGCACCAAAAGAGCTCGTGTACGTGCGCACGTCCAGCGCTCTTCGCATCTCGCATGTGAGTCATCCACGACCTCCGAAACCGCGCGTGCAACCGCAACCGGCGCTCGCGCAGCATCAAGTTGCGGTGCAGCGCGCGCAAGGGCATATGAGCCGGCCTCGAACGCAGCCGCGCCGCGAGATCGCTCGCATCGATCCCCGCGCTCTGCGAATCGCTCCGCCGAAAGTGACGTACTCACGGCCCACGCTCGATACGGCGCAACAGCAGCAACAGTTCGAGAAAACGATTGCACGTCTGCGAGAACAAAGCGATCCGGTCATCGGCGCCGCCCGGCCGGTCAAGCCTGCCACAACCATAAAACGCTACGCCTTCGACTTCTCCGGGAGCCTTGGAACGGCGCCGCGGGGCGAGGGTATTCTCACACCCGAAGAGTCGTGGCACGACGGCGGCTACGATTATTATTACGTACGGTATTGGGTGCAATATCCGGATGGCACGACGGAAACCGGACACGTACCCTGGCCGCTGCGCTATCGTCCAAGCCAAGATCCGTTCCGTTTGGGAATCGAACATTTTCCGCTTCCGGTTCCGCTGCCGGATTTCTCGCTTCCGGCAGGCACGGTGTTGCATCCGCTGGTTGCGTACTGCTTCAAACATCGCGAGGAGATCTCTTCATGCCCAATCTATCACGAGTGATCTGCAAGGCCGCTGCGCTTATGCTAGTGCTGGCGACCGCAGTTTTCGGCGTCGCGCGAGCGCAGCGCGTAACCGTCCTGCAGTTTGCGATCGTTCCCGTCGGCGTCAACGACGAAGTCTTGCCGAGCAGCCGCGAAATTCACGATCTTACCGGCGATTTGCGAGCCGCAATCGGCAAGCACAAAGGCGTCACGATGGTGGCTAGCGATAAAACGTGCTTCGACGTAGCGTGCGCACTCCGCATTGGCCGCAGCGCTCACTCCGACGTTGTGGTGTATGGCCAGGTAACGCGGTACATGGCTCTGTTATGGGCGATGCAACTTGCCAGCGTAAACGTGCGCACCGGACAAGCCCGCGCGCTGCAGCAACCGTACAAGGGCGACATCTCGGCGCTCGAACATGACATGCCCGATCTTGCCGGTCAGTTACGCTTCTGAAATCGCGCTGAGTTTTCTCTTTAGGAAGCGCCGCTCCGGCTCACTGAGCGATAGAGCGATTGCGCGTTCGTAGGACGTACGCGATTCTTCGATGCGCCCGAGCTTGCGCAAGAAATCCGCGCGTGCCACATGGTAGTACGCATAGTCTTGCAATTCGTCCGCCGAAAGCTGCTCGAGCGCTCGCAGCGCCTGCGCTTCGCCCTTGGCGTACGCAATGGCGACGCAGCGGCTCAGTGCGGCTACCGGTGACGGATCCACAGTTAACAGCGTATCGAATAGCCGCAGGATCCTAAACCAGTTCGTCGCGTCCCACGTTTCCGCTCGTGCGTGTTCCGCGGCGATCATCGCTTGGATTTGGTACGTTCCAAGCGTTCGATGACGAGCTGCATCCTCGAGAAGCGTGAGGCCGCGCACGATCTGGCGGGAATCCCACCGCAAGCGGTCTTGCTCTTCTAACACTACCGGATCGCCGTTCTCGTCCACGCGCGTGTTTCTGCGCGCATTGTGAAAGAGCATCAATGCATGCAGACCCGCAATTTCCGGTTCAGCGGGAAGCAGGCGTTCCAGCAGTTCGATCAGCCGCAGCGCTTCCTCGCAGAGTTCCGCCCGCACGCGGCTGGGATGCGTTGAAGACGCATAGCCTTCGTTGAAAATCAGGTACACGACGCGTAAAACGTCGTTCAACCGTTCGGGAAGCGCCGCATCTCCGGGAACCTCGAATGGAATGCGCGCCTCGCGAATCTTGCGCTTCGCGCGAACCAGTCGCTGCGCGATCGTCGCCGGCGGCGTCAGCAACGCCGTTGCAACTTCCGGCACGGTCAAGCCGGCCGCGAAGCGTAACGTGAGCGTGAGGCGTGTCTCCAAATTC
>CAZRQS010000118.1:0-1575 GCA_964602255.1 uncultured bacterium | reverse complement strand
TCCAAACCGGCAAGCAGCTCGTGCTTACCCGCCGCAATCTGTTCGCGCCGCAAACGGTCGATGGCAGCGTTGCGCGCGGTCGTGATGATCCACGCCGCCGGATTGCGAGGGACGCCGTCACGCGGCCAGTATTGCAGCGCAACCACATATGCGTCTTGCACGGCGTCCTCTGCGCGATCGAAATCGTTGAAGAACCGCGCAAGGCGCGCGACCGCCCGTCCCGATTCGGATCGGAACAAGCGGTCAACGCCGGTAGTTTCACGGTCAGTGTTCAATGACCGGACGAACCTCGATGCTCCCCCATCGCGCGCTGGGAATTCTCGCCGCCCAGTCGAGCGCTTCATCTAAAGAGTTGCACTCGAAGCTGAAGAAACCGGTGAGGACTTCCTTCGTTTCCGCGAAGGGCCCATCGGTGAGGAGCCGCTTCCCGTCGCGAACGCGCACGGTGGTCGCGGAGTTCAAGTCGCTCAGGTCGGCGCTTTCGCGCATGACGCCTTGCTTTCGCGCATCTTCCGCGAGCTTGTAGTATTCGCCGTAGACCGCCTGGGCGGTGTCGGGCTGCGTGTCCTGAAGGTTCCCGTTTTCGTAAATGAGGCAGACGTATCGCATTGTGACCATCCTTTCACCCTAGAGACGAACCGCCCGCGCAAAAATCGACAGCCGGACAGACCCACTTGGGGATATAATGCTCCCATGCTGATCGCCGTTCTCCTGGCCGTCGCATTCGGACAGTGGTCGCTTGGAACGCCGCTACCGGTTGCCCGCAGCGAAGTCGCCGTCGCTTCGGTGAACGGCAGAATCTACGTCATCGGCGGTTACGCCGGCGGCAACGTCGACCAGCGTTTGAACCAGTACTACGATCCCGCGACCGGTAAGTGGAATACCGCTGCACCGGTGCCGAAAGGCATGAACCACATCGGCGCCGCCGGTTATAACGGAAAGATCTATACGTTCGGCGGCTTCTCGGCGCAGAACAGCGGACCGGTAGCCGACGCGTACGCTTACGATCCGTCGACGAATCAGTGGCATTCCATCGCGCCGCTGCCGCGTGCTTTAGGCGCTGTTTCGGTTGCCGTGGTCGCGAACAAGATTCATATTGTCGGTGGGCGCGACATGCAAAGCGTAACTACGCATTTCGTCTACGATCCCACCACCGACTCGTACAGCACTGCAGCGCCGCTACCGCATCCCCGCGATCACATGGTGCTCGCTGCAGTCGGCGAGAGGCTGTACGCAATCGGCGGCCGCTTCAACACGCCCGCGAATAATACGCACTTCAACGATATCTACGACACGCGCACCGACAAGTGGAGCACGGGAGCACCGCTTCCCACGGCGCGCAGCGGCTGCGCATTCGGCGTTCTGGACGGACGCATCGACGTCATCGGCGGCGAAGAAAGCGGCAACGTTTTCGTAGAAAACGAATCGTACGATCCCACAACCGATAGATGGGCGCACCTAGCGCCGCTGCCGCACGGCATTCACGGAACCGGTGCGGCCGTTGTAGGCAAAATGCTTTACGTTCCAGCCGGCGCTCCCGTGCCGGGCGGCGGCGAACAATCGAACAAGCTGTAT
>CAZRQS010000117.1:0-8462 GCA_964602255.1 uncultured bacterium | reverse complement strand
CTGAATGTACGATGAGATTTGTGAAATTCGACTGTGACGAATTTATGGCATTACTAAAAAGCCGACGTTAAGCAAATGCGACGTCTGCAAAGCTCGACTCTACGTCCGCGATAATGTAGTGAGGGTTACACGTGTGTGAGGGCTACACGTGAGCCAGCGCTCTCACCTTTGCTTCGCGCTCCCAAACGCGCAGTTCGCGGCAAGCTTCAACGAAAGCGCGCGTATCGCCCGGCCCGTTCAATGGAACCAAGCCACGGTCGCTTTCATTCTCTATCCCAGCTCGTTGCATGAGCGGCAGGGCACTGTTGACGTAACCGATGAACTTCACATGTGCGAACGCATCGGCGATGAAGTCCCGCGCCGTCGACTCGGAACCGAGCAGCTGCGCACCGTTTTCCGAAATGAGCAGCGCTACGGCATCGTAAAGAACCGAAGGTGCGCCGTCGATCTTTTGCTGCGCCTCGATCCAAGTTCCGTCACTAGCTTTGACGCCGCCCACATTAGGTGCGATGATTTCGTAGGTTGCACCCTCTTGTTCGAGCGCACCGCGCAGCGCCTTGAGGATTTCGAAGCTGACGTCGTCCGAAATGAAAATTCCGACTCTGCGGCCTCTGAAGCTCTTCGGGCCGTTTTGAATGATGCTTAGCGCCGGAGAGGCTTTGAGATCCCTGAGCGTGGGGCGCGCCGCATCGGCGGGTTTCGGCATCTCGCGCAAGCGCAGCCCGGTCGCGACTTTCTTTGCCAGAGCCTCGTCGACATTAAGCAGATGCGAAACCATTCGCGCACGAATAGCGGGCGTCTCCACTTTGCTCAGTTCGAAAATGAACGCTGAAGCGATGTGGTTTTGTTCGACTTCGGTTTGGCTTACATAAAACTGGCGCGCCTGACTGTAGTGATCCGAGAACGTTTCCGAGCGAGCACGCACCTTGGGGCCTTGCTCTTCCGATGCGTAGCTGCGAAAGCCTCGAGCCGGATCCTCACGAGGTCCCGCATTCCCGCCGTTCCAGGAATTGGGCTCGTAATTCACGCGGCCTTTCGGGTTGATAAACGCCATATGTCCGTCTTGCTGGAGCGTGTGAAACGGACATTTGGGCGCGTTGATCGGAAGGTACGTGAAGTTGGGACTGCCCAGCCGCTTTAATTGCGTGTCGAGATAAGAGAAGTTGCGGCCTTGCAATAGCGGGTCATTGGAGAAGTCGACCCCGGGAACGATGTTCTGCGTGCAAAACGCTACCTGTTCCGTTTCGGCAAAGAAATTGTCGACACAGCGATCGAGCACCAGACGGCCGACCGGACGCAGCGGAACGTCCTCTTCCGGAATGATCTTTGTTGCATCGAGGACGTCGAAGGCGAATTCGTCCGCAAACTCTTCGTCGAAAAGCTGCAGGCAGAGTTCCCACTCCGGAAAGTTCCCGGATTGAATCGAGTTCCATAGATCGCGCCTGTGAAAATCGGGATCTGCACCGTTGATTTTTACGGCCTCGTTCCATACAACGGATTGCATGCCCATCTTCGGCTTCCAGTGGAATTTTACGAAGGTCGATTTGCCTTCGGCGTTGACCAGACGGAACGTGTGGACGCCAAAGCCCTCCATAAACCGGAACGATCGCGGGATCGTACGGTCCGACATAATCCACATAGCCATGTGCGTGCTCTCGGGATTCAGCGATATGAAGTCCCAAAAGTTGTCGTGCGCCGTTTGTGCTTGCGGAAAGCCGCGATCCGGTTCGTCCTTGGCTGCGTGAATAATGTCCGGAAATTTGACGGCGTCTTGGATGAAGAAGACGGGAATGTTGTTGCCGACCAGGTCCCAGTTGCCTTCCTTCGTGTACATCTTTACCGCAAATCCGCGTACGTCGCGCGCCAAGTCCGCGGAGCCCTTATTTCCTGCGACCGTCGAAAAACGGACAAAGGCCGGCGTCTTTTCGCCGGCGCGCTGAAATATATCAGCGCGCGTGATGTCGCTCAGCGACTCATACGTTTCGAAGTACCCGTGTGCGCCGAAACCGCGAGCGTGCACGACGCGCTCGGGAATGCGCTCGTGGTCGAAATGAAAAATCTTTTCCCGGAAATGAAAATCTTCGAGTGTAGTGGGTCCTCGCGCACCAATCCTCAGCGAATTCTGATCGTCGGAAACCGGTACGCCTTGTTGCGTCGTCAGCGTTTCATTGCCGTCGGCAATTTGGTGCGTCTCTCCACCGTTCCCGCGAATTACCGTCTGATCGGAATAACGAACCCTCTTATGCCCATCGCTATGCTTGTCCATATTGTTTAAGGTTATGCGCTACCACTATTTGCGCTAAACGTGGGTATTACAACTGGTAGGTTCAGCGAGCATACGTGCGCTTTACGCCTTGTCCGGCAAAGATCGATTTCGTGCTAGCATGAGGGCCCACGCCAAGTGCGCATTCGCACTGGGAGAGATTAATGCCGATTTTCACGACCAAAGACAACACGGAGATTTATTACAAGGATTGGGGCTCGGGGCAGCCCGTCGTATTCAGTCACGGTTGGCCGCTCAACGCGGATGCCTGGGAAGATCAAATGTTCTTTCTTGCATCGAAAGGATATCGCTGTATCGCGCATGACCGGCGGGGACACGGGCGATCCAGCCAACCATCAACCGGTAACGACCTCGATACGTACGCGGACGATCTTGCTGAACTCGTTCAGCACCTTGACTTGCGCGATGCAATTCACGTCGGTCATTCCACCGGCGGTGGCGAAGTTGCGCGCTATATTGGACGGCACGGAACCAAACGCGTTGCCGCTGCGGTGCTGGTGAGTGCAATTCCCCCGCTCATGCTCAAGACGCAGGCTAATCCCGAGGGTTTGCCGCTCGAAGTTTTCGACCAGTTGCGCGCAGGCGTGAAAGCCGACCGGTCACAGTTCTTCAAGGACCTCAGTGCGTCGTTCTACGGGGCAAACCGCCCCGGTTCAAAAGTCTCCCAAGGCGTACGTGATACCTTTTGGCTCCAGGGCATGCTAGCAGGCTTTCCGGCGAGCTATGACTGCATCAAGGTGTTCTCCGAAAGCGACACGACGGAAGACCTCAAGAAATTCGACGTCCCGACGCTCATCATACACGGCGATGACGATCAGATTGTCCCGATCGTTGCCGCCGCGCTAAAATCCTCGAAGATCGTGCGAAACGCTCAACTCAAAATCTATGAGGGCGCGCCACACGGCTTACCCACGACGCTCAAGGATAGATTGAACGGCGACCTTCTCGAGTTCATAACGTCTTCGGTACGAATACCCGTCGCGACCTAAGCAACGGGCTTACATTAGTCCTCTGGTCCCACCGCGTGCCGCTAGCGAAGGTATCGTGCTATCCTGGGTATCGAAAGAGCCCGGGGCTTCTCTAATGGCACCTGGGGACAGAGGTAGATTGCACGGCTATGTTTACTCGTGATGAACTGCGTGCTATTCCACTTTTTTCTGCGCTTGAAGAAAAAGAACTAGACTACCTCGCCAACACCAGCGCCGATATTCGTGTGCTGCCCGGTGAATACGTCGTGCACGAGGGCGAGACGCACCGCGCGCTGTTCATAACTACAGAGGGCCGGTTGGAGGCCACGAAGTTCGTGGACGGCGTCGAACGCGTCGTCGGCGTTCGTGGACCTGGTGAGTTATTCGGCGAGGTACCGGTAGTTCTCAATACGCCGTTTCTTGCCAGCCTTCGCGCAGAACAACCTTCGCGCGTCATGCAAGTCCAAGTCAAGGACTTCCACACCGTGGCGGCAGCGGCGCCCGAAATTTCTGCGACGCTAGGTGCTGCGGCGCTCGACCGCGTCGAAGGCCTACAAGAAATTGCAGCGCAAACGACGGAACCCGAACTCGCGGTTATCGGACCGAAATGGGATAACGCGTGCCATGTCTTGAGAGAGTTCTTACACCGCAACTCGGTGGAATTCGACTGGTTCACGCCTGAAGATCCGGCAGCGGCAGCATTTTCGATCGATACGACAAGCGCAAACGCCCGGTATCCGGTTGTGCGATTGAAGGACGGTGCGCTGCTTATCGATCCTTCGATACAAGATGTCGCAAGAACGATCGGATTATCGGTCGCGCCAGAGCAGCCAATGTACGACGTCGCGATCATTGGTGGCGGCCCGGCGGGACTCGCCGCCGCGGTTTATGGTGCGTCCGAGGGTCTGTCGACGATACTTATCGAGCGTGAAGCGCCGGGCGGACAAGCCGGCACGTCGTCGCGCATTGAAAATTATCTTGGTTTTCCGTTCGGCATATCGGGTGACGAACTCGCCAATCGCGCGCTGCAGCAAGCACGGCGAATGGGCGCGGAGATCGTTGTAACGCGCAGCGTACAAAATCTTCATGCCGATTCGCATACGATCTTCCTCGACGATAGCGACGTCCTGCGCGCGAAGTCGATTATTCTTGCGCCGGGAGTGACGTGGCGCCGGCTCAACATCCCGTCGATGGATCACCTGAGTGGACGTGGTGTCTATTATGGCGCCTCACGCAATGAAGCCCGGTTGGTGCAAGGCAAAGACATCTTTCTGATTGGGGGTGGAAATTCCGCGGGTCAAGCGGCCGTGGCATTTGCAAGCCATGCGAATTCTGTAACACTGATCGTTCGGGGCGAGGCGCTCGCGAAGAGTATGTCGCACTACCTTACCGAGCAGCTGAAAAGCAAATCGAACATCCGAGTCCAGACGTGCTCCCAGGTTGTCGGGGCTGATGGCGAGGACCACCTTGAAACCATTACGATCGCGAATCGTGCCACGGGCGAAACAACGCGGCGCGAAGCAGCGGCGCTTTTCATAATGATTGGAGCGGACGCGGAGACGAGCTGGCTTCCGGAAGAGATCGAGCGAGATTCGCGCGGATACGTAGTCACGGGAGCAGACGTCCTGAAAACCGGGAGGTGGTCTGTCGAGCGCGATCCGTATTTACTCGAGACCACCGTTCCGGGTATCTTTGCGGTCGGCGACGTTCGCGCCGGTTCCGTCAAACGCGTAGCAGCCGGCGTGGGTGAAGGCAGCATGGCCGTCGCCTTCGTCCACCAATATCTCGCGCACGCGGCTCTGGCGCCGTTTGCGCGAACCTGAATTATTGCGCTCTTACTTAGATCCCGGAAGCACGACGCTATGCAACTGCACTGCCCCGGCGATGCTCTCGGCTGAAGTAGGCGGTAGGAGTTGTATGACGTGGTGCCCGACGCTCGGCCACCGCCACACGAAAAATACGGAATTGCCTTCGGGCATCGAATAGTTTTGCCAAAGCCCGGTGCGATCGAAGGTTTCTACGCCGTCGACGAGCACGCGCACGTGTGCCTTTTGGCAGATCGCACTGATTCTGCCCGACAACGCAATGCCGTTACCGTCGAATGCGATAGTCGACGGTAACGTGTCGATCGGCGCTTGAAGCGCCTGTGCGCCATCCCAAGTGCTGATTTGCGCTACGGTATCGGGCGCTAGCGCAGCAGCGGCGATCTCGAGCGCTAGGCCGCCGTTGCTTTCCCAGATTGACGTTTTGGTTTGCGGCGGGCCGTCGAAGAAGCGTGAGAACGTTCCGTCCGAACCACGCGCCGACAATGCGGCGGCGGCGTTTCGCACGATCCAGTCGCGTGCGAATGCGGCCTGCCCGCTTACGGCCAAGTCGTACATTGCTTCGACAAGCGGTTCGACGACGTCGTTTTCGCCCTGAAGGTCTACGAAAATGCCCTGCCCATCCGAAAGATTGCGATCGACGGCTTGAGCGGTCGCGAGCGCGTCATCGTAAAACCGCTGTTGCCCGGTGATACGCCACAGTTCAAGGCCGTTTGAAATCATGGCGCCGTTCACGGACGCAAAATAGCGCTGCGGGACCTGTTCGCAATGCAGCCCGTCGTCGATGACGTGCACCGTATAGAGCGAGGCAGCGGGATCCCAGTAATACTTCCGATCGTCGTTGTAACGGGCGATGGCATTGTACAGATATTGCTGCTCGTGCGTGGCGCGATACACCAGTAACGAGGCTTTAATGACGTTCGCGTCGGTCTCAATCGTTTTAACGCGGCTGCGTGAAGGCTGCGGCTGTTGGTACGGAAGCTCCGGACACGCGCCGCGCGAGAAGGTTTGCGATTCTTCGATGTATCTCAGAGCCGCCTTTGCTTTGGCGAGAGCTTCAGGGTTGCCGCCGAGCGTTTCATATTCACGCATCAGCGCTACCGCATCCCATGCCGGTGTATCGCTCCAATCGGGACACGCGTTCGTGCATGGCTGAGGGTAGCGGGGAGCTGTCTTCACCAGCTGCGCCATGGTGGTGCTGACGCTGAGGTCATGCGTCGTCAGCCAATGTAAATAGAGTGTATAAGTCGCCGAATCGGCACCCCAGTCACTATTGGCCGTGCGGCACGTCGCTTCATTGCACTCGCGCCACGAGCCGTCGCCGGCGTAGAAAACGTCCAGCAGCGTGTTGGTGGCGCGTACGCCGGCGCTAGAAAAAGATACCGAAGTAACCGTTGCGGATGCGTTTGAGCAAACAGTGCAAAAGAACACTGCCGCCGCCATAAGGGCGCAGATTTTGGCTCGTAGGGACATTCCTATTATAGGTAACGGAAAATCCCACGAGACGTTCTACTTGTACGGCGGGCGAATCAAGCGCGACGCGGATTAATCTCCTCCGAAAAAAGCAACAAAATGAAGAACCCATGGCGATCTGTGATCGTATAAAGGAAAAAGGCCCGCAGAATTCGGCGAGCCTTCTTTCTGCCCTTGCGAGTGCGTCTAGTTGCCGCTTGCCGTCAACGCCGTAATGAGGTTGGCCACATTTGGTGATCCGAGGCCGGTTGGCATGTCATAGCCAGGACCCGCCGGTTCGCCCGGAGCGTTGAACAAGGCGTTATGACCGACGGTGATGTCATGGAACGCCGAGCCGTACGGGCCGTTCTTGGAAATTTGGTAGAGCGATTTGTTGACGAAGCCCAGGGAATGGCCTGCTGCTTGATTTGCAAGCGCAATAATGCCGGCCCATTGCGGCGCGCCCGCGCTTGTGCCACCGGTGAAGTAATAGCGAGTACCGGTGCCGCGGAAGCTTTCGGCAACCATTACCGCTGTATACACGCTGGCGTTGTACGCAACGTCGGCCGTTTCACGCGTGTCCGGATGGAACAAGCTCTGCTGGTACGAGGGGGCTCTGAACAATACGCTTGGGGCACCGCCGGTCGCACCGAACGGACCGTATGCGCATCCGAATGGACACAGCGAGGGGTCGGTGTCGTTCCACACCGTTTCCGATTGATACGTCCCAGTATCGTCCGTGAACAGATTTGTTCCACCGACTGCCAATACGGACGGATCCGACGCGGGGAACTCCGCCGTTAAGGTCGCGTTGCCGTTCGTCGCACCGTAATCCCCCGCGCTGGCGATCATGGTGATGTTTGCATCTTGCGAGGACTGGAACATCTTGTCGTCATGTTGCAGATGGACGTTCTTCGCGCCGCCGGGAATTGACGGCTCGCTCGCGCCGTAGCTCATCGAGAGAACGCTTCCAGGATAGTGTTGAATGACATATTCTTCCGCGTTGCCGATGTCTGTGCCCGAATTCGTCGGTGCAATAACAAGCGCGATTGCGGCCTTCGGCGCAATTGCGTGTGCCCACTCAACGTCGAGTGACGTTTCGCCGGCCCAGCCCGCGCGCCGCGCGCTTCCGTCGTACGGTGTGGGCTGACCATTGGGATACACGACGTTGAACGTCGTCGGATCGGATAGACCCATTCTTGCATCGAAGGCGGTTAAATCGTGTTGGATCGTCGGGCTTCCGAACGCGTCGATGATGACGATCGTTTGACCGCTTCCATCGTATTGTGCCGGGATGTTGTATGCAGTCTTGATGAGCGAAGGCGTGTAGCACGCAAGCCCATAGTGCGCTTTGCAAAACGATAGCGGTGGAAAAGCGTCTGGTGTCGCACCGGTGCTATCGGTGAGCTCCCGCACTGGCGGATTCACCTCGTACGTGAAGTCGTCGGATACCGTCCCCGTCGTGGAGCCTTGGATGAAGCGGGAACCGGTAGAACTTGAAGTCGGCGCCGTATTGGCGGAGCCGGTGCTGGGCGTTATCGATCCTCCGCCGCCGGAACATGCGGCAAGGAGCGAGGATACAATAAGAAGTGCGGCAACCTTGGAGGTTTGCATGCAAAAATATCCCTCTTCAAAGGCAAAAAGCTAAAAAAGAGACGCGCGATTGCGCAATAGCGCGCAATCGTCCGACGCACGTTCAATTACTCTTGCCTCTGCCCTGCGGTATTAGGTCCGAAGACTTACGTTTCGTTTACAATTAGGTACGAATGGGATTAAGACGGTATTCCAAGATACCGATTCGTACGCGAGTTCTTCAATGGATGTTTCTCACGGTGCTCGGGACGTTTCTTACGGTGATCAGATTACGTGTACTGAAGCTGAGCAAGTGTGGGTAAGCCGAGGTACATATGAAAGCCGTTGTCGTTCGTGGCATGC
>CAZRQS010000116.1:0-8472 GCA_964602255.1 uncultured bacterium | reverse complement strand
AGGCAGCGGACTTTGACTCCGCCATGCGTTGGTTCGAATCCAGCCACCCCAGCCATAACAAAAGGACCCGCTTCGTGCGGGTCCTTTTGTTATGCCCTCGGAGTGCGCCGCGTTCGACCCGCATGCACGCGAAGTCAAAGCGCTGCCGAAAAGCAGCGGACCTTGTCATCCTGAGCGCTGTCGAAGGGCTGAGGACTGTCGAAGGGCCGCCATGCGTTGGTTCGAATCCAGCCACCCCCAGAGGATGCGAGAAGAGGCTTCTTTTTAGAAGCCTCTTTCCGTTTACGGCAGAATGGTGCGCGGATGACGGTGGAGGCGCTGCACATCACCAACGGCGATTCGGTCCTGTACTTATGGAAGAAGGCGGGGCTGCTCGGAACGCACGTAGCGTGGCGGGACGTTTTGCATGAAGGTCCGGTACCGGCCGGGCTTTCGCTCGAGGAGCTGAGCCGCGTGCGCGCAGACTATCTCGCCGCGCAAGGCTATGGCAACCCCATCAAAATTTATCGCGATTTCGAAAAACGCGATGGAATAATCCGGCGTGCAAATCAGTTCGAAGAAGTCGTGCTGTGGTTCGAACACGATCTCTACGACCAATTACACTTGCTGCAGATCTTGAACGTTCTTCGCGAACAGGGCTTAGGCGCAGGAAGCGTGCAGCTCGTTCAATCCGATCAATTCCTCGGTACGCTTACTGCCGACGAGCTGATGGCGTTGTATCCCAAGCGCCGATTTGTCACGAGTGCGGTAGAAGAGCGCGCAAAGGGCGCTTGGGCGGCGTTCACGTCGCACACACCCGAACCGCTCGTAGCGGCATCCGCAGAAAAGTATTCCGGACTACCGTACGTGCGCGATGCGCTGCGGCGTCTGTGCGAAGAGTATCCCGCTCACGACAGCGGTCTCTCTCGAACGCAAAAGCATATCCTGGAGGCGTGTGCCGGCGGCGCGCGCCGCGCGGAAGAGATCTTTCGCCGATCGCAAGCGCGAGAGGAAGCTTCGTTCCTCGGAGATGCTTCTTGCTCCAAACGCATCGACGAGCTGTGCGCGCAACCCGCGCCGTTGCTCACGCTCTTAGAGCCGGGTTACGAAGTGACGGTGCTTGGTCGTAGAGTCCTTGCCGGTGACGCGGACTGGCTCGAGCAACAACCGCTCGATGCGTGGATAGGCGGCGTGCATCTGACAAGCGAACAGCATTGGCGCTGGGACGACCGGCAAGACACGTTCGTCCGGCGCGATCTTGCGGTGCAAGGGTAGCGCGCGCGGACTGGCCAAGGGGGTTACCATGACGCACGATGCACTGTCCGTTGAAATCAAGTCCGAGCATAACGGCGACGCGATGATTTATCGGCTTCGCGGCAGTTTAGATTTCGCCACCGCGCCGTCGCTGCGCGCCGCACTCATCGAAGCCGCAAACGAAGGCAAACACGATATCATCGTGGATCTTTCGCATCTCGAATTTCTCGATTCCACCGGCCTGGGCGCGCTCATCGGAGCGCACCGCCGCGCGCTGGAGAACGGCGGTCGTGTCCGATTAATCGTTGCCGACGGGACGATTCAGCGCTTGTTGACCATTACCGGACTCATGCGCACGTTCGCCGTTTACGCCTCGCTGGACGCAGCGCTGAACGATCGCGACCGGCTCGTCGCGTCCATATAATTCGTATAGGATTCATCCAACAGCTCGATGACGTGCTTTACACGTATCGGGCTGTTGCTTTCGCGCAAGTGTAACGCCATTTGCAGGGCGCAGCCCGGATTCGCGGTAGCGACGACCTCGGCTTGCGTTACGAGAACATTCTCGGCCTTACGGCGGCCAAGCCGCTTCGCCATCTCCGGCTGCGTCAAGTTGTAAATTCCCGCACTGCCGCAACAGACGGAACTCTCAGGCATTTCCCGCAGCGTAACGCCGGGGATCTGTGCAAGCAATCGTCGCGGCGCGCTCGTGATGCGCTGCGCATGTGCGAGATGGCATGCGTCTTGATACGTCACGACGGCGTCGACACGACCCATCTCCGGAGCCAGACCAATCTCGTCGAGAAATTCGAGCACGTCGCGCACGCGCGATGAGAACGCCGCCGCGCGATCTTTCCACTGCGGATCGTGCGAAAGCAATTGTCCATACTCTTTGAGCGCCGAGCCGCATCCCGCAGCGTTCACAACGTAAAAGTCCGCACCCGAACGTTCGAACGCTACGATGTTCCGTTTTGCCAGCTCTTGCCCAAATTGCAGCTCGCCGGCGTGCACCGCTATTGCTCCGCAACAGCCTTGATCGCGCGGAACCACGACGCTGCATCCGCTGCGCTGCAATACGCGAACGGTCGCCTCGTCCCAGTGCGCGAACGCTACGTGCATCACACAACCCGCATGCAAAAACACAGTCCTCTGCGGATTCCCGGTGGTATAGACTTGATCGCGCGGCACGAAAAACCTCGATGATATGGGCGGCGCTATCGCTTCGGCTGCTTCGAGGTGCAAAGCTCGCAGCAGCCCACTTTTGCGCGCGAATGCCTGCAGTCCGGAGCGTTGCACAAATCTCACCAGAGCCGCGAAGAAACGCATCACGGCTAAGTTGCCGAAAAGCACCCGCAAGGCGAACCAGCGGAAGAAGCGAGCCAGCGGCCCCCGTGAAGGCGCCGTCGCTTCCTCGATCTGCGCACGCGCCGCCTCGACCAGCTCGCCGTACTGTACGCCACTCGGGCAGACCGCGGCACAAGCGCGGCAATCCAGGCACTCGGACATTTGATGCACGAAACCGGGAGAGAGCAGATCTAGACGCTCCTCGGCAACCGCCTTTATCAGACTAATCCGGCCGCGCGGCCCCGACGTTTCTGTCATAGTTTCCAGGTACGTCGGGCAGGTAGGCAGGCAAAGGCCGCAGCGGACACACTTGTTGTAGACGGACGCGTCGATCATGGCAAACAGTCGTTCGACTCGAAAGATCGCGAAGCATTTTAGCGCGATTCAAAGAACAAGGCTCTGCGGACGCATAGCGCCGCTACCATTGGAGGACCGCCTTGGCTGAAGCCGCCACCGCCGAATATCAACTTTCGACCGAGCGGAAGCTCAAAGATTTCGTCGCTGCCGTTCTACAGAAAGTCGACGTATCGCCCGAACACGCGAACGTCGTCGCAGACGTGCTCGTGGCGGCGGATCTGCGCGGCATCGAATCACACGGCGTTGCGCGTCTCGAGTCGTACTACGTCAGCCGCATTCGCGGCGGCAAGCTCAAGGCCAAGCCGAACTACGAAGTCGTTCGCGAGACCGAAACGTCGGTGTTGTTCGATGCCGGCAACGGTCTTGGCCATCCGGTCGGCAAGCTTGCAATGGAACGCGTCATCGAGAAGGCGCGCAAACACGGCGCCGCATTCGGTGCGGTGCGCAACTCCAATCACTTCGGCATCGCGGGCTATTACGCGATGCTCGCGCTCGAACACGATATGATCGGCATGGCATCGACCAATTCGGTTCGCTATGGTGCTCCGACAAACGGGAAAGACGTTCTGCTGGGAACCAATCCGCTCGCGTACGCCATTCCGGCCGGCAAAGAACCCGCGTTCGTTCTGGATTTTGCAACGACGACTGTTCCCAAGGGTAAGCTGGAAGTGTACAAGCGCAAAGGCTTGCCGCTCAAAGACGGGTGGGCTATCGATGCCAACGGCTATCCGACGCACGATCCCGACGAAGCGCTGCGCGGCGCGCTCTTACCGCTGGGCGGTTTCGGAACCGACAATGGCGGCCATAAAGGCTTCGGGCTCGGACTTCTGGTCGACATTCTGTGCGGTGTGCTCTCCGGCGGTAAATTCGGCACGGGGCTGCCGCTCGTGACGGACACGATGGAAGGCGCGATCTCGCACTGGTTTGGAGCGTTTCGCGTCGATGCGTTCCGCGACGTCGAGGAATTCAAAGCCGACATGGATCGCCAGCTGCGCTCGTTCAAAGAGAGCGGCAAAGCGCCGGGACAAGACCGCATTTACGTCGCGGGCGAACCTGAAGTGGAGAAGACCAAGTACCATCTCGAGCACGGCGTGCCGGTGCACGTCAAAGTTTGGGACGGTCTGCAAAAGCTCGCAGGCGAGCTGAGCATTCCGTTTAATCTCGCGCGGTAAAGAATGCACTTCATGAGAGGTGAGCACGGCCCGATGGTGCACGTGAGCGTTGCATCACCGGCCGGCGCATATACCGTCGGTAACACGTCGTTCTTTCGGTATATCGTTCGTTTGGCCGAGGCCGGCCTGCCTCTGCATGGAGAGGATCGCGAAGCATTGCAAATGCTGGCGGCGATTCCGCACGCGTTTTTCGACGACGAAGAGATGGTCTGGGGCCGCGGTTGGCGCGTCGTGCCGCCCGCCACGCTAGATGACTGGCCGGTGCTCGAGTCGACACCGCAGCGGGTGCGCGCCGCATTCGAGACCGCGCGTCGCATATTGTGGGAGAATGCGGCCCCCGTGGGCATCAGTGCGCGCGAAATCGTTGCGATTGAAGATGAGTTAGACGCGGTGTTCACGATTCTCGAGCGCGCCGAGAAAGCCGGTTTTGCGGTCAACATCAGCTACGTTGGCTGACTTGCGACAATAGCAGTAATTCGATTGTCCTGCGCCTAACAGTGTCGCCAACCAGGCACGCTGTTGGAGGCATATAATGCGCGTGAAGGCATGGTTGGCTTTTTGCATTGCGGGAGTGGTATCGCTGGCCGGAACGCCGATTTCGGCGATTAGCGGCACGACGGGCGGCGTCAGCGGACGGGTCGTCGATAGCAGCACGCAAGCGCCCCTTGCAAATGTCAACGTTACAATCACCTCTCCCTCAGAATCCACATCCACGGCAACAGACGCGAACGGGACCTATCATTTCCTCTCACTAGCGCCGGACACGTACACGCTTACGTTTACGAAAGACGCCTACACGCCGGTGTCCGATCCGGGGCTCTCAATCTTTGCGGACCAAGTGCAGACCGTCAACATCGCGATGACGCAAGCACTCAAAACCATCGCAAACGTTCGGTCGCGGGCGGGAACGGATATCGTTAAGGCGGGTACGACCAGCGACGTCTATTCCGTAAACGCGGCCGGCCAAAATGCCGCACAAAACCTCGTCGGCACGGGCGGATTGAATAACGCCTACGGCGCCATCGCATCGGTTCCGGGCGTGAATATCGATCCGGGCGAACAAGGATGGTTTCAAACCGTCCATATTCGCGGCGGCGACATCGATCAAGTCGGTTACGAACTCGACGGCATCCCCGTCAATCGCGTGTACGATAACGCTCCCCAAACGATGCTCAGCAGTTTAGGGCAGCAAGAATTGCAAGTGTACACGGGCGGAACACCCGCGACGGCCGATGCGCAAGGCATTGCCGGATACATCAATCAGGTTGTGAAGACGGGTACGTACCCCGGCTTCGGCACGATCGATTTAGGGATCGGTACGCCGACGTATTATCACAAAGCGTCGTTCGAGGCCGGTGGATCCACGCCGAACCGTTTGTTCAGTTACTACGTCGGTTTAGCCGGCGCGGATCAGTCCTACCGCTATATCGATAACAACAACGGCGGCTCACCCGGCAATATGAACTGGTTTTTTTATCCGGTCAATGCGGTTCCGGGTTTGAACGGATTCGTCTACACCGGCGATCCGTCGTTCTTCGGCGGCGCGGTACCCGTCATCGACCCTGCATTCTCGTTCACGACCGGCAGCGCGTACGGCCTCGCGTACACCTCGCAGCGTGACAACGTCGTGAACCTGCATTTTGGTATTCCGCACAAGCACGGCGGCCTGCGCGACGACGTTCAGCTGATGTATCTAACCAGCGAAGTTGCGGCGCAGTACTACAGTAACGCGAATGACCTTGGCCCCAACATCGATTCTTATCTGTTCCAGTCGCCACTGACATGGGACGATGCGTACTTGTATAAGGGCTCAATGCTCGCGCCGCTCAATGCCTCGCAACTCACGCCGTATTTCTTCAATAGCAGCCCCACGAACCGAGCGTTCGGATCGCCTCTGCCTTTCACGCAGCGCGACACCAACGATAACGGCGTGGCGATTACAAAGCTTCAATACCAGCACTCGTTCAGCTCGAACGCGTTCGTTCGCCTCTACGGATACACGCTGTATTCGAATTGGTTCATTTATGGTCCGAACAGTGCCGCGCAGCCACTGTATGGCGCGGAGCTGGCTGATTACGAGATTCCTAACCATACGTACGGTGTAAATCTGAGTTTCACGGACCAGCTTTCGCCGCAACATTTGCTGACCGCGAGCGGCGTCTATACCGCAACGGATTTACAGCGGTATTCAGCCGGTTTCTTTAGTGGCGGAACGAGCCGTCCAGTCGCGCTTCTGTTGAACGGCACGTCGCCCACGAGCGGATGCGTGTCGGTCACGGGAACTCCGGAAGGCTGCTATGCCGCAATTGCAAACGGCGACGTTCTGGGTGGAAGCAAGATCGCGAGCGGCAACATACCGCCTCCGCCGGCGGGCACGCAGTGGGTCGCCGTCGATCGCGGTCTCAAGGCGAATTTGAACCAAGTGCATCCGCGGTTCAGCGGCTTTTCGCTGACGGACCAGTGGCGTCCGAGCGATCGTTGGACCATCAATAGCGGAGTGCGCATTGAGAACTTCAAGTATCTGCTCGGCGACACGTCGCCGAACGATCCGGCACGACAGTTCTGGTTTGCACACTACAACGCCGAATTTTGCTTCGGACCCGGTGACACCGCACCCGTCATGCGCACGATGAACGGACTAGGCCCGTGCCCTAGCTCGACAGAGAGCGCCGTGAATCTGGTGAACACCAGTAGCGGGCAGATCTCGACCACGCGATGGCAACCGCGTTTCGGTTTTACGTATAGCGTGAATCCCGAAACGGTTATCCGCGGTTCGGCCGGTGTGTACGCCCGTCCGCAAAACACGTCGTGGGTGCAGTACAACACCACGCAAGAAGACCTGGCGAGCTTTATCGGCAGCCACTTTTACTCTTACGGGTTCCACACGCCCGAGCACGACATTCGTCCGGATACCTCGTATAACTACGACATCTCTTTGGAGAAGAGGCTGCACGCTACGGACTGGTCGTTCAAACTCACGCCGTTCTACCGGAGCACGCGCGACCAACTACAGAACTTTTTCATCGATCCGCTGACCGGTTTGGAATCCGGCCTCAACGTCGGCCATCAAGTATCTTATGGCGTGGAATTTGCCCTACGCAAGGGAAATTTCGATGCACAAGGACTGAGCGGCCAAGTTTCCTACACGTATACGCATAGCCGCATACAGTACCAAAACTTCCCGAACACCAACCGGAACGTCATCGATAATCTCAACTCGTCCATCAGCCAGTACAATGCGTACACTTCCGCTTGCGCCTCAGGAACGCGGGACGCGCGTTGCGGAACGACGGCTACGGGAGTTGCAGCAGCTCCGTGCTACACGGTAGCACCAAGCGGCATTGGCGCGCCGACGGCGTACAGTCCCGGGACGACGTCTTGCCCAGGCGGTACGCTCATGAACCCGTACTGGACCAGCCCAATTCAGAATCTTTTCGACCGTAACGGATACTACACGACCTACGATGTTATTCCAGGTCCCGTGTCTGCCGAGAACGGGTACGAAACGCCACACGTCGCTACGTTGATTCTGAACTACCGTCGCGGTAAGTGGGCGTTCACGCCAAGCGTGAACTACAATTCCGGAGCGTCGTATGGCGGCCCGCTCTCTTGGCCGGGTTATATGCCGGAGACGTGTTCGAAAGCGCTTACGGGCACGGCGGCTGACCCTGCATCGTGTAATGACAACGTACAAAGCCTGCCGTTGTTTATGCCCGACAAGTATACCGGCCACTTCGACAATCTTGGCGAGTTCAAACAACCGTGGCGCATTTCGCTGAACATGAACATCTCGTACAACATCAGCAACAATGTTTCAGCCGATGTGCTATTGACGAACATCGTGGACCACTGCGGTCAGCGCGGGTACGCGTGGGACAATTCGAACGTCTGCGTGTACTCGTCTCTGCCGACGGGGATCCTGTATCCAGCGGGCAATTTCTTCCCGAATTCATTCCTCTCGGCCGCGCCGCCGCAGTTGCAATTTCCGTACTCGTTCTGGCTGAACAACAACAATACGGGATTCGTCGGCGTGAAATTACCGTTCACAGCAGTCTTCAATCTTCACGTCAAGATATAGAAGAAGAGCGCTCGCTATTTTTTAGCGGGGGCTGAAACGATGAGGCCGGTCCATCATGGACCGACCTCTTTTCTTGCTCGCTGTTCAAGGTGGAGGGATGCTTTGAAGTCTGTGCGTCCATCCTTTTCGCTTGTAACCAAAGGTGACTAAAAAGACACGTTCCAGACGCGTGGTTCCGCGGCGGGCGGTTAGGCAAGCACACGTTCCGGGCTTAATGCGCGAAAAGCAATGCCAGAGCAAGCGTAGGCAACGTAACGATTGCCCCGATTTGTAAGAAGCGATACGGTC
>CAZRQS010000115.1:0-8476 GCA_964602255.1 uncultured bacterium | reverse complement strand
GCATGATAATGTGTAAGCACGAGATGCGTGATGCGGGCGTGGAAGGCCATGTCGCCCGCTTCACGCGCATTTGAGTGACCGCGCCTTCCACTCTCCGTGCCTTGCGCCCCAAGTCCGCACTCGCACAAAAAGATGTTCGCGTCCTGGGCGAGATCGATGACGCGCCGCTCCGGTGCAGTGTCCGAAGAAAACGCGATGGCCGCATCGGCAAGTTGCACGCGCATTGCATATGCTGGAATGTAGTGACGTGTTTTCGCGAACGTGAGCGTCGCGCCGCCGGCCCGGTATTCGCCGGCGGGATCGTACTCGTCTAGCGCGATGAGCCCATCGAAAAATGAACCGCGCTTTGCAAACCGAGATACGACTGAGTGTAGCTGCTTGATTCCGCCAGGCGGCAAGAGTACCGGCAGCGGAGTGCTTCGATCGATCTCATACTTGAGCGCATAGCGCAACGGCACGAGGTCGAAAAAGTGGTCGGCATGCATGTGTGAGATAAAGAGCGCGTCGATTGCCGCAATGTCTTGCACGCCCAACAGCTTTGAAAGAGCACCCGACCCGAGCTCTAGCACAACCGTCGCGCCCGGGCCACGGATAAGATAACAGCTGTTGGCGCGATTCGGACGAGGGACGGCGGGACTCGAACCGACGATGACCAGCTCGCTACCCATGAGCGTCCGGCGGTAACGGCACGACCGCCGTTGCCTCGATCTCCACTTTGGCGCCGTCTTCGAGCAGGCCGGCAACTTGCACGAGCGTCATAGCCGGATAATGCGTTCCGACGATCTCGCGATACGCTTCACCGATGCGCTGCAAGGCGTTCCGGTACTCGACTTTGTCGGTAACATACCACGTCATGCGTACCAGATGCTCAGGCCGCGCATCAGCTGAGGTTAAGACGGTAACGATGTTCCTCAACGCCTGCGCGGCTTGCTCCGCGAAATCACTCGAAACGAGTTCTTCCCGCTCGTTCCAACCGATCTGCCCGGCGATAAAGATTTGGCGTCCGCTCGCGGCAATGCCGTTACTGTAACCGCGCGGCCGTTTCCATCCGTCAGGCTGAATGCTACTCATGCGTAATCCGCAGCGGTCGTCAGATCGGTTCCGGCATCCGCTTTTGCGGCATTGAGAACCCATGATAGCGCGCCGGTGACCACCAAGTTCACAAGCAAAGCGTAGAACACAATGGCACCGTTCAACGTCGCCCCGCCGGCATGCAGTGGAAAAATCGAAGAGAAGCCCGTCGATACGACCATCCAGCTCGCCGCAAGCATTCCCGCAGCCCAGCCGGCGAGTAATGCCGTGGGATGAAGCCAGCGCGTGTACAAGCCGAGGATGACGGCGGGGAAGATCTGCAAAATCCACGCGCCGCCAAGCAGTTGGAAATTGATCGCGAACGCCGGTTTAACGAACACGGCAATACAGAACGCGCCGGCCAGCACGAAGAGTGCAACGTACCGCGCGGTGTTAAACTCGGTGGGCGGACGTAACTGCCGCACCCGAAACGACTGAAGGATGTTGCTCGCAAAAAGATTCGCCGCGCCAATAGACATGATCGCTGCCGGCACAAGCGCGCCGATAACGATGGCGGCAAATGCGACGCCGGCGAACCAGTCCGGGAAAAAACGTGCGAAGAGCTCGGGAATCGCGAGATTGTTGTTTTTGACGACGATCCCGGCTGCCAGTGCGCAGTAGCCGAGCAGCGCGATGAAGGTGAGCAGCAAACTGTACAGTGGCAACAAGGCGCAATTGCGGCGGATGACGTTCGCGCTCTTTGCGCTTAGCACACTCGTCACGGAATGCGGATAAATGAAGAGTGCGAGCGCCGAGCCCAGCGCAAGGCTAGAGTACGCAAAGTACAGGTTCGGCCCCAGAATGATCGATCCGGGTTTGGGCTTCGCCGCAAGCGCGCGCTGCGCCGCGTCGAAGACGTGCGCCCATCCGCCGAGTTTAGCTGGAATGATGATGAGCGCGACAACGACGGTCAGATAAATCAGCGTGTCTTTCACGAACGCGATCATGGCCGGCGCGCGTAGGCCGCTGGTAAACGTGTATGCGGCAAGCAGAACGAACGCGATGAGCAGGAAAACTAGGGTCGATCCATGCGGTCCCGCAATGCCGGTTTTCTCCAGTACGACTTGCATACCGATGAGTTGTAGTGCAATGTAGGGCATCGTTGCGAGCACGCCGGTGATCGCGACCGCGAGTTCCAGCCAGCGGCTTCCGAACCGATCGTGCACGAAGTCCGCCGTCGTCACATATCCGCGCCGTTTCGCAATCGTCCAAAACCGCGCCATGATGAGGAAAACGAGCGGATACGCAATGGTCGTATAGGGCACGGCGAAAAACGCCAGAGCTCCGACGCCGTATGCCAGCGCCGGAACCGCAATGAATGTATAGGCCGTATAGAGATCGCCGCCAAGCAAAAACCACGCAACAATCGTTCCGAAGCGCCGGCCGCCAAGGGCCCATTCCTCCAATGAATTCATTTTCGCGCGGCCCCATCGTGCCGCAAGAAAACCCATGACCGTCACGGCCAGTATCAGAACGATGAAGATGACGTTGCCGCTACTCATGTTCCGGCCTGCGTGTCATGGCGTAGACGAGCCACACAATCAGGGCGGAGATGACGATCCACGCGACCTGGTACCAGTAGAAGAACGGAAAACCGAAGAGTTCGGGAGTGCGGCGCGCGTAAAGCGGCGGCACGAGCGTTGCCACGAACGGCACCACCAGAAGCCAGTAGTACAGACGCTTGCTCACTCCGCCGAGGTTCGAGGATTACCGTTCCATGCCTTGCGTGCGCTGCGCCCACAGCGCCACCAGCGAGACCTTGCCTGCGAGCTGCGAGATAGCCATTCCGGCGATGCAGATGAGGGCACCGATGATTTGATGCGGTTCGATCTGCGCGTGAAGGAGGGCAACACTCAAAAGTCCGGTCAAGATCGGCACGCCGAACTGAAAAAGCGACGTGCGCGCTGCGCCCAGCTGCGAGATCCCGTAACTCCATACCGGATAAGTCAACAGGATCGGAAAGATGGTGGCGTACACGAAAACCATCCAGTCGAGCGGCGTAATGCGCGACCAGTCCTGATGGAGCATCTGCGGAATGGCTCCGGGCAAGATCATGACGGTGCCGATCGTTAATGAAATGACCACCAAACTGACCGGCGTATAGCGATCCAAAAGTCGCGCGCTCAGCACGTTGAACATCGCGAACGTCGCCGCCGACGCAAGCGTAAGCGCGTCGCCGATGCGGAACGTCGCATGACCCGCGAACGCGCCTTCGAAGATAGCTACGCCAAACAATGCGATGACGGCACCTGCCCAGCGTCCGCTGCGAACGCGTTCTTGTCCGCGCAGAGCGACGATGGCGAGCGTTATCACGGGTGTGAGCGTCGCGAGCAGTGCCGAAGCAAAGGCCGTGGTGTGCGCGAGGCCGATGATCCAAAGATATTGATACACGCCGTATCCGCACGCGCCGCAGGCGATGAGCAAGGGAATGTCCCGCTTTGCGATAGTGATGCGCTCGCCGAGAACGCGTGCAAGTAAAAACGCCAGCGGCGTCATAACGAGAAAGCGCAAGCCGGTAAATGCCATCGGGCTCCACGTGGCGACGACGTACTTTACGGCAACGACGTTGAGGGCCCATACCGTAATGACGTAGACGAGCCCGAGGTAAATGGTCCAACCGCGTTTCACTGCGTGCTGCTTCCAAATCGCATAGGCAAACTCCACCCGGAGACTTGAGCGAAGCCGAAGAACCTACGTCGCGTGTCGACTTTTATCGATAACGCCGGCGTTCAGCTCCGCGTCGAACGGCGCGGAGCCGGCGCGCGTCACGTCCTACTGTTACATGGTTGGATTAGCGCGCGACGAATGTGGCACGATGTGGTGCAACAGCTCGATACCGAACGTTTCACGTTGCATTTGCTTGACTTTCGGGGCTGCGGGCTGAGCGATCGGCCGGCACAGGGTCACGATTTGGAAGGCTATGTTTCGGATGCGCGTGCCGCGCTTGCAAGTATCGATGCGCCGGTCGTCGTCGTGGGACATTCGATGGGCGGCAAAGTCGCACAGTACCTCGCGGCCGACCATCCGCCAAATCTCGAGAAGCTGATTCTTGTTGCACCGGGAACGGCGCACGGCGGCCGCGGCAGCGAACGTCAGCGTGCCGCTGCACTCGATGCGTACGGAAGCCGCGCGAGAATTGAAGCGTTTCAACGCGCTGCGATGGGCATTGCGGTCTCTTCGGAAGCAATATCGCGCATCGTCGACGATGCACTCGTCGCGCAGCGCGAGCATTGGGAGGGCTGGTACGATCGCGGGCGTTTTATCGATTTCCGCGACCGGCTCGCGCAGATCGCTGTCCCGGTGCTATGTATCGGCGGAGAAAAAGATCCACTCGTTCCGCCCAGCCGGCTCAAACGCGAGGTCGCGCAAGCGATAAACGGTTCGCTATCCGTCACGTTGCGGAGCGCGGGACATAATTTACCCGTCGAAGCACCGGCGGAAATTGCCGGCGCTATAGCGCGTTTCGCATAACGTCAGGGCGACCACCCTGACGGAACGCCGCTGCCGGACGTATACGAAGCCGCTCGCCACGAACTGCCGTCGCTGCATGCGTTGGTTGTTTGGTTGCGATACGCGACGCGGACCACCGTGTCGTCGGCCGTTCCCGGCGCGTTCGCCGAACACGGATTCGGTGTTGCGGGCACTGTGCCACCGTCATCACCGGCTGCGTTCGCCGATGCGACGCTGTCGAATGCGCCGTCACGTGCACCTCCGACAACAACATATGGGGGAGTGTTCATCGTACGCATGATAACGTCGCCGCTGCGCGTTGTCAGCGTTGTGCCGTCACCGGCGATTACCGATACCGTGATGCGCGCGCTCACGCGGCTTTCATTTACATACGCGTTCGCTTGTTCGTTGGCCGCACACGCGCTCTGTGAGGAATCGCATGCAGCCACCGGAGCGGGAGTGGATGTCTGCGTAAGCGTTATCGTCTCGGCAGTTCGGAATCTGCAAGGCGTGCTCGCGTCAACACACGATGCCGGAATCGGCGTGAACGCAGGCAGTGGATTTGGCAGGCCGCCGTTTTGCATGTCGGTGGCCAGTGTTTGTTGCAGCGCCGATACTGCGCGCTGGTAACCCGGAGTCACGTACGTTTGGGAAAGACGATGGACGGTCATGCGCGTCATCGCTAGGCCGGCTGAAAGAAAGGTCGTTGCTATGACGGCAACGAGCGCAACGTAAAATAGCGCGCTGGCAAGCACCTACGGCGCTCCGCTTGGTTGTGGAATCAACGACGGATTTAGAACGGTCGCGCCGGGCACTGGAGCCTTCACTTGTGCAACGCCGCTCACCGATATCCGGCCTGTGTCGCCTGAACGATTTGCGTCGGGCGTATACTGCACCGTAATCGTGACTTGCGCGCTTTGCGCGGTTGCGTTTGACACCGACGCCGTTACGGTCACCGGAACCGTCGTTGGAAGAGCAGACGGAACGGCGAGGGGCACCGTCGTTTGCCACGTTCCGGATGGCGCGGTTCCTGGCGATGCATATTTCCAGGAATCCTGCGCAACACGAAGCGTTTGCTCTGCGAGCTGCATCGCCGCAGTTCGAACCGGTCCGGCTTGATGCGTCGAGAACCGCCCGAATGCTCCCATGGCAAGAACGAAGCCGCCGATTGCGAGCGCCACGACAGCAACGGCAATGAGCGTTTCAACGAGCGTGAACGCCGCTTGAGAGCGATTCCTCACGCATGGATGAGTGCCCGGCTACCGCGTTTACGCGACACCGGTCGCGCTTATGCGAGCGCGAAAAGTGTAAAGCCGTGCTGTTGCGCTAACTGCACTGCGGCAACGCCTGCCGGAACGACTTGAAAACCCGGCAGCACGTGCGCTTCGAAATCGCTCAGAACCGCTTGCGGTGATTGACCGGTCTTTCCGGCGACGACCGACGCGACGAACGTCATGGCATTGTGGCATACCATCAATGCGCCGCCGCGATGCAAGACTGCTTCCGCGCTCCAGTCTTGATAGATCGAATCGGGATCGTCCGGCGATCCGGTCGCTTTAAGTGACGCCGCTTTATAATAGATGTTCGTGTGCGCGACTTTGAACGCGTCGCCCAAGCCGTACTTCGTCCACATCGGATCCGACAGCGCCAAAATAACGGACGGCCCCATCAAAACGCCTAGTGTTGCCAAACTGCCCTGGCCAAAACCCAACGAGAATTCGTGCGCATTCATCGAGTTCTGCATGTGGATGTACATCGCTGCGACGCCGGGCGCAAGTATCAACGCATTCGCTGCCTGGAAAACCTGCTTGTGTGGTTTGTTGACCATGAGCGTCTGCATCATGAGCGCATGATTGAATTCACCGGGTTTGAGGATGTGAAACTTGACCGGGGTACGCTGCTCATCTTGAGCGGGAACGCTCGAAGGAAGTGCGGCTACGGAGGCCCCCACCGCCGCCGCCGTTACGAACTGTTTTCTCGATAACGGCATATTAGGAATAAACTCCCACAGCACAGATGGAATGTTAGATACTGAAAGATTCTCTCACCCGCCGTTTAATCATTTGCAAATGGGGCGCCGTTCGGTAACGGCCGCAGGCTTATCGGCCGTTGCTTTGTGCATTCTTCTGGTCGAAGCGTTCTCGTGGGCGCAAAGCGCCCGCTTCGGACCGGTCGCCGCCACTACGCTGCCCTGTGCAGTGCGCTTGGACGTGCTCTCGGAGGCGGATCGCGCCGCAGGGCTGCGCCCCGGTGACGTCATCCGGTTACCGGCAATGGACGTGCCCAGCCGTGTTGCCGAAGTTTTCCACTACACGCCGACGCAAGCTGGACGCGCGGGCGAAACGATACATCTGATCGTGTCGCGGAATTCCGCCAGCCTCGACATTCCGTACGTGCTGCGCCACACGGATCCGTGGACCACCTTCGCTGCACAGCTCGCTTTCAAACTCATTCTGCTGGGCATCGCGATACTGTTGCTGTGGCGGGGTGTCGACAGCGCTTCACTCTTGTTGGGCATTTGGTGCATGAGCGTGGGGTTGGGTCTGCCCGACGCGTGGTGGGGCGCCTTGCCCGTTCCCGGGCGGATCGCAGGCGGCGCTTTGACCGCTCTTCTTTGGACGTGCTCGCCGTTGGTTCTCTATCTCGTTGTGGAGGCGATTGCAAAAGGCGTTTCCAAGCGCGCACAAAACATCGCGCGCTCGGCAATGGCGCTGCTGATCGTTCCATCGATCATCATCAACGTGATCGATGCGACGGCGCAAGCGCTTCGGGGATGTTCCCTCGTCAGCATCTCGCCATGGATCACCAGCGCCGCTTTTGCAGCCTCGCAGCTCGTCATCATCGCGTTTTTCGCGCTAAGCTATGCGCGCACAACGGGCCTTGCCAAGCAGCGCGTTCGCTGGGTGTTTTGGGCCTTTGTCTTTAGCCGGGCCGGCGTGCTTCTCAACTTGCTGAACCGCTTGCTCGTGCATCCGGTTCATCTCTCGGGATTCGAGTGGTTTACGGTCCTGCTCTTCCCAATCGGGTGCACGTACGCGATTCTGCGGCATCGCATCATCGACGTCAACTTTATTTTGAACCGGACACTCGTCTACACTATTCTGACCTCACTTGTGGTCGGCATTTTCATTCTCGTCGAGGATTTGCTCAAAGCCGCCGCTGCGAGCCGGGGAGTCGGTATTGCGGTAGAACTTGCGGTTGCGCTCGCGATTGGCTTTTCGTTCAACGCGGTGCACAAATACGTCGAACGCATCATCGAACGCGCGCTCTTTCGTGCCAAACATGAAGCCGCGAACGCTTTGCGGCGCTTAGCGGACGAAGCGCCGTTCATGGAGAGCGCCGAGGCGTTACTTTCGCGTGCTGTGGAAGATGTATGTCAAGCGTCGGGCGCCTCGGCAACCGCCCTCTACGAGCGCACCGATAACGCGTATCAACTCTCCGCGCATACCGGAAACGGCACGGTACCGAGTGAGATACCCGTCGACGATCTCGCCTTCGTGCGCATGCGAAAGTCGCGCGAGCCCGTGGACCTTGGTGACGTGTCAAGCATACTGGGAGTAGACGGACTAGCAATCCCGTGCAGTGTGCGCGGCGTGCTGATTGGTGCGATGGTGGTGCGCAGGCGGCAAAACGGCGAAGCGTTCGCGCCGGATGAAGTGGCGCTGCTGGCCGCCGTTGCGCACGAGGTGGGTGCAGAACTTGGGGCCATTCGCTCGCGCAAGCAATCAGAGCTGCTCGAGGCGTTGCTCAACGGTACTCTCGACATCGGCGCGGCGCGCCAACTCCGCTTTTAAGGCACGTTCGCCTTCGGCCATAGACCAGCTGTGGTTCCATTCGAAAGCGCGACGCAATACCGGCGTGAGCAGCTTGAGCATCGGCTTTTCCGCGCGAACGTACCATTCGTATGTGATGTCCACGAACTCGCCGTCTTGCCGCAGCGTCCAAATGCCGCGTC
>CAZRQS010000114.1:0-8505 GCA_964602255.1 uncultured bacterium | reverse complement strand
TCATCTGTCGATTGAATTCACGCATGACCGGCATAACGCGCTTCCGTGCAAGTCTTTCCGTGCTTTGGAAGTCGCTTGAACCGAACGCTGCGCACAGACGCTGCGTAATGCCACGCTTTACGAACGCGAGCAGCACGTGGCTTTGACGTTCCAAAAACGCGATCAATATCCGGTCGCACGGTGATCTTCTCACCCAGGCAAGCCGACGTACTGCAGCGCCTTTCCGAGATTGTTGTGGATGAGCTAGAGTTGCGTCTGGCGGCCAGGAAGGTGTTCGCGTCCTCTCAAACTGCGTGACACTTCTGCTTTTCGGGGAAACTAGCTAGCATGCGTGATGCCCGGCCCAATTGGCCGAACGGAATCGGTCTATTACTAATTCACATCGGAGCGGCGGCGGTTTTCGTTCCGGCGTTTTTCTCGTGGTGGGCAGTCCTCGTTGCAGCGATTCTCGCCTACATGACCGGTGCATGGGGTGTTACCCTGTGTTATCACCGCACGCTCTCGCACCGCAGCGTGCGACTGCGTAAACCCGTCGAGTACTTCACCGCCATTCTCGGAACGCTGGCATTTCAAGGCGATCCGATTTCATGGGTCGCAACGCATCGCGTGCATCACGCCAACTCCGACAAACAAGGCGATCCGCATAGCACGCGCCGTGGCTTTAGTTGGGCGCACGTCGAGTGGCTTTTCAAACCCAATCCGAACATTCCGACCACGCAGGAAGAGTTCCAGAAATTCTGTCCCGATCTGTGGAGCGATCCGTTCTACCGCGTGCTGCACCGCATCGGCATACCGATGCAGATCGCGCTCGCGGGATTGCTCTTTGCGCTCGGCGGCTGGCCGTTCGTCATTTGGGGCATCTTCGGCCGGCTCGTGTTCGCATATCACACGACGTGGCTGGTCAACAGTGCAACGCACATGTTCGGCTATCGCACGTACAAAACGTCGGACCGTTCGACGAATTCTTGGTGGGTCGCGCTGCTCTCGTTCGGCGAGGGCTGGCACAACAACCATCACGCGTTTCCGTACTCGGCGCGTCACGGCATGGCGTGGTACGAGATCGACATTACGTGGTGGACGATCCGTCTACTCTGGCTTATGCGCCTAGCCGACAAGGTCCGCGTTCCAAGTGAGGCAATCCGCGAACGCCTGCGCGTTCGGTCTTTGCGGTTGCAGCGGCGCTAAGCATGTAGCACCGGCAAGCCGTGTAGTGCTGCCGCTTTAGTGTCACCTCTCCTTGAACGAAGGGTGGCTTGAGAACTGCGCGTAACCTGCGGCAGCGTGAGCCAGACGATACTTTTGACCGGCGGGTCGCGCGGCATCGGAGCCGCGGCGGTTCGCGCGTTGCATGCGGCCGGACACCGGATCGCATTTACCTATAGACGCGACGCTGCGGCCGCGCGCAAACTCGCAAGCGACCTGGGCGATCGCGCGGCCGAATTTGCTTGCGATCTCTCCGACTACGATGCGTTGCCGAAACTTGTAGAAGCATGCGTTGAGCGCTTCGGTCCGATCGACACGCTCGTCAACAATGCCGCGCAGTTCGAAGAGAACCCGTTCTTTGGAAACACGTATGAAGCGTGGCGCGCCGGTTGGGAGCAGACGTTTGCGGTGAATCTCTTCGGAACGGTGCACTTGACGTACTTGGTGCTGCAGCATATGCGCGAGCAGCGCAAAGGACGGATCATCAACGTCGCCTCACGGGCGGCGCATCGCGGCGAACTCACATACGCGGATTACGGCGCGAGCAAAGCTGCGCTGGTCAACTTCAACAAATCGATTGCGCGCTCGTGCGGTCGCGAAGGTATTGTCGCGATTGCCATCGCGCCAGGGTTTATTCTTACGGAGATGGCCGAACCGGATCTCCTTACGCGGCGCGCCGAGATCGTCGGTGAGATTCCGCTCGGTTATGTTGGCACGCCGGAAGAGGTCGCGTCGATCATCGCGTTTTTTGCCGGCGGTGCCGGCGATTACGCGAACGGCACAACCATTGACGTGAACGGCGGAAGTTACGTGCGTTAGTCTGCGCAGCAGCCGAGGTTACGCTTAGTTGCGCTGCTGACTATTGTTAATAGCTTCGCGGTTTAGCAGGGTGGGCATAACCTATGCACTATGGCTGCCGCAAGAAGCAAACGAGTGGTCGTCGCCGGAGTCGCAATACTCTTTCTTCTTATACTTTTACTTTCCGTCGTGCTTCTGCGGAACGCCATCGTTCCTTTCGCGGCGGCTAAGATTTTGGGCATGTCGACCGGTACCAACGTATCATTCGGCAGCATGTCGATTCATGGCAGCGATGCGACCTTAAAAGATGTGCGGGTGAGCGCGAAAGGCGAGCCGCTGGCCTACATTCCGCGTATCGACGTTGCCTATAACTTACACGATCTTCTACCCGGCAGTCAGCACCGTTTCGGCCTGCACGCGATCACTGTTTATCGACCGCAGATTACCGTCGTGCATAATGCGGACGGCACGTACAACTTGCCGCACCTGGCGCAAGGCGGCCCTTCAAACAAAACGGCATCGCCGCTGAACATGACATTCCGCGTGGTTGATGGTTCACTCACGGTGACCGATCGAACGCGGGTCGATCCGTCTGCGCGGCGGCTATACATCGGCAAAGTCAACTTCAATGCGAACGTGCATACGGACGCGCGGACGACCTATCGCGCTTCGATGGCCTACGTTTCGGGCGGCTCGTATCCAATCCACGGCGCCGGCGTCATCGACACGCCGGCCGGGTTTACGCTCCAGCATTGGACTGCGGTACGTGTTCCTATCGCGCAGCTCGTGAACTACTCGCTCAACAATGCGAACCTGCGTATGCGCGCGGGATATCTGAACAACCTCGACGCGCGCTATTATGGCAGCATGTCGGCGAGCGCGTACATGAGCGGTGTGCAGATCGCCATGCAAGGCGTCAGCGCGCCAATCAACAACGTACACGGCCCGCTTGACGTAACCAGCGCGGGTTTAACGACGTCGCGGCTCACCGCCGACGTCGCGGGTGCACCGGTGTACGTCACCGGCGGCATTTATGACTTAAAAGCGCCCAAGTTCAGGCTAACAGTCCAAGCGCACAGCGATCTTGCGCGCATCAAAAAACTCGCCGTCGCCGCAGCGAAGCTGCCGATGCGCGGGCCGGTAGACCTTTCGATGCTTGTGTCGGGCCCCGTGCGTACACCGCTTGCGCTCATCTCGATTCGATCGCCTCGAATCGACTATCGCGCCATGCCGCTGCGCGATACCGACGGCACGATCGCGTTTGACGGCAAGACGGCCAGCGTGCTGCACTTCACGCTCCGGTATGCCGGATTCAACCTCGCAGCGCGCGGACGCATGTCGCTGCAGAAAGAGCCCGGTGCGGTCGAAGCCGTTGCAAGCCTCACAGGTCCAAGCGACCAAATCCCGTACGCGTCGGCAATTCTCCCGAGCATGCGGCTTGCGGGTATGCTGCTGGCGTCGGGCGATAGTCTCAAGCAAATCGACACGCACGGCATCCTGGGTGACGCAAATAATAGCGGACAGCTCTCGAGCGCGTTCAACGTGTCGAGCGCCGGCACGGGCAACGTCGGTCTCACCTTGTCGAACGGCACCACGCCCGTTCTGCAAACGCGCATCGCTCTCGATCATCCGCACAACACAATTGCCGCTTTGGTGCATGCGAACAACCTTATCGTTCGGCCGGCACAAATCGCGTCGCTTCCTGGTTTGAACGTCAAGGCGCCGCCGCCGGTGCACGCGAGAATCTCCGGCGACGTGTTTGCGGCGCAAGAACATGCGCAGCTTGGGCTGGCCGGCAACGTCGATGTACGCGATGCTGCGTTTGGCAAGATGACGATCGCTGATGCGCGTGCGAACTTCGGCGGGCCGCCGGGGAGTGTCGGCGTCTCTTCACTAATAGCGCGCGGCTCGTTCGGGACGCTCGACGCCAAAGGCACGATTAACGGCACGAGCCACTTAGCACTGGAAGGCCGCTTCCACGGTTCGCTTTCAGCCCTCGGCGCGGTTGCGGGAAACCTCCCGGCATCCGGAACCGTCAACGCGCCGATTGCACTGGTGTACGATCGCGGCCGCAGCGTTGCGCAGATTCGCAACGCGCAATTCGCCGGCGCAAGTATTCGAGGGATTCCGATTAACGGCTTGAGCGCGACGATTGGCACGCAAGGCAAGAATATTAACGTGTATGCTGCGCATGCGACGATTGCACACACCGGCAGCGCCGTGGCCACGGGTCGTGTCGGTAAAGTTGGCAGCCGCATTGCGCTTTCGATCGCGCATCTGGATCTCTCCTCGCTGCGCAGCGCAGGCATGCCGCTACGCGGCGGTTACGCGAACGTCGGTGCAACGGCAAGCGGATCGCTGACGTCACCGAGCGTGAATGGTGCGATGGTGCTCGACCGTGCACAGTACTCGCGGTATTCCGTCGGTGGCCACGCTGCATTTGCGTACTCCGGTGACCGGCTTGACGTGCGCGATGCGATGATCGGCATGGGTCCGGCGTTCGTCGCGCTGGACGGAAGTATCGCCGGCGTCCGCATGGGCGCGCCGATAGCGCCGCAATATGATTTAAACGCGAGCATGCGCGCTGCCGACGCACACGAGCTCATCGCATTTGCGCAACCGAAACTTGCGCACCAATACATCGAAGGCAGCATCGATGCGAACGTGCACGTGGGCGGAACCGGTCGCGCACCGGCGGTAAGCGGTTCGTTCGATGTTCCTGAAGGCTCCGTTCGCGGGCTTGCCTTCCGCGATCTGCGCGGAACACTCGGTGGCACGGCGCAAAACTTCAACGTGAGCGGCGGCCACGTTACGGTCGGCTCAACGGTCGTCGCCTTCAACGGCGCGGGCGGCGGCGGAACGATGCGGGCCGGCATCTCGGCGCCACATGCGAACCTAGCGGACTTCAACGATTATTTCAATGCGGGTGACACGCTCGCCGGCAGCGGAAACCTTGCGCTGAACGTCGACACGTCCGGACAAAGCATTCAGAGCAGCGGTAACGTCAATCTTGCAAACGTGCGTTACCGGCAGTTCGAAATCGGTAACACGGCGGCAAACTGGCAAACCACGGGACGCACGCTGGCGCTCAACGCAAACGTAAATGGTACTGCCGGACGAGGGCACCTTGCGGGCACTGTGGCACTGGCGCCGATGCGTAGCGTCGCGCAGCTCGCAACCAATGCGGGCGTGAATATGACCGCCAACGTGCGCGGCGTCGATCTCGGCACGTGGCTGCCGCTCATGGGTATGACCGCACCCGTTACCGGATACATCGATGCCGACGCAACCGCCCGCGGGCGCTATCCCGACGTTTCGCTCAATGCACGTGCAAATGTGGTGAATGGCGTCGTGGGACGAGTGCAGGTTCAACAGGCGCAGGTCGCGCTTTCCGCGGACCGAGGTCGCGGCCAGATTCAGCAAGCCATCGTGCGCATTCCGTATTTGACCGCGCAGGGTTCGGGCACGTTCGGTCTACACGCCAACGACCCGCTGCAAATTGCGATGCACGCAGCCAGCCCCGACCTAGGCAAACTGATGACGACGGTTTCCGGCAAAACGAATCAAGTAAGCGGCACGCTCGATACCACGCTCCACGTGACAGGCACGCGCGCCGATCCGCAACTGCGCGACGATTTCACAGTCGCATCGCTGCATTATGCGAAGTTCGTTATACCGAAAGTCTGGGGAACGCTCGCGGGCAACAAGCGTACTGTTGCGCTGCAGCACGGCGAAGTGGACATGCAACGCGGGCGCGTTCTCTTGGCGTCAGGTAGCGCGCCGCTACATCTCACGCGCAGCGCACCTATCGCGTTTGACATGAATCTCGACAACCTGGACTTCAGTGATTTCGAGAGCGCATTCCCGCACGGCTACCATTTGGCCGGAACGATGGGCGGAGCAATGCATATTCGCGGCACGCTGGATACGCCTAAACTCAACGGCGCGATCGGACTGCACAACGGCTACTTCGTTGGGCCAATCGATCAGAATCCGATTCAAAAGGTGAACGGCACGATTGCCTTTGCGGGCAATACTGTTGCGATACGAGCGTTGCATGCGAATGTCGGCGGCGGAACGATGGACGTGAACGGCACGGCCCTCGTTCCCAACTTCCGCAGCCCGAAATCCGCGTCGTTTAGCTCGACGATTGTGGCAAGGAACGCGCAGATCAACAGTCCGCAATACTTCCGCGGTAAAATCAATGCGGACATTCTCGCGTCCCGCGGGCCGGGCGGCATACCCACCATAACGGGCAGCGTCGACATTCCGAGCGCGCGCATTCCGCTCACCGCCTTCTGGAATCCGAAGGCGCCGAAGGCTTCGCCAAAACCGCCGTTACCGCTGGCCTTCAACTTGCGCACAACGATCGGCAATGACGTGCGCGTGCAAAGCAGCGGCGTCGATGTCGGCGCGCAAGGTGCGGTCACGGTTGCCGGCACGCTCGCGCATCCGACACTTGCGGGCGCGGTCACGTCGACCGGCGGAACCGTCGATTTCCTACGCCGCTTTACGGTGCAAAGCGCGAACATCACCTTCGATCCGAATAACGGCATCATGCCGTATGTCGACGCCGTGGCGACGACGCAGATTACCAATCCGCCCGCCTACGTCGCGTTGCACGTTACGGGTCTTGCGCCCAACAACATGCAGATCGCGTTCGATTCCTCTCCGCCTTATAGCCGCGCCCAAATCCTGGCGATGCTCTCGGGCGTGTCCAACTTCACGAATGGCGGCAGTGCACTAGCATCCGGCGGCGGCGGGAACGCGATCACCGGCCTTGCGATGGGTGGGCTCAATACGTACTTTACGCAGCAATTGCTCGAGCCACTCTCTGCATCGCTGGGCAACGCGCTGGGATTGCAGAATCTGCAGCTCACCGACGGTTTCGCCAGCGGCTTCGGTTTGAGTGCGGCCAAAGCGTTCGGCAAGCATATCACGGCGGTGTTCGGAGAAAGCCTGGGGACGCCGCGCCGGCGCAGCATGAGTATCCAAGCGAACAAGGGCAACTCGACGGCGTTTGACCTGACGTTCTACAGCGTCGATTCGCCGACGCTGTTCGGGGCAAGTCAGCAAACGAATCTGCTCGGATTCAACGACTTGACGAACGCGTCGGTGCTGACGCCTATGCTCGGCAACAACGGCTTCACCCTCACTTATCAGCATAAGATCCAATGATGAAACATTTGACTCTAGGACTTGTTCTTCTGCTCGCGGGCTGCATGGCGAGCGCGCAAACGCGCCCTGCATCGGTAAACGTCGGTGCGTTGCTTCCGAAGGACCCGCTTTACGGCACGCTGGCGCAATACGATCGCCAAATCGCCGTACTGCAGTCGACACTTCACACTCGCTTCGCCAACAGCGGCGCACAGATTGACAACGCGTCCGCCGCAATACGGCACGATCTGAACACGGTCGCGGCGCGATATGGCCGTGTCACGCAAAACTTGGCAAAAAGCAAGCCGTCTACCAACATCTTCGCCGACGGTTCGAACGGCGCGCCGAGTGCGGGCGCAATCGAAACGAACATTCAAAACGCGTACGCAACGCAGCACGCCGACTTAGCGGGCGCGGCCCAGCGCGATATGGCGCAGTACCGCGCGACACTGCTCGCACAGCAACAGCTGGCGTACACGACCTTCGTGACGGCAGTAAACGACCGGACGCAAGAAGCTTACAATCAGCGCGCCCAAGAGCTGCGCGAACGAGTTTCGACGCTTCTGCTGGACCTCGCCCGCCGCGATGCGCCGCAACGTCTCATGCTCCGCGCAAAACTTCAGACGCTCGCGTTAAGCGCCGATGTCCGGCAGCGGTTACAAGCACGACTTGCCGTTCTACAGCAACATGACATCTCGGCGGCAAACGCAATGCGCCGGCAGAACGCGACCATATTGGCGGCGTACGCTGCGCAACTGCGTGTCCGCGGGGAAAACGACATCGCGAAGATGAGCGCCGACTTGCAGGTGCGCACGAACGCGAACCTTGTTGCGCGCGAGCGCGTCCTGGCCGCACAGACATCGACGGCGGGTTCACTGCAACTGCCCTCCAGTATGGCGCATCGCGGTTCGATGGCGGATATGCAAGCCCAGTACAGTGCCTTGGTCAACGCGCCACCGGCCGATACGGCGCCGATCACCAACGCGCGCGACGACCTGACGAACCGCTTCCACGCTCTTCACGATGCTGACGCGACAAATACGCAAAGCGTCGAGTCGCAAATTGCGTCGCTAAGGCACGACCGCGAAGCGGTGCGCAAACGCATGGTCGCACAAATCATGAACGAGGCTCAGCGCATCGCAAGATCCCGCGGATTCTCGCAGGTCACCGCATCCACCCACCGATCGCCGGATACGACGGACCTGACATCCGCAGTAGCCGCCGACCTAGCAACGCTCTCGCCGTAGTCTCCGGCCTTCTTGTCACCTCGAGCTTGTCTGTCACCCTGAGCCTGTCTGTCACCCTGAGCTTGTCTGTCACCCTGAGCTTGTCTGTCACCCTGAGCTT